>WFXL01000001.1 GCA_015490605.1 Rhodospirillales bacterium
AGCAGACACCCCATCCGCCAGAAGCCTCCGGCTCGCTCCCGCCCCCTATGAGCCCCTCCCACGACCAGCGGAGCCCTGGGGATCGCACGCGCGATGTTGGTGTCTGATCGCCGGGTGGGCCCTACGGAGTGCCGAGGGATCGGGTCACAGAGCCGACAATGGGGAGGATCGTCCGGATAGGTCGCCGTAGCCCATCGACAAACTGCCGGCGTTGCCCACTGCACTGGCCGCTCCCCATGGTGATTAAGCGTCGCCGGCGATAGGCCTATGCCAACGAATACGCCATTCGACGACCGAGGGAGGATGGGCTCTGCACAGGTTCCCAGCCGCGTACGCTCCTCGAAGCGGCGGGCATGCTGATGCCGAGCCTGGCCGCGGGAGTGGTGCGGGCGCAGGCCAGCCTTCCGAGATCACCTGTGTCCACCGACTGGCTGGCGGCGCACCGCCTCCGGTATCTTGCTATTCAAGACGGGCGCGCTGGCCATGGCCCTACTCGCCAGGTACGGCAGCGAACCGAAGCTGCTGTCCAGCACCTCTTGCCACAGTTGCCACCTGGCAAGCGGCGCGTGGTTTTGCATGGCTGAGATCGCCGGGAACAGGGATACCCAGCCCTGCGAGGGCTCGACCCACGCCTTCACCATCCGCGACGCCCGCACCGAAGGCGACGGGACCAACAATCAGGCCGACCATAGGGGGAGCAGGAGGCTGGGCTTCGGCTCGGCAGACCTGGAGTCGTTTCGATGGAAACGAGCGGGTTGACGTTGGCTCTTTCGTGCAGGCCTGCCGGATTGCTGTTTGCGCGCCACCCTCTGGATTTCCAGGCACCGGGGCGCCTCCTCAGACCGGTTTTTCCCGCCGGATCCATCGCATCACTCCGGCCTAAAACCTCCCGTCACATGGCGGAGGGATCGGGCTCCTTCCGCAGAACCAGCGGTGCTCCTGCCGAAAAGCGGTTGGGCGCCATTGCCCGCCGTTGGGTCCCGGGAACGCCGGCCATTCCGCCAAGGGCCAGGCGCAGGCGACCGCAAGCCCGGCTGTTCAGGGGAGCCGCACCCCTGAGCGCCTTCCCAGAGCGTGGCCTGCCGGTCAGGGGTTCATGGCCGAAGAATGCGAATGATGGCGGGCCGGCACGGTGTGCACCGGTGCTGGTCACGGAGCCGGCCCCGACAGGGACACGGCGATCAGCCGGACAGATGTTCGCGCACCAGGTGATGGAAGGTCTCGCGGTGCTCGATCTGGGGCCAGTGGCCACAGCGCGGGATCACGTGGAGCGCGGCACGGGGCAGCCGCCGGAGCAGCCACAGGCCGGTTTCGAGCGGGACGATGCGGTCATCCCGCCCGTGGATCATGAGGATGTCGTGGTCAATCAGCCGCAGCCACGATTCTGGCACCACCAGCGCATCCAGCACCTGCTGCCGATCGCCGCCGAACATGGCCTCGAAGGAGCGCCGCACCTGCGGCTCCAGCGCAGCCTCGAGACGCAGCCGGACGATCTCCTCGAGCCGGTCGCCCGCCAAGTCGGGGTCGAAGGCAAGGCTGCGCACCAGCTGGTGCATGGCTCCGGGCGCGGGATCCTCATAGAAGCCCCACAGCCGGTCGAGTTCGGGGGTGATCCGCATGGGGGCGCCGGCAGTCGCCACCAGCACCACCCTGGCGAAGCGCCGGGGCGCTTCCGCCAAAAGATGAAGGGCCACGCAACCGCCCATGGAGTTGCCCACCAGATGGACCCGCTCGAGACCGAGGGCGTCCAGCAGGGCGAGGATCTGATCCACCCACAGCCGCATCCAGCTTCGGATGAAGAGCGGTGGCGGGTTGGGATGGGTGCTGGCGCCGAAGCCGACGAGATCCGGTGCGAGCGTGAGGCGATCTCGGCCCAACTCGGCCAGAGCCGGCTGCCAGCTGGAGAAGGCACTGGCGCCGGGGCCCGAGCCGTGGAGCAAGAGCACCGCCTCTTTCCCTTGGCCGGCGCGGCACAAGTGGGTCTCCACCTTCCCGGTCTGCAGCGTGAGTCGTTCGATTTCCGCCATCGCCCGGTCCTCAGGCGAACCGCATCACCAACGGCTCGGCATCGCCCAGCCGGAGCTCGCACACATCCCCCGGCACTACCGACTGCATGGGGATCCAGGAGCCTGAGAGCACCACATCGCCCACCTCCAGCGCCGCACCGAACTGCGCCAGCGTGTTGGCCAGCCACGCCACCGCCGCGGCGGGATGATCGAGCACGGCCGCGCCGACCCCCTGCGCCCTGTCATGGCCATTCACCAGCAGGCGCATGGCAAGGGCCGGCAGATCGGCCTGGAGCCAATCACGCCGCCAGTCACCGAGGATGAAGCCGCCGTAGGAGGCATTGTCGGCGATGGTGTCGGTGATGGTGATCTGCCAGTTGGCGATGCGCGAGTCGACGATCTCGAAGGCGGGAGCCACCGCCTCGGTGGCCGCCAGCACCTGCTGCAGCGTCACCCCCGGCCCGGCAAGTCGTCTCCCGATGAGGAAGGCGAGCTCGCCCTCGATCCGCGGTTGCAGGAAGAGCTCATGCGGCACCGCCACCACCGCATCCTCGCGGGGGAAGTGGCGGCTTGCCCAGAGATGGCCGAAGTCGGGCTGGTCCACCCCGAGCTGCTGCTGCACCGTCCGGGCGGTAAGGCCGACCTTGCGCCCCATCACCCGCTCGCCGCGGGCCACACGGCGGGCGTGGAACAGCCGCTGGACCTCATAGGCGTCCTCGATGGAGGTCAGTCCGTGGGTCCTGGAGAGCGGTGCGATGGGTCTGTGCGTCTCCCAGGCCTCGTCCAGAAGACGCGCCATCTCCCTCAGGCGTTCATCGGACATGTACGGCCCCCCTCATGCGCGCCGGCACGCCGCTTGCCCTCCATCCGGCACCGACGCCGCCCCTGTGGACCTCGGCACCCGTGCACGCCGGCAGTGACGGGCTCGCGCGTTCACTCCCCACCGTCTCCCCGATGGCCTTCACTGCCGGCCTCGCGCGCCGCCTCGGCCAGGGTTTCGAAGCGGCCGCCGTAGAATAGCAGTGGCGGGCCCTCGCGAGACTCCATGTGCTCCACCTCGCCGATGAAGAGCACATGATCGCCGGCATCCACCCGCTGCACCACCCGCGCCACCACATGGCCCAGTGCCCCCTCCAGCACCGGCAGGCCACAGCGCTCACCGAAAGAAATGGTGAGCCCCTCCCGCGGCCGGCCGGCGAAGTGAAGGGCGAGATCCTTCTGGTCTTCCCGCAGGATGGAAACCGCATAGCGCCCGGTGTGCTCCAGCAGCTGGCACATCTTCGCGCGGCGGTTGATGGACACCAGCACCAGCGGCGGCTGCAGCGACACCGACATGAAGGCGTTGGCGGTCATGCCGTGCACGCGGCCCGCAAGGCGCGTGGTGATGACCGTCACGCCGGTGCCGAACCGGCCACAGGTGCGGCGGTAGAGCCATGGATCGATGCGATTCTCGGCGGTGGCGGTCACCGGCAGCCGACTCCTCCCCCTGGAGCCACCGCGGCACCGGGTGCAACCCGCGGTCGCGCGCCGACGGGTTCGCGCGGCGGCTCGGACAGATGCGGTCATAGCACCATCATGGCGTTCCGACACCGTCCCCGCGCGCACATGTCGGGAATGCGAAGGCGTCATGGCACCCGGGCTTCCCGTGACCGGATGCGCTTGCGGACTCGCAAAGGAGGGCGATCTCAGGCGTTGGCACCGGCAACCGCGGGGCGTGCTTCGGCAGGCTGTCCCTGGCCTGTGACCGTCGGGCACAGGGGCCACGCCCCTTGCCCCGAATGCCTCGTGATCCCTAGAGTCGCGTCAGCCCGCAGGAGAAACCGTATCGGGGCGGTGGTCTGCCACCGGAGACCTGCCGGAACAGGGAGCCGATTCCATGTGGCCTGCCATTTTTGTCTCCCACGGTTCGCCCACCGTCGCCGTCGACGACACGCCGGCCCACCGTTTCCTCGCGGGCCTGGGGCGCCGGCTCGGCCGACCGCGGGCGGTGGTGTGTCTCTCCGCCCACTGGGAGACTGCCGAGCCGGCGGTCACCGGTTCGCCGGCACCGCCCACGATCCACGACTTCTACGGCTTTCCCCAGGCGCTGTATGAGCTGCGCTATCCGGCACCGGGCGATCCCACACTCGCAGAGGAGATCGCCCACCTGCTGCAGGCGGCGGGCTTGACCGCCGCGGTCGATGCCGAACGCGGGCTCGACCACGGCGCCTGGATCCCGCTGCTGCTCATGTATCCCGAGGCCGACATTCCGGTGCTGCAGGTGTCGGTCCAAAGCGAGCGCGGCCCCGCCCACCACTGGCAGCTGGGGGAGGCGCTGGCGCCGCTGCGCCAGCGGGATGTGCTGGTGATGGGCTCCGGTGCTCTCACCCACAATCTGGCCGACGCCCTCGGGCGGTTGCGACGGGGCGTGATCGCCACCGCCGAACCACCGCCGCGCTGGGCGGAAGAGTTCGATGCCTGGATCACCCGCGCGGTGGAAGCGGGCGCGCGCGATGATCTCCTGCACTACCGCCGGCGCGCACCCCATGCGGCCTATGCCCATCCCACCGAGGAGCACATCCTGCCGCTGTTTGCGGCGGCCGGTGCCGGCGGTGGTCGCGGGCGCAAACTGCACGACAGCTTCGAGTTCGGCTCGCTGTCGATGGCGGTGTTCGCGTTTCCCGACCTCCCGTGAGCGTTCCAAAGACGACGGGCCGGGGAGCTCCCCGGCCCGGTTCTGGGGGTGTCCGCGTGCCAGGCTTGCAGTGCCGCAGACGCCCTACTCCGCGGCCTTGGCCTCGGCACCTTCGACCACGGGCGTGCCGTAGCGGAAGAATTCCGCCGGCAGGCTGCCACCGTACCAGACGATGCCAGCCGCCAGCGTCTCCTCGGTCCAGCGGATGGGCTTCCAGTCGGGATCGAAGATCAGATAGCCGGGATCGCCGAACAGCTCCACGCGATTGCCGCCGGGCTCATAGACATACATGAACATCGCCTGGCTGATGCCGTGCTTACCCGGCCCGGCCTCGATGACGATGCCTTCCTCGCGGAAGATATCGGCGATGTCGCACAGATTCTGCGGATAGCCGTACCAGTAGCACACATGGTGCAGGCGTCCGCGTGCGCCGGTGGCATCCCGCATGAAGGCGATTTCGTGGACCAGCGGGCTGACACTGATCCAGGCTCCCGCCTCACTGCCGTCGTTGAGCACGATGTGCTCGCGCAGGCGGAAGCCCAGCACCTCCATCATGAAGTCCTTGTTCTTCGTGACATCGCTGCACAGCAGATTCACATGATCGATCCGGCGCACCGGCACGCCCCGAAGCGGTCGCTTCTGCGGACGGTTGAGCAGCGGCGAGCGCTTGTCTTCCGGGATCTCGGCATAGTCCACCTCCCACAGCAGCTCCATGGGATGGCCATCGGGGGTGCGGAAGCGATAGGCCGGGCCATGACCGACATCGCCGTCATGCCAGCCCTCGCCGTAGCCGCTCGCCTCAAGCGCCTTCACCCGGCGTTCCAACGCCGCGCGCGAACTCGTCCGCCAGGCCACATGGCCGAGGCCGGGCTGCGGCGCCTCGGTGATCTTCAGCGTGTGATGGTACCAGTCCTCATAGGCCCGCAGATAGACCGACTGGCCCTGGCGGGTGGTCTCCTCCATGCCCAGGAGGTCGCGGAAGAAGTGCAGCGTGCCCTCCGGATTGGGCGTGAGCAGTTCCATGTGGGCCAACTGATGGACGTCGAAGAGAGGCTCGCGCTCTGCGGACATGTCCCTTTCCTCCCTCATGCGTGCGCTACCCGTGCGGGCAGCGCCTGGTCGGGGTTCCACCCGAAGGTCGGGGTCCGGCGTGGGTCTGACAAGAACTGGAATTCGAAGAGTTCGAATCTGACGAACGCGATGCCAAGGCCGTAGACGTGGCGGCGATAAGCTTGGACTCGGGCGTCGCCGGGATCATGCCCTTGCGTCGCCGGTTCCGTGACGGCACCATCCGGTTGAACCGTCGGTAATTCACACGAGGGAGGGATTGATTCCATGTGTGTTCCCGGATGTCTCGAGACCGTGGCCGCGCGGCTGAATCGCCGGGCCTTCTTCCGCGGTGCTGCCGCCACCGCCGCCGGAGCCGCTGCCACCGCCGTGCTGCCCCGCACACCGCAGGCCCAACCCCGAAGCTTCACCCGGGTGGTGGACCTTACCCACCGGCTGACGACGGATTTTCCGACCTATTTCGGCAAGCCGCAGGTCGAGATCGAGGTGATGTTCAACTATGCCGAACACAAGTTCAACATGAAGAAATGGACCGTGGTGGAGCACACGGGCACCCACATGGACGCGCCGTTCCATTTCTCGGCCGACGGCTGGAGCGCCGATCAGGTGCCGGCTGAGCGGCTGGTGGTGCCGCTGGTGGTGATCAACATCGCCCAGCGGGCGGCCGAGAACCCCGATGCGCAGGTCACGCCCGACGACATCGCCGCCTTCGAAAAGGCCCACGGTCCGCTGCCGGACGGCTGCTGTGTCGCCATGTACTCCGGCTGGGATCGGCATGTGAACAGCCCCAAGTTCCGCAATGCCGATGACCAGGGGGTGATGCACTTTCCCGGGTTCCATGTGGAGGCGGTGCAGATGCTGATGGAGGACGGCCGCAATGTGGTGGGCATCGCGGTCGACACCCTCTCCCTCGACTACGGACCGTCCAAGGATTTCGCCACCCACTATGCGTGGCTGCCTACCAACCGCTGGGGCCTCGAGAACGTCAAGAACCTGGGCGAGCTGCCGCCGGTCGGGGCGACGCTGGTAGCCGGCACCCCCACCGTCGAGGGGGCAACGGGCGGCCCCTCGCGCCTTTTCGCCCTGGTCTGACCTGCCCACCCCCGACAAGAGCCGCGAACTTTGAGAGGGCCGCCTGGAGGCGGCCCTCGCCGTCGCGGCGCTTGGCAGCGCGCTCGTGGCGGCTAGAGTGAGCGCGGATCGGCGTCGGGAGGGGATGCGGTGAAGTTCGGCATCGGTCAGCCTGTGCGCAGGCTTGAGGACCCGCGTCTGGTCACCGGCCACGGGCGCTATCTCGACGACCTCCGGGTGGAGGGTGCGCTCCATCTGGCGGTGGTGCGAAGCCCCGTGGCCCATGGCCATCTCCGCGCCATCGACACCACTGCCGCCCGCGCCATGGAGGGAGTGATGGCGGTGGTCACCGCCGCCGACATGGACCCCGACGGGCGCATGCACATCCCTTGTCTCGTGCCCCTCAAGAACCGCGACGGCAGCCGCCGCGCCGATCCGCCGCGCCCGGTGCTGGCGCGGGAGCGGGTGCGCCATGTGGGCGAGGCGGTGGCCTTCGTGCTGGCGGAAAGCCGCGATGTGGCGGTGGCCGCGGCCGAGGCGGTGGAGCTCGAGATCGAGGAGCTGCCGGCGGTGATGGACCCGGCCCGGGCCGAGGAGGCGCCGGTGGCGCTGCACCAGGAGGCACCGCGCAATCTCGCCTTCGACTGGCACGTCGGTGATGAGGCGGCGGTGGCCGAGGCCTTTGCCCGCGCTGCCCACATCACCCGTCTTGAGCTGGTCAACAACCGGGTGGTGCCCTGTGCCATGGAGCCGCGCGCCTGCCTCGCCCATCCCGAGGCGGAGAGCGGGCGGCTGGTGGTGTGGGTGCCCTCCCAGGGGGTGTGGCTCCACCGCGACCTTCTGGCCAAGCTCCTCGAGCTGCCGCCGGAGAAGCTCCGGGTGCGCACGCCCGATGTGGGCGGCGGCTTCGGCATGAAGATCTTCGTCTATCCCGAATATGTCATGGTCGCCTGGGCGGCGCTGCGGTTCAACCGGCCGGTGCGCTGGACCGCAAGCCGCAGCGAGAGCTTCCTGGCCGATACCCATGGCCGCGATCATGTGACGGTGGCGGAGCTGGCCTTTGATGAGGACGCCCACATGATCGGCTATCGCGTGCGGGTGCGGGCCAATCTCGGTGCCCATCTGTCCAACTTCGCCCCATTCATCCCCACCCTCGCCGCCCTCAAGGTGCTGCCCGGGGTCTATCGCATTCCCGCCATCTCCTATGCGGTCACCGGGGTCTTCACCAACACCCCGCCGGTGGACGCCTATCGCGGTGCCGGCCGGCCGGAGAGCATCTACTGTCTCGAACGGCTGGTGGACCTGGCGGCGCGCGAGCTCGGCCTCGCGCCGGACGAGCTCCGCCGGCGCAACATGATCCCGCCCGAGGCCATGCCCTACCGCACGTCCGCCGGCGAAACCTACGATTCGGGTGAGTTCGTGCGGCTGATGGAGGCCTGCATGGCGCGGGCCGACTGGGCCGGGGCGCCCGCCCGCAAGGAGGCTGCCCGCGCCCGCGGCCGGCTGCGGGGCATCGGCCTCGCCTATTACATCGAGGCCACCATGGGCGATGCCGAGGAGCGGGCGCGGCTGCACTTCCGCGAAGACGGCACGGTTGAGGTGGCGGTGGGAACCCAGTCCACCGGCCAGGGCCACGAGACCGCCTATGCCCAGGTGCTGGCCGAGCGCCTCGGGATCCCGCCCGAGCGCATCCGCTTCCTCCAGGGTGATACGGACGTGCTGGACCAGGGCGGTGGCACCGGTGGCTCCCGCTCCCTCACCGCCGAGGGGGCGGCGCTGGTGGAGGCGGCAGCGCGGGTGATCGAAAAGGGGCGCATCGCCGCCGCCCACCACTTCGAGGTGGCGGCGGAGGATGTGGTCTTCGCCGATGGCATCTTCCGAGTCCGCGGCACCGATCGCGAGGTGGAGCTTCTGGAGCTGGCACGGCTGGTGCTGCGCTGGTCGCCGCGCCCCGCAGGCCTCGAGCGGGGGCTCGATGTGGACGCCGAGATCACGCTTGCCGCCTATTCCTATCCCAACGGCTGCCACATCGCCGAAGTGGAGGTGGACCCGGAGACGGGCGTGGTGGAGGTGGTGCGCTATACGGTGGTGGACGACTTCGGGGTGGTACTCAATCCGCTGCTGGTGGCCGGCCAGGTGCATGGCGGCGTCGCTCAGGGCCTGGGCCAGGCGCTGTGCGAGCACACGGTGTTCGATCCCGACTCGGGCCAGCTGCTCACCGGCAGCTTCACCGACTACGCCCTGCCCCGCGCCGATCAGCTGCCGATGATCGACTTCAGCTATATTGAGGTGCCGTGCCGCAACAATCCCCTGGGGGTCAAGGGCTGCGGCGAGGCCGGCAGCATCGGCAGCCCGCCGGCGCTGGTCAATGCCGTGCTCGATGCTTTAGCCCCCCTTGGCATCCGCCATCTGGACATGCCCCTCACGCCAGCACGGGTGCGCGCTGCCATCGCCGCCGCCGGCCGTTAGGGGAGGAGCCCGGAGCGGGGCCACACGCCCGCCTGCGGGGTGATCCGCCTTCTGCCGCCCCCGGCCTGCGGCTGCCGGGCGTTGACCTCACCCCGCCGCCTTCTCCTGGCGCGGGTCCTGCTGGCAGCGGGGACAGTACCAGCTGGTGCGGCCGCCGATCCGCAGCGTGGCCAGGGTGGTGCCACAGCGGGGACAGCGGGCGTCCTTGCGGCCGCGCACGCGGGTAAGCCAGTCCTCCGGCAGCCGCTCGGTGAAGCGCTCAGAAGCCGCGCCCCGGCGCACCGCCTCCGCCAGCACCGCTCGCAGGGTCACAAACAGCCGCTCGCGCCAGCTCCGGTCGAGGGCCGTCACCGGCACGTCCGGCCGCAGCCCCGCCTGGAACAGCACTTCATCGGTATAGACATTGCCGAGGCCGGCGATCAGGCCCTGGTCCATCAGCGCCGCCTTGATGCTACGGCGGGAACGGCCGAGGGCCGCGACGAACCAGGCGGGGGTGAGGGCAGGATCCAGCGCATCGGGCCCGATCCCGTGGGCCTCCAGAAAAGCGGCCACATCCGCCACCAGCCCCACTTCCCCCAGCATGCGCACATTGACATAGGCGAGATGGCACGGCTCGGGAAAGTGCAACACCACCCGGCTGTAGGGCGGCTCGCTGGCCTCGAAGGGCTCGAGCGCCCCGGTCATGCCGAAGTGGAAATGGAGAAAACCGCCCCGTGCCCGTGCGGCGAACAGGTGCTTGCCGTGGCGCCGGACCTGCTGCAGCTGATCGCCCTCAAGGGCTGCGGCGAAGGCCTCGGGGGTGATGTCGGCGAGAATGCGTGCATCATGCACCGCCACCGCGGCGATGGGCCGCGCGAGCCCGTGCTGTTCGAGAATGCGCGCGAACACCGCCACATCGGGAAGTTCCGGCATCCCCCAGCCTCCCGCACCAGCCCTCTCCTGCATGTAGGCCGGCCGGCGTGGTGGCGGAAGGTGGCGCTCAGGCCTCCTCCAGGTGCTTGCGCAGCAGTTCCTGCACCAGCTGGGGATTGGCCTTGCCCTTGGTGGCGCGCATCACCTGGCCGACGAACCAGCCGATGACCTTGGGGTTCTTGCGGTAGGTGGCCACCTGCTTGGGATTGTCGGCCACCACCCGGGCGACGATGGGCTCGAGAGCGGCGGCATCCGTCACCTGCACGAGCCCCCGCTCCTCGACGATCACCTCCGGGTCCTTGCCGCTCTCGAACATGAGGGCGAAGACCTCCTTGGCGAGGCGGCCGGAAAGGCGCCCCTCCTCCACCAGGTCCAGCAGCCGGCCGAGCTGTTCGGGGCGGATGGGGCACCGGCCGATCTCGAGGCCGCTGCGGTTGAGGGCGCCGAACAGTTCGGTGATGATCCAGTTGGCCACCTTCTTGGCATCACGCCCTCGGGCCGCGGCCTCGAACCAGTCGGCCACCTCCCGTTCCGCCACCAGCACCGCCGCATCATAGGGGGTGAGGCCGTACTGCTCCACGAACCGCGCCTTCTTGGCATCCGGCAGCTCCGGCAGACTCCGGCGGATGCGCTCGACGAAGGCGGGATCGAGCTCCAGCGGCAGCAGGTCGGGGTCGGGGAAATAGCGGTAGTCGTGGGCCTCCTCCTTGGTGCGCATGGAGCGGGTGACGCCGCGACGCTCGTCGAACAGGCGGGTTTCCTGCTCCACCGTGCCGCCGGATTCGAGGATCTCCACCTGGCGCCGGGCCTCATATTCAATGGCCTTGGCGATGAAGCGCATGGAGTTGACATTCTTGATCTCGGTGCGGGTGCCGAGCTCGGTCGAGCCCAGCGGCCGCACCGAGACATTGGCATCGCAGCGCAGCGAGCCCTCCTCCATATTGCCGTCGCAGGTGCCGAGATAGCGCAGGATCGAGCGCAGCTTGCGCATGAAGGCGACGGCTTCGTCGGGTGCGCGGATGTCGGGCTCGGTGACGATCTCCATGAGCGCCACCCCGGAACGGTTGAGGTCGATGAGGGTGGCATCCGGCAGCCGGTCGTGGATCGACTTGCCGGCATCCATCTCGAGATGCAGGCGGGTGATGCCGATCTCCTTGGTGCTGCCGTCGGCAAGCTCGATGGTCACGCTGCCGCGGCCGACGATGGGATGCTTGTACTGGCTGATCTGATAGCCGTTGGGCAGATCGGGGTAGAAGTAGTTCTTCCGCTCGAACACCGAGAAGAGGTTGATCTGCGCCCTCAGGCCGAGGCCGGTACGCACTGCCTGTTCGACGCAGAACATGTTGAGCACCGGCAGCATGCCGGGCATGCCGGCATCCACCGGCGAGACCCGGGTGTTGGGCTCGGCGCCGAATTCGGTCGAGGCGCCGGAGAAGAGCTTGGCGCGCGAGATCACCTGGGCGTGGATCTCGAGCCCGCAGACGAGCTCCCACTTGCCCGTCTCGCCCTCGATCACCCAGCTCATGCCAGCTCCTCCGCGATCCGCGGCGGCAGCGCGCGGAAGTCCGCCGCCTCCTCCAGCGCCCGCGCCACCCGCAGCACCGTGGTCTCATCCCACGGCCGGCCGATCACCTGCAGCGCCAGCGGCAGTCCCTCACCATCGAGCCCCGTCGGCACCGCCACCGCCGGCAGGCCCGCCAGGGAAGCGGGCACGGTGAAGACGTCGTTGAGGTACATGGCCACCGGATCGTCCATCTTCTCACCGATGCGGAAGGCGGCGGTGGGGGCCGCCGGCGTGAGGATGGCATCCACCCGGGTGAAGGCCTCACGGAAATCATCGGCAATCCGGCGCCGCACCTTCTGGGCCTTGAGATAGTAGGCGTCATAATAGCCCGCCGAGAGCGCATAGGTGCCGATGAGGATGCGCCGGCGCACCTCGCGCCCGAAGCCCTCGCCGCGGGTGCGCATGTAGGTCTCGGTGAGATCGCGGCCCTCCACCCGAAGCCCAAAGCGCATGCCGTCGTAGCGGGCGAGGTTGGAGGAGGCCTCCGCCGGGGCGACGATATAGTAGGTGGGCAGCGCATAGGCGGTATGCGGCAGCGAGATCTCCACCACCTCCGCGCCCTGGGCCCGCAGCCACGCGGCCCCCTCGGCCCACAGCCGCTCGATCTCGGCCGGCATGCCGTCCACCCGATATTCCCGCGGCAGGCCAATGCGAAGCCCCTTCACGCCGGCATCGAGGCGTGCGGACCAGGGCTCCACCGCCACATCGGCGCTGGTGGAATCAAGCGGATCATAGCCTGCCATCTGCTCCAGCAGCAGCGCGCAGTCCTCCACCGTGCGGGCCATGGGGCCGGCCTGGTCGAGGGAGCTCGCAAAGGCGATGATGCCCCAGCGGGAACAGCGCCCATAGGTAGGCTTGAGGCCGACGATGCCGCAGAAGGCCGCCGGCTGGCGGATGGAGCCGCCGGTGTCGGTGCCGGTGGCCGCCGGCGCCAGCAAGGCCGCCACCGCCGCGGCCGAGCCGCCGGAGCTGCCGCCCGGCACCCGCCCGGGCTCCTCACCCGGCGGCGTCCAGGGGTTCACCACCGGCCCGAAATGGCTGGTGACATTGGCCGAGCCCATGGCGAACTCGTCGAGATTGGTCTTGCCCAAAAGCACCGCCCCGGCCTCCCACAATCGGCGGGTGACGGTGCTCTCATAGGGCGGCACGAAATTGTGGAGGATGCGTGAGGCTGCAGTGGTGCGCACCTCGCGGGTGCAGAACAGGTCCTTGACGGCGATGGGGATTCCTTCGAGCGGCCGCGCATCGCCGGCGGCCAGCCGACGGTCGCTCTCGGCCGCCATGGTGAGGGCCAGCTCGGGGGTCTCGGTGATGAAGGCGTTGAGGCCGCGATGGCGCGCCATCGCCTCGAGATGGGCCTCCACCAGCTCGCGCGCCGAGAATTCGCGCGCCCTGAGCCGCCGGCGGGCCTCGGCCAGGGTCAGGCGGGTGAGTTCGCGCGTGCTCATTCCACCACCTTCGGCACGACGAAATAGCCGTCATGGCGCCTTGGGGCGTTCTTGAGGATGGCCTCGCGGCAGTCGCCGTCGGTCACCTCGTCGGGCCGCAGATGCGGGGTGATGTCCATCACCCGCCGCATGGGCTCCACATCCTCGGTGTCCACCTCCCGGAGCTGGTCGATCCAGTCGAGGATGCGGGCGAGCTCGTGGGTGAGGCCGTCGAGCTCCTCCTCGGGTATGGCGATGCGCGCGAGATGGGCGATGCGCGCCACCGTCTCCCTGTCGAGCGCCATGGGTCGTATCCGGTTGGGGGTGCGGAAGTCCGCGGCGAGGGTAGGGCGATGTCGGGCCGGCGGCAACCGCGCCCCGATGCTTGACGGCAGCCCCCAGGCTTCCTAGATCGCCTGTGCCAGCCGTGCCCAGGTGGCGGAACTGGTAGACGCGCTACGTTCAGGTCGTAGTGGCCGCAAGGCCGTGGAGGTTCGAGTCCTCTCCTGGGCACCACCCCCATCCTTCGCCCCAGTCGCACCTCGAGGGGATGCGTTGAAAGCGCGCCCGGCCGCGGATATGTTGGCCTTGCCTGCTGGGGCGTCGCCAAGTGGTAAGGCACCGGATTTTGGTTCCGGCATTCGCAGGTTCGAATCCTGCCGCCCCAGCCAGATCCATCCGCTCCCAGCCGGCGTAGAAAGGTGTGGCCGGTCTTGCCAGGCCGGGGAGACCTTGCCAGATGCATGAGGGGCCGGGCGGTCGGATGGCCGCTCCCGCCAGCGGGCGGGGGAGGAAAGTCCGGGCTCCACGGAAGCACGGTGCCGGGTAACGCCCGGCGGGGGCAACCCCAGGGAAAGTGCCACAGAGAGCAGACCGCCCGCCGGGGCCCTCGGGGCCTGCGGGTAAGGGTGAAAGGGTGCGGTAAGAGCGCACCGCGCCCCCGGCAACGGGGGTGGCACGGCAAACCCCACCGGGAGCAAGACCGAATAGGAGCGGCGAGGACGCTTCGGCGTCCGGGTCGGCTTCCGGACCGGCCGCTCGGGTTGGTCGCGCGAGGCACGGGGCGACCCGCGTCCCAGAGGAATGGCCATCGCCCGGGAGCGATCCCGGGTACAGAACCCGGCTTACAGACCGCCCGGCCCACCCGATCCTCCCGGGATGGGATCGTGGGCAT
>WFXL01000002.1 GCA_015490605.1 Rhodospirillales bacterium
ACTATGTGCTGGTGAACCGCGAGCTTGAGGCCAGCGTCGCCGCGGTGCGCACCATCCTCACCGCCGAGCGTCTTAGGCGCAGGCGCCAGCCGGCACTGGCCGCCTTCGTCGCTCGCCTGCGCGAGGCCGACTGATCAGCCCCCTTCACGGGCGAGCCGCTGCCAGGCGGCGGCAAGCCGCTCGAACTCGACAAGCTCCAGCTCCTCCGCCCGCCGTTCGCCGGCGATTCCCGCCTCGGCCAAGATCCGCTCCGGTGCCACCCCGAGGGCCTTGAGGCTGCGCCGCAACATCTTGCGCCGCTGGCCGAAGGCGGCCCGCACCACTCGCTCGAGCGCCGCCAGCGCGTCCGGCGCGGGCCGGTCGGGCCGGGGCATAAGCCGCACCACCGCGGCCGCCACCTTCGGCCGCGGGTGGAAGGCGCCGGGCGGTACCGCGAACAGCCGCTCCACCCGGCAGAGCCGCTGCACCAGCACCGACAGGCTGCCGCGGGCCGCGGTGCCGGGTGGGGCTGCCAGCCGCTCGGCCACCTCCTTCTGGAACATCAGTACCATGCGGGCGATGGCATCCAGCTGGTGCAGCCAGCCCAGCAGCAGTTCGGTGGCGAGATTGAAGGGGAGGTTGCCCACCAGCACCAACGGGCCGGAAGCGGCGAGGGAGCGTAGCTCGAGCCTGCGGGCATCCGCCTGCAGCACCCTGAGCCGTCCCCCGGCCGCCGCCACCAGCGCCTGCAGGGCCGTCACCATGCGCCGGTCCGGCTCCACCGCCAGCAGCTCGCGCGCCCCCTCCAGCAGCAGCGCACGGGTGAGGCCGCCCGGCCCCGGACCGATCTCCACCACCGGCCCCGCATCCAGCGGGGCGGCCGCCCGCGCGATGCGGCGCAGCAGCGTTTCGTCATAAAGGAAGTGCTGGCCGAGCCTGCGGTCGGCGGCGAGGCGATGGCGCCGCACCAGCTCGGCCGGTGACGGCAGACAGTCGGGAGAAAGTGGCGCCACCGGCTCAGGCGTCAGATGCGGATGTCGATAAAGGCATCACGCCGGAGATCGCGCAGATAGCGCGCTGCCAGCCGCTCCAGCTGACGCCGTTCGAGCTCGAGGCGCACCAGCTCGCGCAGCCCCTCCTCGCCGCCGCGGCGGCACACCAGCAGAAGGTGGACCCCAAGCGGCCCCGCGAGCGGCGGGCTCGGCTCGCCCGGTGCCAGCCCCTGCACCACCTGGCGGAAGGCCGGCGGCAGGTCCTGCAGCCGCATCCAGCCGAGCCGGCCGGAGGCGGGCGTGCGCAGCTCAGCCGCCAGCGTGTCGGCGGCGGCACAGCTCACCAGCCGGGGGCGCACCGCCTGGGCCTGGCGCAGCACCCGCTGGCGCTCGCGCTCGCCGGCATCGGGCGCAAGGGGAAAGACGATCTGGGCGAGTTCCACCACATCGGCACCGGGATCGCGCTTCTGCCCTTCCCGCACCTCCACCACCCGGAAGATGCGAAAGCCATCGGGCAGACGCACCGGATCCGACACCTCGCCGGGCTCAAGGCCGGCGAGGGCGCGGCGCACCGGCTCGGCCAGATCGTCCAGCGCCACCCAGCCCACATCACCCCCGTCCTGGGCGCTGGGAGCGGCCGAGACCTGGGCGGCGAGGGCACCGAAGTCGGCACCGCTGCGCAGGGCCGCCACCAGGCGCTCGGCCTCCCGCTGGACCCGGGCCTCCTCCTCCGGCCGGTAGACCGGCAGCAGGATCTCGGCAAGACGCAGCTGACGCCGGGCCGGGGTCTGGGCTTCGCGCTGGCGCAGTTCGAGTTCGATCTGCTCGCGTGTGACCACCACCCGCGGCTTGAGCTCCCGCTCCACCAGCCGGCTCCAGGCCAGGCGCGCCCTGAGCTGCTCGCGCAGGGTCGCCACCGGCACGCCGTTTTCCTGCAGGAGACGGGCCAGCTGTTCCGGGGTCATGCGGTTGCGCGCCGCCACCGCAGCAAAGGCCTGATCTACCTCCGCCTCGTCGACGCGGATGCCGCGCCGCTCCGCCTCCTGCAGCTGTAGCTGCTCGTCGATATAGGAGCGCAGCACCTGCGGCAGCAGCTGGGCGCGCACTTCGGGCCGGTCGGCGAGATTGCTGGTGAACATTACCAGCTTAAGGCGCGCTTCGAGGTCGCGCACCGTGACCACCCGGTCCTCCACCACGGCGGCGATGCGCAGCGCCCCGGCCGTGGGCGCAAGCGGCTGACCGCGCGCCGGCAGCAGGGTGGCCGCCACACCGAGCCCCAGGGCCAGCCGCCCGATCCACCGCCGCCAGCGCCCCTGTCGTCCTGCCGCCGCGATCACCGTCCCTCGGCCTCCTGCTGCTGCCCCTCACATCGGGAGGAAGGTGTTTGCCCCTCGTCCTCGCCCAGGCCCGCGAGCCCTAGCCGCACGCGGAAGGTGGTCTCGTCCTCGAGCTCGCCGCGTCTGGTAAATCGGCGCTCGATGCCGGCGGTCAAGGCGAGGCAGGGGCCCCGCCAGACCACGCCCGCACTCCAGCTCAACAGGCGGTTGCGGTTGAAATCATAACGCAGCTGCCCGCCGAGGGCGACGCGATCGGTGGGTGCCAGCCTGAGCCCGGCGAGAATCTGCTCGCGCCTGCGGGTGAAGCCCGCCGCCGGCTCGTCCGAGAGTTCGATATAGTTGATCCGCGCCCGCAGCCACGTGGGCCCCACCACCGCCGCCAGATCATTGCGGCGGAAGGCCAGATCCGAAGGATGGAAGCGAAAGCGGTAGGTGAGGTCGAGCCAGGGATGGGGCCGCAGATCGAGCCGCCCCACGAAATCGGAGAAGGCCCCATCGAGGCCGTTGCCGGCGGGAAAGACGCCCAGCGGATCGGGCCGCACCAGCTGGCCGAAGGCACCGCCGATGCGCAGCCCCGCCGGTCCCACGCTTTCAAACCGCAGCCCCCAGGCGAGCCGCAGCCCCCGCTCGACCCGGTCAAAGCCGGCAAAGCGGGTGGGGGCGAAGAGATTGGTCTCGTCGAACTCGAACGAGAGGCTGTCCTCATTGGGGAGGGGATCGTCACTCGCACGCGCCGTACCGACGGTGACGGCCAGGGTCGGCTCCAAGAGGTGCTGCCAGCGGCCGCTTCGGGCCACCAGCGGCCAGCTCCACCCCAGGTGCAGCTGCGGCACCACCCGCCCGGCGGTACGTTCATCCCCGGGGCCGAAGCCGGCGGGATCGCCGTCGATCCAGTAGAGATCGCCCCGAAGACTGGCCCGAAGCCGCCAGAGATCGCCGAAGCGGCCAAGACCCGACCATTCGAGCCCGCCCTCGGCCACCGCCCGGCGGGTGTCCAGCCCCTCGAGCCGCGAGAGCACCAGCAGATTCCCGTCGAGGGTCCAGGCGGCGCCCCTGAGGAAGCCTGCGGGCCGGCGCAGGTGGAGGGAGAGGGCCGGGGTGGCGAAGGGGATCCGCCCCTGATCGTCGCCGCTGCGCAGGCCCTGGAAGCCCACCAGCTCGAGGCCGAAGAAGTCGCGCCCGTCGTAGCGCTCATAGAACAGCCGGTTGGTCAGGACGTCCTGATCGGAAAATTTGAAGGTGCTCAGATAGGTGTCATCGGAAGCCAGCGCCAGCTCGAAGCCGAAGCGGTCCTCATCCCGCAGTGCATAGCGCCCGCGGCCGCGGATATGGCCTCTGAGGGTGCGCTTGCGCGGCTTCTGCGGGTCCGACACATGCTCCTTGGCCCAGGCGAGGCTGCCGTCGAATTCGGTGAGACCAAAGCTCTCGAGATCGCGCAGCTCGGCCGCCAGGGCGAACCCTTGGGAGGTGGCCAGCATGGGGGTGAGGGTGAGGTCGCGGTTGGGTGCGAGTTCGATGAAGAAGGGGGTGCGCACCCACAGGCCCAGCTCGGTGTCGGTCCCGGCATCGGGCACCAGAAAGCCGGTGCGCCGCTCCACCGTCGGGTCGGGATGTTCGAACCAGGGCAGCCACAGCACCGGCACGCCGCCGAGCTCCAGCACCGCATTTTCATAGACCAGCGTGCGGCTCTCGGCATCATGCACCACCCGATCGGCCCGCAGCTGCCACAGCGGCGCGCCGTCGGGGCAGCGGACCGGACAGCTGGAGAACACCGCCCGTTCGAGGATGGTGTAGCGCCCGCCCAGGCGGATGGCGAGATTGGCCGCAAGCCGGGCATTGCCATTGAGCCGGGCGGCTGCCTGGCGGACGAAGCCCTCGCGCAGTGCCCCGTCCAGCTCCATCGAATCGCCGTAGAACACCTGGCCGCCGGCGGTGGCAAGGCGCACCTGCCCCTCGGCCCGCACCCGATCGCTCCGGGCATCATAGAGCACGCGCTCGGCGGTGAGCACATGGCCGCCGCTCTCAAGCCGCACCCTGCCCTCGGCGGTCACCACCCGCCGCGCGAAGTCGTAGCGCAGCTGATCGGCTTCCAGCAGGAAGGGCTCATCGCCGATCTCGCGCGCAAGGGCTCGCGCCGGGCGGTGTTCGCCTGCGGCTGTCGGCAGCGGCGGCAGCACCAGCGCCAACAGCAGCGCAAGACCCCCGAGGATCCGGGTGGCTCGACTCATGACGTGACGTGTCCTTGCCCCCTCCCGGCCGGCCTTGCCGCACCGACCGGCCGCGGCCACTATAACGGCCGCGGGAGGATGCGGAAGCGATCCGGCGGCCGCGGGCGCGGCCTCGGCCCCGATCGACGCAGGAGGGACACGGTGGACATTGAGCTGGTGGGCGAGCCCCTGCCGCAGGAAGGGGACCTGGCGGTCTTCGCGGGCACGGACGGCACCCTGTCGACGGCGGCGCGGGCGTTGGACGAGGCGGCCGGCGGTCTGATTCGCCGGGCGGTCGCCATGCTGGGCGAGCGGCCGCGGCCGGGAAGCGTGGCAGAACTCGTCTTCCCCCGTGGCCTTTCCTACGATCGCCTGCTGGTGCAGCTATTGCCGGGCGGCGACGAGGGCGCACAGGCCCACGCCTTCGAGCGCGCCGGTGCCCAGCTGGTCAAGAAGGCCGAAGCGCTGCGGATCGACACCCTCACTGTCGCTTCGCCCGAGGGGCTCGCCTTTGGCCTGTCCGAGGCCGAGGTGCTGGCAGCATTTGCCACCGGGGCGCATTTGCGCGCTTGGCGCTTTGCCAAATACCGCACCGGCGAGGAGGAACCGCCGCGACCCCAGCGGCTGCGGCTGGTGACAGCCAGCGAACTTGAGGCCGCCCGCGAGCGGCTGGCCGAGGCCCACACCCTCTGGGCGGCGTGCGACTGGACCCGCGAGCTGGTGGCGGAGCCGGCCAATGTCCTCTACCCCGCGTCCTTCGCCCGCCGCATCGAGGAGGAACTGCGGCCGCTCGGCGTCGAGGTGGAGGTGTTGGCGGCCGAGCGTCTGCGGGAACTCGGGCTGAATGCGCTGCTCGCGGTGGGGCAGGGGAGTGCGCGGCCGCCCTGCATGGTGGTGATGCGCTGGCGCGGGGCCAAGCGTCCGCGGCCGCTGGCGCTGGTGGGCAAGGGTGTGTGTTTCGATACCGGCGGCATCTCCCTCAAGCCTGCCCAGGGCATGCACGACATGAAGTGGGACATGGCCGGGGCGGCCGCGGTGGTGGGGGCGGTCAGGGCGCTGGCGGCGCGCCGGGCGCCGGTGGACCTGGTGGCGGCGGTGGGGCTTGCCGAAAACATGCCCTCCGGCAGCGCTCAGCGCCCGGGCGACATCATCACCACCTATGCCGGCAAGACGGTGGAGGTGCTGAACACCGACGCCGAAGGACGGCTCGTGCTCGCCGACGTCATGGCCTATCTGGTGCGGCAGTACGATCCCGAGACCATGGTCGATCTCGCCACCCTGACGGGTGCGGTGATCGTCGCCCTCGGCAAGGAGCGCGCCGGCCTCTTTGCCACCGACGATGAACTCGCCGCCCAGCTGGAGCAGGCCGGCGAGGAGGTGGGCGAGCGCCTGTGGCGGCTGCCGCTGGATGAGGCCTATCGCGAGCTGGTCAAGGGCGAGGAGGCCGATCTCAAGAACATCGGCCGCGGCCGCGAGGCCGGCAGCATCGTCGGCGCCGCTTTCCTCGCCCCCTTTGCCGAGGGGCGCGCCTGGGCCCATCTCGACATCGCCGGGGTTGCCTGGGCCGATCGGGAGCGCGCGCTGGTAGGCAAGGGTGCTACCGGCTTTGGCGTGCGCCTGTTGGATCGTTTCGTGCGGCTGCGCTACGGGGACGGCCGGCGGGATTGAGCGAGATCGCCTTCTACCACCTCACCCGCTCGCGCCTGGAGGAGGCGCTGCCGCGCCTGCTGGAGAAGGTGCTGGCGGCAGGGCGGCGGGCGGTGGTGCGGGGCACCGATGATGAGCGCATCGAGCAGCTCGCCCGCAGCCTCTGGACCTACCGCCGCGACTCCTTCCTGCCCCACGGCACCCGCCAGGACGGTTATCCCGAGCGCCAGCCCATCTGGCTCACCACCGCGGTGGAGAACCCCAACGGCGCCGATGTGCTGGTGCTGGTGGACGGTGCCGCCCATGAAGGGCTTGCGGGCTTTGCCCGGGTGCTCGATCTGTTTGATGGCAACGACCCGGAGCAGCTGGAAGCAGCCCGCCGCCGCTGGCGCGAAGCGCGCCGGGCAGGCCACAGCGTCACCTACTGGCGTCAGGACGAGCGCGGGCGCTGGCAGCGTGGGGCATGAGCCGCCGGCGGCCGCCCTTCGTGTTCCACCCGCTCTACCGTCGCCGGCTGGCGGCCGATCCGCGGCTGCCCACCGGCCGCGCCGGCGTGCTGTTCGACCTCGCCGTGGCCGCCGGGCTGGTGGCCCCCGATCAGGTGCGGCAGCCGGCGCCGGCGCCCCGGGCCTGGCTCGAGCTGGTGCACCATCCCGCCTGGGTGGCGCGCGCCCTTGCCGGGCGGCTGGATGCCCGCGAGTGCCGGCTTCTGGGCTGGCGCCCCACGCCCGCCTGGCTCGATCGGGTGCGGCTTGGGGTAGGCGGCACGGTGCTGGCCGCCCGGCTTGCGCTTGAGGAGGGGCTCGCGGTTCATGTGGCCGGCGGCGGCCACCATGCCGGTCCTGACGGCCCCGGCGCCTTCTGCCTGTTCAACGATGTGGCGGTGGCGGCGGCGGTGCTGCGAGCCGAGGGACTGGTGCGGCGGGTGCTGATCCTCGATCTGGACGTCCATCAGGGGGACGGCACCGCCCGCATCTTCGCCCGCAGCCCCGAGGTGGCCACCGTCTCGCTCCACGCCCGTAGCAACTATCCGCTGCGCAAGGCGAAAAGCCGGCTGGATGTGGCCCTCGACGACCATCTGCCCGGCCCCGCCTAGTTGCGGGCGCTGGCGATGCTGCTGCCGCCGCTGCTCCGGCGGTTGCGGCCCGAACTCCTGCTGGTGGTGGGCGGGGCCGATGTCCACCGCGACGATCCCCTGGGGCGGCTTGCCCTGGACGACGCCGCCCTGGCTGCGCGCGAGCGCCTGGTGGCCCACCTTGCCACCTGTATGGATCTGCCCCTCGCCTGGGTGCCGGGAGGCGGCTACGGTCCGCTGGCGCAGGCCGCCCGCCGCCACCTCCAGGCCGTCAGGGGGCTTCTCGACGGCGCTCAGGCGGCATCATAATCCACCACCAGCCGCTCGCTGAGGGGCCGCGCCTGGCAGGTGAGGATCTCGCCCTGTTCGATTTCCCACTCCTCGAGTGCGTAGTTCTCCTTCATCTCCACCTGGCCCTCGCGCAGCCGCGCGCGGCAGGTGGCACAGACGCCGGCGGTGCAGCTGAAGGGCACATCCAGCCCATGGGCGCGCGCCGCCTCGAGGATGGTCTGCTCACCCCCGAGCGGCATGGTGAATTCGTGGCGCTCATCGTCCAGCAGCACCACCACTTGGGCGACCGCCCCCGCCGCCACCGACTCGCCCCCGGCCGCGGCGGCGGTGCGCGGCTGATTGCCCTCGGGCGTGAAATACTCATAGCGGATGCGCTCTTTGGGCACGCCCAGCTCCTGGAGGGTGGTGGCCAGGGTCTGGATCATCGGCGCCGGGCCGCAGATGAAGAAGGCGTCCACTTCCTTGGGGTCGAACAGCCGCCCCGCCCAGGTGCGCACCTTCTCGGGCGTGATGCGGCCGGTGAACTGTTCCATCCCCTCGGCGGTCTCGGCGCTGAGAACATGGAACAGGGCCAGGCGCTCGCGATGGAGATCCTTGAGGTCCTCGAGGCGCTCGCGGAAGATGATCGAGCGGGTGTTGCGGTTGCCGTAGAACAGGGTGAAGTGGCTCTGGGGCTCGCGCTGAAGCGCTGTTTGCAGGATCGAGATCACCGGGGTGATGCCCGAGCCCGCGGCGAAGGCCACATAGTGGGCCCGGCGCTTCGGGTCGAAGTCGATGCCGAAGCGGCCGTAAGGCGGCATCACCTCGAGCACGTCCCCTACCCGCAGCTTCTCATTGATCCAGCCCGACACCCGCCCGTGGGGCTGGCGCTTGACGGCGATGCGCAGCTCACCCGAGCCCTCGGGCGTGCAGATGGAGTAGGTGCGGCGCAGCTCCTCGCGATCCAGCACCAGCCGCAGCACCAGATGCTGGCCCGCCCGAAAGCCCAGGAAGGTGTCGGCCAGATGCGGCGGCACGTCCAGCGCCACCGACACACATTCCGGGGTCTCGCGGCGGATGTCGGCCACTTCCAGCGGGTAGAATCGTGCCATTGTCGTCGATACCTCCCTCGCGCGGGGCGTCCGCCCCGCAGGTAGTTTCATCCGAAACCATGGGCAAGCACGGCTAGCGGCGCAGCAGCACCAGCGCGATCGCCGGCAGCACCAGCGCCAGCGCCACCGCCTCCCGCAGACCGGCGGGCTCGCCCAGAAGCCAGGCGGAGCTTAAGAAGCCCACCACCGGCGTAGCGAGGATGGAGATGCCCACCACCGCCGGCGGCAGCAGCGTCACCATCTTGATGAAGGCGGCAAAGCACAGCACCAGCGCGATGGTGGAGGCATAGGCGGTGCCGAGGATGCCGCGCCAGCTGAGGGCGGAGAGGTCCGGCACCGGGTCCACCAGCAGCCAGGCCGCCACCACCGGCAGCCCGCCCAGCACCAGCTGCCAGCCGGTGAGGGGCAGCACTGCGAGACTCCAGCGCCCGGCCCGGGTCATGACCGAGCCGGTGGCCCAGGAGATGGCGGCGGCGAGGATCAAAAGCGCCCCCAGCGGCCGGTCGGACAGGCGTGTGAGCTCGGGGGCGATCAGCACCATGACGCCCACAAGGCCCAGCGCCAGCGCCAGCATCACCCTGGGACCCTGGCGGTGGCCCAGCCACAGCCGCTCCACCAGCGCCGCCCAGACCGGCATGGTGTAAGCGATGATGGCCGCCCGGCCGCCCTCGATCAGGGCGAGGCCAAGGCCGGTGAACAGGTGCCAGCCACCCACATTCACCAGCGCCACCGGCAACAGCCGCCGCAGCTCCCCCGGCGCCGGCCGCAGCCGCTCGCCGCTCAGGCGCGCCAGCAGGAACAGGCCGCAGGCGGCGAGATAGATGTTGAGGGAGCGGAAGAAGAGCGGCCCGAGCTCGGCCACCGCCACCTTCATGGCAGGCCAGTTGAGCCCCCAGAAGACGGTGACGAAGGCCACCAGCCCCAGCACCAGCCGGCGCTGTTCCCCCGCCCGGCCGGGCGCATGCGCCACGCGTCGCCTCCCCCGTTTGGACGCCGGCTCAGAAGTCGATGCAGCGCCCGCCGCGCTCCCAATCGCCATAGCGGGTGGGCTCGGGACCGCGGGGGCCGCCCACCTCACCCGGCGGCTGTGTCACCTTCGGTGCTGGCCCATCCCGCTCCCGTCGGGGCGGATCCTGCGGGGCCTCGGGGCGCGCCCGGCGGCGCGATTCAGGTGCGCTGGTCATGACTCCTGCATCACCTGTTCGCGCGCCACCTCCTCCAGTTCGGCCAGGCGCCGGCGCAGGCGGTGGTCGCTGATCTCCACGCCCTTGGCGGCGAGGTCGCGCTTGACCTTGTCCATCATGTCATCGTCCCCCGGACCCTCGAAATCGGCCATCACCACGTCCTTGGCATAGGCCAGCGCCTCCTCGCCCGAGAGGCCGAGGAACTCCTCCGCCACCCACAGGCCGAAGAGCTTGTTGCGGCGGTTGCGGATCTTGAAGGCCAGCTCCTGCTGATGACGGAACTTTGCCTCTTCCTCGCGCTCGCGGTCCTGGAAACCGTCCATCCGTGCTCTCCGTCGCTGCGCCTGGGGCGCGCCCTCCGGGAGGCTATATAGCGGCAGGATGACGGTGCCGCCATCCGCCCCGCGGAGCCCGTGACCATGTGTTCGCTGATCCTGCGCCTTGCCCCCGCAAGCGATATGCCGCTGCTTGTGGCTGCCAACCGCGACGAGCGGCCCTCGCGCCCTTGGCAGCCGCCGGCGGCCCACTGGCCCGAGCGGCCGGATGTGGTGGGCGGGCAGGATGGGTTTGCCGGCGGCAGCTGGCTGGCGGTCCACCGTCGGGGCCTGGTGGCGGCGGTGCTCAACCGGGTGGGCACCCTCGGGCCCGAGCCGGGACGGCGCTCGCGCGGCGAGCTGGTGCTGGAGGCGCTGGACCATGCCAACGCCACCGAAGCCGCCCGCGCCCTCGCCCATCTCGACCCCGGGGCCTATCGCCCGTTCAATCTGGTGGTGGCCGATCCCACCCGGGCCTTCTGGATCCGCCACGACGGCAGCGGTCTCAGCGTCCACCCCATCCCCCCGGGGGTGCACATGCTCACCGCCCGCGAGCTGGACGATCCCACCTGCGAGCGCATCCGCCGCTTTCTGCCGCTGTTCCGCACAAGCGCTCCGCCCGCACCGGAGGAGCCGGAGGCCTCCGACTGGCGGCTGCTGCTGGCCGCTCATGCGCCGCCCGGGGCCGACCCTCTGGCCGCCATGTGTCTGCACACTGAGCGCGATTATGGCACCGTCTCCGCAAGCCTGCTGTGGCTCGACCGGAAAGGGCGCGCCCGCTGGCTGTTCGCCGCGGGGCCACCCTGTCGGGTGCCCTTCCGCCCGGTAGCAGCACTTGCGTCATGGCAGCCGGCCCCGTCCGCCCCCTGAGCCGCCGGGCCCTGGCGCTGGGGCTTGGGGCGCTGCTGCTGACCCTGGCGGGGGTGCCGGCCGCGGCTCTTGAGCTCGTGGAGCTGCGCGTCGGCCGCATCGGGCTCGAGCTCGAGGGACAGCGCTGGCAGCTAGCGGGGCTCAGGCTTGCCCGCCGCCCCGACGGGACGGTGGCGCTGGAGCTGGCGAGCCTGCGCCCGCCGCGGCCGCTTGCTGCCCCCCTCTCTCTCCGCGGCCGGCTGGATCCGGGGGCAGGGGGTGCGCGCCTTCATCTGCGCGCCGGCAACACGCCCTTGGGGCTTGTGCTGGAGCTCACGCGCGCGGGCGCTGCCACCGCTCTTTTCTTCGACAGCGGTCGCATTCAGCTTGCGGGGTTGGATCCGGCGCGGCTGGTGGCGGAGCTTCCCGCAGGCCGCTGGCGCCTGGATGGGACCGTCGAGGCCTATGGCAGTCTGCTGTGGCAGAAGGGGGCGCCCCGGGGTGCGGCCGAGCTGGTGCTGCGAGGAGTGGATCTCGTGGGGCCAGGGGTGACGCTCGCCGGACTTGAGCTGGTGTTGGGGTTGGATCGGCTGTGGCCGCCGCGAAGTCTTCCCGGCCAGCGGCTTGCGATCCACCGGCTGGATCTGGGCGTGCCGCTGGAACAGGTGGTGGTGCTGTTCGATCTCGACGGCCGGCACCTGAACCTGCGCCATGGCGAGGCCCGGATCGCCCGCGGGCGGCTTGTGCTCGATCCCGCAAGCCTCGATCTCGCCGCTGGTACGGGCGCGCTGCGGCTCAAGCTTCAGGGGCTGGATCTTGCCCGGTTGGTGGCGCTCCTGGGGCTTGAGGAGGTGGCGCTCGAGGGGCTTGTGGACGGAAGCGGGCAGCTGCGGCTCCAGCGCGGGCGTCCGGCATCACTGGAGCTTCGCCTTGTGGCCCGCGGCGGCGGCTGGCTGCGCTATACCGGCCCGCTGCCGCAGACGGACCCGCGCCTTGGGCAGCTTGCCGCCATCCTCCGCGACTTCCGCTATCGTCGGCTGGTGGCTACACTCACGGGCGACCCGGCCGGGGAGCTGGCGCTCGCGGTGGAGCTCCTCGGCACCAGCACGGACGTCTATGGTGATCGTCCCATCGCCCTCAATCTGCGCTTTACCGGCCCGCTCGGGCGGGTGCTGGCGAGTAGTCTCGATGTGGCCGATCTGCCGGCGCGCCTTGGCGAGGCCCTCACACCGTCGCCGGCGCAGGACGCTCGCCGTGGCGGTGCTGCTGGGGCTCGCCGCCTGCCAGCCGACGGTGCGGGTGGAGGCCCCGAGTGAACCCATCACCATCAACCTCAACGTCAAGATCGAGCACGAGGTGCGGGTGCGCCTCGAGCGCGAGGTGGAGCAGCTGCTCCAGCGCCGTGACGACATCTTCTGATGCCCACGGGCGAGGTGAGGCATGAACCGCCGCAGGCTCTTGGCCCTGATCATGATCCTTGGGATCTCGGGCGCATCCGCCCCGGCCCTCGCCCTCACCCTGGACGAGGCGCGTGCACGCGGCTGGGTGGGGGAGAAGCCCGACGGCTATGTGGCGCTGGTGCGCCCGGATGCGCCGGAGGAGGCGAAGGCGCTGGTGGAGCGGGTCAATGCCGAGCGCCGGCGCATCTATGAGGAACTCGCCCGCAAGCAGGGGGTCTCGGTGGAGGTGGTGGCCGCCATCACCGCCCGGAAGATCATCGAACGCCTGCCCTCCGGCACCTATGTGATGGACGCCGAGGGTCGCTGGGTCCGGAAGCCCTGAGGTGCGCACAAGCCCGGCATTTCAGCGTGGGGAAGGGGTGGTCAGCTGGAGCCGGAGCCCGGGCCTTGTGCCCTATCCCGCAGCGGTGGCGGCCATGGAGCGCCATGTGGCCGCCATGGCGCGCGGTGATGAGGGCGAGCTGGTGTGGCTGGTGGAGCATCCGCCGGTCTATACCGCCGGCACCAGCGCCCGGCCGGAGGATCTGCTGGCGCCCCGCTTTCCCGTCTACCGCACCGGCCGCGGCGGCCGCTACACCTATCACGGCCCCGGCCAGCGGGTGGCCTATGTGATGCTGGACCTCAGACGCCGCGGCCGCGACCTGCGCGCCTATGTCCACACCCTCGAAGCCTGGCTGATCCGCACCCTCGCCACCTTCGGCGTGCGCGGCGAGCGGCGCGAAGGCAGGGTCGGCATCTGGGTGGTGGATGAGAGCGGCTGCGAGGCCAAGATCGCCGCCATCGGCGTGCGGGTGCGGCGCTGGATCAGCTATCACGGCATCGCCCTCAATGTGGCGCCCGATCTCGACCACTATCGCGGCATCATCCCCTGCGGCCTCGCCCGCTTTCCGGTGACCTCGCTGGCGGCCCTGGGTGTGCGGGTGGGGATGGAGGAGGTGGATGCGGCCCTGCGCCGGGCCTTTGAGGAGAGCTTCGGCGGTCGCACCCGCGAAGCCGCACCGCCCCTCGCGCTGTCGGCGGATGTGCCGTCATGAGGCGGCGGCTGCGGCATGCACTGTGGGGGCTGGTGCTGCTGATGGCGGCGATGCCGCCCCTGGTGTGGGCCGGCTGTGCCGATGTCGCCCAGCCCGGGGTCAACTGGCGGCGCTGTCTGTTGGACGGCCTCGATCTGCGGGGGGTTGATCTCAGCGGTGCGGATCTGCGGGATGCCTCGCTCAAGCGGGCCGACCTGTCGCGGGCCCGCCTCCGGCAGATCCGCGCGCGCCGCGCCAAATTCGTCTCGGCACGGCTGGTGGAGGCGGATCTCACCGAGGCCGGACTGCGGCTTGCCGATTTCACCGAGGCGGATCTGACCGGCGCCCGGCTGGTGCGGGCGGATCTTCGCGGTGCGCGTTTCTTCCGCGCGACCCTCAGGGGCGCCGATCTCACGGCGGCGCGGCTGGATGGGGCCGATCTGCTGCGGGCCGATCTCTCCGGCGCGCGCTGGGTAGACGGGCGCACCCTGTGCGCCGAGGGTTCGCTCGGGCGCTGCGTGCCCCGCAGAGAGGCGCCGGCAAGTCCGCCGGTGCGCTGAAACCAGGGGGTGCCCTCGCCCAGCCCTTACCCAAGGGCGCGTCGGCTAGATGTCCGGCGGCAGCGATATCCCCTCAGCCGCGGCGCACCCGATAGCGCTGGAGATAGTGCTTCTGGAGCTGCTTGCGCAGGTTCTGGGCGAGATGGGGTGGAAGCCCCCGCACCCGCCCGGCCGCCGCCGGCTCCGGCATCTTCCCTCGCTTGTTCGCGCGCTTGCGTTTCATGGCCCGCGGTTGAACCACCAGAAGACCACCGTCAGCACCAGGCTCAGGACCACCGACAGCAGGATCGAGGTGGCGAGCGGGATGTAGATGTGGACGTTGTCCCGCTCGATCACGATGTCGCCCGGAAGCCGGCCCAGGCCCAGCTTGCCCAGCACCGACCACAGCAGCCCCAGGAGGATCAGGACGATGCCGAGGGTGATCAGGAACTTCGACATGGCACCATACCCTCCTGAATAAGCATATCGGTCATGATGCCGTGAGGGGAAGGGGTGGAGCTGCTGGCGCAGCGGCGTGGTTCCGGGCTATGGATGACCTCGGCCATGACCACATCCCTCTGAGAGGATTCATGGGCGCCCGCCATCCTGACGCCGCTTCACCCGGCTCCCACGAGCATGTCGGCACCCTCGGCCGGCTGGGCGATCGGGCGCTTTTGGGCGCTACCCTGGTCAATCTGCTGCTGACGGTGGTGCAGATCGTGGCCGGGGTGCTCGCCGGCAGCCTCGCGCTGGTGGCCGATGCGGTGCACAATCTGTCAGATGCTTTGGCGCTGGCGATAGCCTGGGGCGCCCGGCGGATCGCCCGCCGGCCGGCCCATACGGGCATGACTTTCGGCTACGCCCGGGCCGAGCCGGTGGCGGCCCTGGTGAATCTCACCACGCTCGTGGCCATTGGCCTCTATCTGCTGTGGGAGGCGGTGGTGCGCTTCTTCGCACCGGAGCCGGTGGCCGGCGGGGTGGTGCTGGTGGTGGCGGCCGTCGCCCTGGTGATCGACGTGGCCACCGCGCTGCTGGTGGCACGGCTCGCGCGCGAGAGCCTCAATATACGGGCGGCGCTGCTCCACAACATCGCCGATGCCCTCGGGTCGGTGGCGGTGATGGTGGTGGGGGCGGCGGTCTGGGCCTTCGGCTGGTTCTGGGTGGACCCGCTGGTGACGCTGCTGATCGCCGCCTATGTGCTGATCCACGGCCTGCGGGAGATGGGGCCGGTGGTACGATTGTTGATGGGTGGCACGCCCGCGGGGCTCGATCCCGCCGAGGTGGCGGCGGCCATCCGCCGGGTGCCTGGGGTCACTGGCGTCCACCACCTCCACTTGTGGAGCCTGGCCGAACGGGAGGTGTCCCTCGAGGCCCATGTGGAGGTGGCGGCGGTGGCCTCGGTGGCCGAGCTCGAGACCGTCAAGCAGCGGGTCAAGGCGATGCTGGCCGAACGCTTTGCCATCCGCCACTCGACCCTGGAGCTGGAACTGGCAGGTTCCGCCTGTCCCGAGCGCGAGCTGGTGGTGCCCCACTGAGGCGGGTCAGCCGGCGGCCGCAGGCTGCGCTGGGGCCTGCGGCGCCGGGTGGGCGGCGGCGCTGTGGCGCAGCAGGCGGGCATTGATGGCCACCACCACGGTGGAGAGGGACATGAGAGCAGCGCCGGCTGCCGGCGAGAGCACCACGCCCCAAGGCAGCGCCACCCCCGCCGCCAGCGGGATCGCCACCAGATTGTAGCCGCTGGCCCACACCAGGTTCTGCGCCATCTTGCGGAAGGTGGCGCGGGCCAGGTGGAGGATCGCCGCCACGTCGCGGGGATCGTTGCGCACCAGCACGATGTCGGCCGATTCCACCGCCACATCGGTGCCGGCGCCAATGGCGATGCCCACATCCGCCTCCACCAGCGCCGGCGCGTCATTGACGCCATCCCCCACCATCGCCACGGTGAGGCCGCGCTCGCGCAGCCGGCGCACCACCGACGCCTTCTCATGCGGCAGCACCTCGGCGAACCATTCGTCGAGGCCCAGCTCCTCGGCCACCCGCCGGGCGACGGCGCGATTGTCGCCCGTGAGCATCATGCAGCGCAGCCCCATGGCCTGAAGCCGCCACACCGCCTCGCGCGATTCGGGCCGCACCCGATCCGCCAGGGCCAGGGCCGCCAACACCCGTTCCTCCTGCAGCAGAAAGACCACCGTGTGGCCCTGGTCGAAGAGGGCGCGCACCCGCGGATCCTCCACCTCGAGGCCGCGCTCGGCGAGGCTGCCGGGGCTTGCGATGGCAAGCCGCCGGCCGTCCACCACACCCTCTACGCCGCGCCCCGGCACCGCCCGGAACGACTCCGGTTCGGGTACGGCGAGCCCCCGCTCTTCGGCCGAGCGCACGATCCCCCGAGCGATGGGGTGTTCCGAGCGGCCCTCGAGGGCGGCGGCGAGCCGCAGCGCCTCCTCCGGCTCGAGCTCCGCCAGCGGCACCACCTCGGCCACGCCGAAGCGCCCTTCGGTGAGGGTGCCGGTCTTGTCGAACACCACCGCCTGGAGCTGGCGGGCGCGCTCGAAGGCAGCCCGATCGCGCACCAGCAGGCCGTTGAGGGCGGCAAGCTCGGTGCTCACCGCCACCACCAGCGGCACGGCGAGACCGAGCGCATGGGGACAGGCGATCACCATCACCGTTACCATGCGCTCCAGGGCGAAGGCCAGCGGATAGCCGAGTCCCAGCCACACCACGAAGGTGAGGCCGCCGCCGCCGACTGCCACGAAGGTGAGCCAGGAGGCGGCGCGATCCGCCAGGTCCTGGGTACGCGAGCGGGTTGCCTGGGCCTCGCGCACGAGCTCGATCACCTGGGCGAGGTAGGTGTCGGCGCCGGTCTTCTCCACCACCAGCACCACCGCGCCCTCGCCATTGACCGCCCCGCCGATGACCTTCTCACCGGGGCCCTTCTCCACCGGGCGCGATTCGCCGGTGAGCATGCTCTCATCGAAGCTCGAGCGGCCGTCGACGATGATGCCGTCCACCGGCACCTTCTCGCCCGGTCGCACCAGCACCCGATCGCCCGGGCGCAGCGCCTCCACCGGCACTTCCTCGCGGGTGCCATCGGGCATGAGCCGCAGGGCGGTGGCCGGCATCAGCCGCACCAGCGCCTCCAGTGCCCCCGAGGCACCCATCACCGAACGCGCCTCGATCCAGTGCCCCAGCAGCATCACGTCCACAAGCGTGGCCAGCTCCCAGTAGAAGGGGCGGCCGGGAAGACCGAAGGTGACGGCGGCCGAATAGAGAAAGGCCGCCGAGATGGCGACCGCTACCAGGGTCATCATGCCCGGCCGGCGCTGGCGCAGCTCGCCCACGAGCCCCTGGAGGAAGGGCAGGCCGCCATAGCCATAGACCACCGCCGCCAGGGCGAACAGCAGCAGCCGATCGCCCGGAAAGGCGAGGGCCTCTTCGAGCCCCAGCAGCGCCTGGACGGTGGGGGAGAGGGCCAGGATCGGGACCGTCAGTGCCAGCGCCACCCAGAAGCGCCGGCGGAAGTCCGCCACCATGGCGGCATGGTCGTGGCCGGCATGGCCATGGCCCGCGTGGCCATGATCAGGATGTGGCGTGGCGGCGTGCCCTTCGGAGCCGTGCCCGCCGGATCCGTGCTGCCCGTGATGGTGATGATGGTGATGATGGCCCTGGCCATGGGCGGCCTGTGGTTCGTGCCCGGTCACCGCCTGCGCTCCCCGCTGTCATGCCCAAGCTGGGCGTTCCCCCGGGGGCAAGGTCAAGGACGGAAGTTGCCCGGGGGCACGTGGACGGAGGGCTCAGCGGATCACCGGCAGTGGCGCGATGGCGTAGAGGCCGCTTGTGGGCACGCGCGGGCTCGGAGCTGCCAGCGGCAGCAGCCGGCGGGCGAAGGCGAGCCATTCGGCCAGATCGGGCTCGGGCAGCCGCCGCAGCACCAGCGGGGTCTCGGGGGCGAGATCGAGCCTCTGGCGCACCAGCTCCAGCGCGGCATCGAGCCCGCCAAGCCGGTCCACCAGCCCCAGCTTCTGCGCCTGGGCGCCGGTCCACACGCGCCCACCGGCCACCTGCCGCACCCGCTCGGGCGCAAGCCCGCGGCCCTCTGCCACCCGGGTGAGGAAGCGGCGGTAGAGCTCATCGACGATGGCCTCGAGCCGGGCGCGCTCCTCCGGATCGAAGGGTTCCACCAGGCTGAACATCTCCGCATGGCCGCCGCGCTGCAGCCGCAGCCAGCGCACCCCGAGCCGCTCGGCCAGAGCGCCCACCACCGGCTTGCCCGCGATCACGCCGATGGAGCCGGTGAGGGAGTCGGCACCCGCCACCACCGCATCGGCCGCGGCCGCCACCCAGTAGGCACCCGAGGCACCGCTGTTGAGAATCAGCGCCACCACCGGCTTGCCGGCCTCCCGCACCCGCGCCACCGCCGCGGCGATGCGCTCCGCCGCCCGCGCCGAGCCGCCGGGGCTGTCGAGCCCCAGCACCACCGCCCGCACCCGCCGATCCTCCGCCGCCGCATCCAGCGCCTCCTCCAC
>WFXL01000003.1 GCA_015490605.1 Rhodospirillales bacterium
GTTTGAGCGAGCGCTTATATAAGAATTGACTGAAATGACAGCAAGGGAGCTCCCGCCATGACCATCGACCGCGCCGTCATGCTGTTCGCCGGGCTCGTGATCCTTGTGAGCGTCGCGCTGGCGCTGGTCCACTCCCTCTGGTGGCTGGCGCTGACCGCCTTCGTCGGGGCCAACATGGCCCAGGCCAGCCTCACCGGTTTCTGCCCGCTCGCGAAGATCCTCAAGCGCCTCGGCGTCAAGCCCGGCGAACAGCATGACGGCGCGGTCGATGGTCATGGCGGGAGCTCCCTTGCTGTCATTTCAGTCAATTCTTATATAAGCGCTCGCTCAAACACGACAAGGAGGCGGAGGCCGATGGCGGCGTGGCGGATGCGGATGGCCCTGGTGGCAGCGCTGGTGCTGGCGGCGACGACGGCCCGCGGCCAGGTCTATGAGGTCCGCGCGGAGCGGGTGGTGGACCGCAAGGCGGTGTTCGCCACCGTGGAGAGCGTCGATCGCACCCTCGCCCGCAGCCGCATCGCCGGCACGGTGGTGCGCCTTGAGGTGGACGAGGGGGATCAGGTGGAGGCCGGCCAGCTGCTGGCACAGGTGGAGGATCCCAAACTCAAACTCCGGCTTGCTGCCATCGACGCCGGCATCGCCGCGCTCGAGGCCCAGCTGGAACTCGCCCGTACCGAGCTGCAACGCACCCGCGAGCTGCGGCGGCGCAACGCCGTCTCCCAGGCGCGGCTGGACCAGGCTGAGGCCCAGTTCCGCACCGTCCGCGCCCAGCTCGCCGCCAAGCGGGCCGAACGTCGGGTGCTGGAGGAGCAGCTGGCCGAAGGCGCGGTGCTGGCGCCGCAGAGCGGTCGCGTGCTGCGGGTGCGGGTCACCCGCGGCAGCTATGTGATGCCGGGCGAGGTGGTGGCCGAGATCGCCCTGCAGCACTATGTGCTGCGGGCCCGCCTGCCGGAGCGCCACGCCCGCTTCCTCGCCCCCGGCCAGCGGGTGTGGATCGGCCCCCGCGGCCTCGGCCCCGGCGAGCCCGTGGGCGAGGGGGTGGTGGTCAAGGTCTACCCCGAGCTGGATGGCGGTCGGGTGGTGGCCGACATCGACGCTGCCGGCCTCGGCGAATATTTCGTCGGCGAGCGCGCCCGCATCGAGATCGCCACCGGCACCCGCACCGTGTTCCTGGTGCCGCCCGCCTATGTCGGCACCCGCTACGGCGTTGACTATGTCCGCCTCGAGAACGGCCGCGAGGTGATCGTCCAGCGGGGGATCACCCGCAACGGTCGCATCGAGATCCTGGCAGGGCTGCATGAGGGCGACCGGCTGGTGCCGGTGGAGGTGCGGCCGTGAGCGCGCCCCGTGTGCCCCTCGGCCTCTCGGGCCACCTCGCCCGCGCCTTCATCACCTCCCCCATCACCCCGCTGCTGCTGATCGCCGCGCTGGTGGCCGGCGCCATCGCCCTCTTCGTGCTGCCGCGCGAGGAGGAGCCCCAGATCTCGGTGCCGATGGTGGACATCTTCGTCGAGGCCAACGGCCTCAAGGCCGAGGATGCGGTCGAGCTGGTCACCAAGCCGCTTGAGGGGATCATCAAGGGCATCAAGGAGGTGGAGTATGTCTACTCGCAGACCCGCGACGACCGCGTGGTGGTGACCGCGCGCTTCTATGTGGGTACCAGCGAGGACGACGCCATCCTGCGGGTCCATGAGCGCCTGCGGGCCAATTTCGACCGCATCCCGGTGGGCATTCCCGAACCGTTGGTGGTCAAGCGCGGCATCAATGACGTCCCGATCGTCACTCTCACCTTCTATCCGCGCCCCAATCTGCCGCCCGAGGTGCGCCACCGCTGGACCGACAATGCCCTCTACAATGTCGCCGAAGAGGTGCTCAACGAGCTCATCAAGACCGACGAAGTCGGCCTCACCTTCATCGTCGGCGGCCGCCCCGACCAGATCCGCATCGAGCCCGATCCCGAGCGCATGGCGCTTTTGGGCGTCACCCTCGAGCAGCTGGTCCAGAAGATCCGCAATGCCAACCGCCAGTTTCTCATGGGGCGGATGCGCGAGCTCGACCGCAGCATCGAGATCCTCGGCGGCCAGACGCTCCGGGGCATTCCCGACATCGGCCTGCTGCTCATCACCACCCGCGACGGCCGCCCGGTCTATGTCAAGGATGTGGCCGACATCGTCGTCGGCGGCCGCGAGAGCTTGGATCGGGTGTGGCAGCTGGTGCCCGATGGCCAGGGCGGGCTCGTACGGCTGCCGGCGGTGACCCTCGCCATCGCCAAGCGCGAGGGCGCCAATGCGGTGGTGGTGGCCGAGGAGCTGTTGCAGCGGCTCGAGACCCTCTACACCCGCCTGATCCCTGACGATGTGGCGGTGGAGGTTACGCGCAACTACGGCGAGAGCGCCTCGGAGAAGGCCGACGAGCTGCTGTTCCACCTGCTGCTGGCCACCTTCTCCATCGTCCTCATCATCGCCCTCTTCGTCGGCCTCCGCGAGGCCTACGTCGTCCTCTGGACGATTCCCGTCACCATCCTGCTCACCTTCTTCGCCTCCTGGGTGATGGGCTACACCATCAACCGGGTGAGCCTGTTCGCCCTGATCTTCTCCATCGGCATCCTCGTGGATGATGCGATCGTCTTCATCGAGAACATCGCCCGCCACTGGCGCATGGACCCGCGCGGCAATCCCGTGGACATCGCTGTGCGGGCGGTGGCTGAAGTGGGCAATCCCACCATCGTCGCCACGCTGACGGTGGTGGCGGCATTGCTGCCGATGCTGTTCGTCTCCGGACTCATGGGCCCCTACATGGAGCCCATTCCGGTCAACGCCTCGGCGGCGATGCTGTTCAGCTTCTTCGTGGCGGTCATCATCGCCCCCTGGATGCGGGTCAAACTCGGCCGCTCCAAAAAGGAGGAAGTGGGCGAGCCGGTGATGGAGGAGGGCATCGACCGCATCGGGCGCTTCTATATGCGCACCGCACCGTTTTTCTACCGCACCCGCCGCCGCGCCCTGCTGTTCCTGTTGGTGGTGGGTGTGGGCATGCTCGCCTCGCTGGCGCTGTTCTACACCCGGGACGTCACCGTCAAGCTCCTGCCCTTCGACAACAAGTCCGAGCTCCAGGTGGTGGTGGACCTGCCCGAAGGCTCGACGCTCGAGGCCACCGAGCGCACGCTCTTTGCCTTGGCCGATGCCATTGCCGACATGCCGGAGATCGTCTCGATCCAGGCCTATGCCGGCACATCGGCGCCGTTCAACTTCAACGGTCTCGTGCGCCACTATTACATCCGCCAGAGTCCCGAACTCGGCGACCTCTACATCGTGTTGCTGCCCAAGGGCGAACGCGAGCGGGCGAGCCACGAGATCGCGCTTGCGGTGCGCGAACGCCTGCTGCGGGTGCCGGTGCCGGAGGGCACCGCCATCAAGGTGGTGGAAGTGCCGCCGGGGCCGCCGGTGCTGGCGACGCTGCTGGCGGAGATCTACGGGCCCGATGCCGAGACCCGGCGCGAATATGCCCGCAAGGTGCGGGAGATCTTCGAGGAAGTAGATTTCATCGTCGATGTGGACGACAGCTTCGGTGTCGCCCCCGAGCGACTGCGCATCCGCATCGACCAAGCCAATCTCGAATATCTCGGCGTCGAGGAACAGGCGGTCTACGATACCATCCAGGCGCTTTTTGGCCCGGGCGTGGTGGTGGGTTATTCCCACCGCGGCGGCGGCGCCGATCCGGCGGAGATCGTGGTGCGGCTGCCCGAGAAGGCCCGCGCGGTAACCGAGCGGCTGCTGGCGACGCCGCTGCCGGCGCGCGGCCCTGCCGGCATCGGCACCGGCAATGTGGAACTGGGGGATGTGGTCACCATCGTGCGGGAGAAGGCGTCCCTGCCGCTGTTCCGCAAGAATGGCGTCTTCACCGAGATGGTGATGGGCGAGCTCGCCGGCCGCTATGAGGCGCCCATCTACGGCATGATCGAGGTGATGCGCCGGATCGAACAGCGGGACGACTGGGGACCGCTGGGCCCACCGACGATCCGCTACTATGGCCAGCCGCTTGATGAGTCGGTGCCCACACTGTTGTGGGACGGCGAGTGGGAAGTGACCTATGTGACCTTCCGCGACATGGGCGCGGCCTTCATCGCCGCCATGCTGGGGATCTATCTGCTGATCGTGTGGCAGTTCTACAACTTCAAGATCCCGCTGGTGGTGATGACGCCGATTCCCCTGACGCTGCTGGGCATCCTCCCGGGCCACTGGCTCATGGGTGCCTATTTCACCGCCACCTCCATGATCGGCTTCATCGCCCTGGCCGGGATCATCGTGCGCAATTCCATCCTGCTGGTGGACTTCATCAATCTTGAACGGGCCGAGGGCCGGCCGCTTACCGAGGCGATCGTCCGTGCCGGCGCCATCCGCTTTAAGCCCATCTTTCTCACCGCCATCGCCGCCATGGTGGGGGCCGCCTTCATCCTGCTGGATCCCATCTTCCAGGGGCTGGCCACCTCACTGGTGTTCGGCCTCGCCGCCTCCACCCTGCTCACCCTGCTGGTGATCCCGGCCATCTATATGGTCTTCCGCGGCCCCGGCCCGCTGCTCTTCGGCCGGGCGGTGAAGATCCGAATCCCCCTCTGAGGGATCCACCAGTGTGGCGCACGCACCCGGGCCCGGCCGCTGCCGGGCCCGGGCGCAGGTTCACCCGCCACCGCCCTCTTCCTCCATCTCTTCCGCCTCGCCCCGTTCCAGCAGACGGCGAATCTCCGGCGGCATGTCGTCCTCGGAAAAGGCCTTCTGTTCCTCGGGACTCGCCAGGAAGGCGACGATGTCGGCGAGCTCGTCGGCGGTGAGCTCGATCTGATAGCCCAGCTCCTCTTCCTGCATGGGGATCATGTGCGCCGCATGGGCCCACATATCGGCCGCGATCTGGAAGGGGTTGATGGGGCCGCGCTCGGGATCGAAGTCGAGCGGCGCCGCATCCTCACCGCCGACGCTATTGACCGAATGGCACACCGCACACCCCTTGGAGGCAAACAATTGCCGCCCGCGGGAGGGATCCATCAAGGGGAACAGCAGCATCGCCCGCGGTGGCTCGGCATGTTCGGCATCCTCCCCGTCAGTGGCCCACGCCCAGGCCCCCACACCCGCCGCTAACAGACCGGCCATCAGCCATACCACCGGAGACCGCACCATGGCTCTCTCTCCTGCTTACCCTCACCGGATCCGCCACATTTCACACCATCCGGCATTGATTTGCCACAAAAACCTTAAGGCCGTTGGCTTGAGTGTCGTCGACCCCGCGCCAGATCCGTACCGGATGCGGGGAGCTGTGGACCGTGCGGCTGGTGGTGTTCGACATCGACGGCACGCTGGTGGACAGCCAGGCCAATATCGTCGCCTGTATGCGCGAGGCGTTCCTGTGGAACGGCCTGCCGCCGCCGGAGCCGGCCGCGATTCGCCGCATCGTCGGCCTCGCCATGCCCGAAGCGGTGCGCACCCTGCTGGGCCGCGAGGACGCGGCCCTGATCGAGCGCATCATCGACCACTACCGCGAGGCCTTCCGCGCCCGGGTCAGCCGTCCCGGCTTTCGCGAAACGCTCTTTCCCGGAGCGCGGGAGGTGCTGAAGACACTGGACGAGGCGGGCCATCTCCTGGGCATTGCCACCGGCAAGAGCCTCGCCGGGGTACGGCGCTTTCTGCGAGACTTCGGCCTCGAGCGTCACTTCGTCACCATCCAGACGGCTGACCGCCATCCCTCCAAGCCCCATCCGGCCATGGTGCTGGCGGCCATGGCCGAGGCCGGTGTGGCGCCGGAGCACACGCTGGTGGTGGGCGATACGGTGTATGATGTGAAGATGGCCCGGGCCGCCCGCGCCCTGCCGGTGGGCGTGAGCTGGGGCAATCATCCGCCCACCGAGCTCGCCCGCGCCGGTGCGGCCCACATCCTCACCGACTTCGCCCAACTGCCGGAGCTGATGGCGGCATGAAGCGCTTCTACCACGAGGTGAGCACCGCCGCCACCGAAGGCGGCTTCGCCGTGCTGCTGGACGGGCGGCCGCTGCGCACGCCAGAGCGCCGCCCCCTCACCCTGCCCACGCCGGCGCTGGCCCAGGCGGTGGCGGCAGAATGGGAAGCCCAGGCGGAACGGGTGGACCCCCGCCGCATGCCGCTCACCCGTCTCGCCACCACCGCGGTGGACCGCATGCCGGCCCGGCGCGGGGATGCTCTCGCCCAGCTGCTGGAGCTCGGCCGCAGCGACACCCTGTGCTATCGGGTGGATCATCCGCGCGAGCTCGCGCGCCGTCAGCAGCAGGCCTGGCAGCCGTGGCTCGACTGGCTCGCGGCCGAGTTCGGCGTGCGCCTGGTGGCCACCTCGGGCCTCACACTCATTCCCCAGCCCGAACATGCCATCGCCCGTCTGGAGGCGGTGTTGCAGGCCCTGGACTCGTGGCGGCTCGTGGGTGTCCATGCGCTGGCGGTGGACCTCCATTCGCTGGTGCTGGCGCTGGCGGTGAAGCGGGGCGCGCTGACGGCCGAACGGGCCTTCGAGCTCGCCCATCTGGAGGAACTCTACGAGATCGAACAGTGGGGGGAGGTGGAGCTGCAGCGTCGGCGCCATGGCGAACTGCGCGCCGCTCTCGAGGCCGCCGCCCGCTTCCTCGCACTGCTGCCGCCTGCCGAGGACGCGCTGCCGGCCGACAGGCGCTGATCCCTCCCCTGCCGGGGTAAAGCCGGCCACGAACACGCGATCCGATGGCCGATCCAGTCTGCGACCGTCGAATGGTGAGATGATGGTGTGGCGCGCGGCCGATTGCCCTCTGCCTCTCGACCTGCCCACGGGACGCTGTGCGCGCGGAGCTGAAGCCGCGACACTCCGCGTGGCTCCACGGCCGTAGGGGTGGCAACCTCCTGCGCGCGTCAGCCGGCCTTCTCCACCAGCACCACGAAGGTCCCCTCCCGCTCCTCCACCGCCAGCAGGCGGTGGCCCGAGGCCTCGGCATAGGCCTCCACATCAGCCGGCGTCTGCGGGTCGGTGGACAGCAGGCAAAGGCGCGCGCCCGCCTCCACCAGCATCAGCGCCTGCCGCAGGCGCACCAGCGGCAGCGGGCAGGCCAGCCCGCGCGCATCCACCAGTATCGCACCCCGATGCCGGTCCTCGGCCACCGTGCGCTATCCTCCGCCCCCGCCGAGATGACTCGCCGCCCTCAAGGGGGCAAGTCCGCGGGCGCGCCACTCGCCGCTTGCCGCCGGCCTCCCGCGCGGGCACTCTCGCCGCGGGCTCCCGCCGGAGGCATGCGCGTGCAGCGCGTGGTAGCCAGCTGGAATGTCAATTCCATCAAGGCGCACCTCGATGTGGTGCGGCGCTGGCTTGAGGCCGTGCACCCCGACGTGGTGCTGCTGCAGGAGATCAAGTGTACCAAGGAGGCCTTCCCCCACGAGGCGCTGCGGGAGCTGGGCTATCATGCCGCCGTCAGGGGCCAGCCCGGCTTCCACGGGGTGGCGATCCTGAGCGTGGAGCCCATCGAGGTGCTGGCCTCCACGCTTCCCGGCGATCCCGCGGATTCCCAGGCGCGCTACATCGAGGGGCGTACCTGCGGGCTGCGGCTGGCCTCGGTCTATGCCCCCAACGGCAATCCCGTGGGCTCCGACAAGTTCGCCTACAAGCTCCGCTGGCTCGAGCGCATGCGCCGCTATGCCGCCGAGCTCCTGATGGCGGATGAGCTGCTGGTGCTGGGGGGTGACTGGAACGTCATCCCCGAGGAACTGGACTGCCACGACCCCGAGGCCTGGGCGGACGATGCGCTGTTCCAGCCGGAAAGCCGCGCCGCCTTTCGCGCCCTGCTTCACCTCGGCCTCTATGATGCTTTCCGCACGCGCCATCCGCAGGCGCGCGCCTACACCTTCTGGGACTATCAGGGGCGCGCCTTTCAGCTGGACCATGGCATCCGCATCGACCACCTGCTGTGTGGGCCGCTGGCCATCGACCGGCTGGTGGAGGTGTGGATCGACCGCGAGCCCCGCGGCTGGCGCCATACCTCCGACCACACGCCGATCCTCGCCCGCTTCGAGGTGCCCGCGGATGGGGCGTGGGAGCCATGAAGGCCTATCTGCTGCTGGAGGTGGAGGTCCACGACCCCGAAGCCTACCGCCGTTATGCGGCTGCGGCCGCACCGTTGGTGGCGCGCTACGGCGGGCGTTTTCTCGTGCGCGGGCAAAGCGAACTCCTGGAGGGCGGTCCGCCGCCCAAGCGGCTGGTGCTGGTGGAGTTCCCCGATGAGGCAAGGCTTCGGGCCTTCTGGACCAGTCCCGAATACCGGCGTCTTGCCGCCGACCGTAGGGTCGCTGCCTCGGCGCGGGTGCTGCTGCTCTATGGGATGGCCGAGGATGGTGGGCGGAGTCCGACGCCGTCCGCCTCCCGCTCCGCGGGCACCTGACGCATCGGCCCGCCGCAGCCCCCCGGCTGGCATGGGCTTTCCGGCTGGGGCCGATCGTGGCTGGCGCCTGCGGACCCTTGACGGCTCCGCCCCTGGCGCCAAACTATGGGCTCGCCGGGCGGGTGTAGCTCAGTGGTAGAGCAGCAGCTTCCCAAGCTGCGTGTCGTGGGTTCGATTCCCATCACCCGCTCCATTCCCTTTCCCCCAATCGGCTGAGAGTGCCGGCGCGAGTGCGTGCGCAGACGCCATCCGGCGTAGGCGCATGGCCGCCATGTGCCGCCGTGGCTGGTGGCATGCGCCTGCTGCCCCTAGCGTCGGGGCCGATGACGGCAGTCGGGGACCGGTGGCGTGCAGCAGCAGGAGCGGGACCGGCGGCGTGGTCTGCTGGCGGGAGCCCTGTGGATGGCTCTGGCGGCAGCCAGCTTCGCCGTGCTGGTCAATCTCGTGCGCTGGGCGTCGGCGGGCCTGCCGGTGTTCGAAATTGCCTTCTTCCGCAATCTCTTCGGCCTTCTGGTGATGCTCCCTTGGCTTGTGCGCCGCGGGCGCACCGCGCTCGCCACCCGCCGCCCCGGCCTCGTGCTGCTCCGGGGTGTGCTGGCGCTGGCGGCCATGCTCGGCTGGTTCGCCACCCTTGCGGCGATGCCGCTGGTGGAGGCCACCGCCCTCAGCTTCCTCGCCCCGGTGTTCGCGAGCGCGCTGGCGATCCCGCTTCTGGGCGAGCCGCCGAGCGCCCGGCGCTTTCTCGCCCTGGCGCTGGCGTTCGCCGGCGCTCTCACGATCCTGCGGCCCACCGCTGCCGCCCTCCATCCGGCCGCACCGCTGGCGCTGGCCACCGCCCTCATCTGGGGGCTCGCCACCGTGGTGGTCAAACGCCTCACCCAGACCGAGAATCCGGCGGCACTGGTGACCTGGATGGTGCTGTTCACCACCCCGGCCTCGCTGCTGCTGGCGCTGCCCGTCTGGCGCACACCGACACCAGAGGAGCTCGCTGGCCTCGCCCTCTTAGGAGCGGCCGGCAGCCTCGGCCACTATGCCCTCACCCGGGCGCTCGCCTCGGCCGACGCCGGGGCGGTGGCTCCGTTCGACTATCTCCGTCTGCCCTTCGTGGCGCTGTTCGCGTGGCTGGCCTTCGGCGAGGGCGCTGATGCCGTCACCTGGCTCGGCAGCGCCCTCATCGCCGCGGGCGGCCTTGTGGTGCTGCGGGGTGAGGCGGCAACCGGAAGGCCAGCGCCGTGAGCCCGCATCTGCGCGCCAGCGGCTGGATGCTCCTGGGGGTGGGCAGCTTCGTCCTCATGGGCCTGCTCGCAAAGAGCCTGGGCCAGCGGCTCCATCCCCTGGAAGTGGCCTTCGCGCGTGCCCTCTTCGGCCTGGCCACAGTGCTGCCGCTGGCGCTGCGTGAAGGCCTCGGTCTCTGGCGCACACCTCACTGGCGGCTGCACCTGGCCCGCGGTCTTCTCGGCACCATCGCCATGGCCTCGGCCTTCTATGCCGTCGCCCGGCTGCCGCTGGCAGAGGCCACCGCCTATGGCTATACCCGCCCGCTGTTTCTGGTGTGGCTTGCCGCCCTGCTGCTGCGGGAGCGCCCCGGCCCCATGCGGCTGTTGGCCACGGTGGTGGGCTTTCTTGGCGTGCTGCTGATGCTGCGCCCCACCGCGGCTGGCATCCAGCCGGGCGCGGCGGTGGCTCTGCTTGGAGCTGCCTGTGCCGCCGGCGTCGGGGTGCTGTTGCGGCGCATCGCCCAGCGTGACCGGCCAGCGGTCATGCTCGCCTGGCTCGGCACTCTCAGTACCCTGCTGCTGGCGGGCCCCGCCCTGTGGGTGTGGCGCACGCCCACGCCGGCCGAACTCGGCCTCATGGGGCTCATGGGGCTGGCCGGCACCCTCACCCAGCTGGCCTTCCTCCGGGCCTACCGTCTGGCGGAGGCCAGCGCCCTCGCCCCGCTGGACTATTTGCGGCTGCCGCTGGCGGCTCTTGCCGGCTGGCTGATCTTCGGCGAATGGCCACACGCGACCGCCTGGGGCGGAGCGGCGGTGGTGGTGGCGGCCAATCTGGCGTTGCTGCTGCGCGAACATGCCGCAGGTGGCGAACGGCTGCCCGCGGAGCCCTGCGGCAACCCGCCTCCATGGCGATCGCCTCGTGCGCGATAACTTCTCGCGCGGTCGGAGCCACGGATCCCCCCCGGTGCAGCACGAAGCCCTCTACATCCTCATCGCGAGTCTGGTGACCATTGCGGTGCTGGCGGCGGTGGCCACACTGCTGGCGAGCTGATGGCGACTGCCACTCCCGATGGAAAAGGCCGGGGAGACTCCCCGGCCTTTCCTTCGGAGCATCGCACCAACGGCCTTACTTGGCCATCTGCTGATACTCGCTGTACTCCATGTACTTGCCGTCGGTCCAGATGTAGACGACGTAGTTGCTCCCGAGGACGTCGCCCTTCTGGTCGAACTTGATCTTACCGATGACCGTGTCGAACTCGGTCGAGTGCAGCACCGGCAGGAGCTTGTCCAGGGCGGTGGAGCCGGCCTTCTCGGCCGCCTGGTCGAAAATCTGGATGGCGGCGTAAGTGTAGAGCGTGTAGCCCTCGGGATCGTAGCCCTGGTCGAGGAAACGCTGCACCACCTCCTTGGCGGCGGGGTTCTTGCGCGGATCGGGGCTGAAGGTCATGAGGGTGCCCTCGCCGGCCGCGCCGGTGATCTGCCAGAATTCGTCCGTCACCAGCGCGTCACCCGACATCAGCCGCGCCTGGAGTCCCTGCTCCCGCGCCTGACGGATGATGAGGCCGGCCTCGGTGTGGTAGCCGCCCAGATAGATGAGATCGACATTGAGGTCCTTGAGCTTGGTGATGAGGGCGGAAAAGTCCTTCTCGCCGGCGGTGATGGCCTCGTAGAGCACCTCCTTCATGCCGCGCTCGTTGAGGCGCTTTCTGAACTCATCCGCCAGCCCCTTGCCGTAGGCGGTCTTATCGTGGAGGATGGCGATCCGCTCGCCGATCTTGTTGTCTACTACGAAATCGGCCGCCACCTGCCCCTGCTGATCGTCACGGCCGGCCACGCGGAAGACGTTGGGCAGGCCGCGGTCGGTGAGCTTGGGGTTGGTGGAGGCGGGCGAGATCATCAGCACGCCTTCCTCGGCATAGACGTCGGAGGCGGGGATCGACGAGCCCGAGCAGAAGTGGCCGGCAACGAACACCACGCCCTTGTTGACCAGCTGATTGGCCACCGCCACCGCCTGCTTGGGATCGCAGGCATCATCACCCACCTCGAGGGCGAGCGGCTCGCCCAGCGTGCCACCGGCCGCATTGATGTCGGCCACGGCCATCTCGGCACCGCGCTTCATCTGCTCGCCGAACTTCGCATACTGGCCGGTCATGGGGCCGACCGTGGCGATCGGGACCTCGGCCGACGCCGACCCCACCGCCAGGGCCGCGATCGCCGCACCGGCAAGCCACACGGACAGACGGCGCATGATTCCTTCTCCCCTGGATGGTCTCATGGTCAGGCGGGCGCGCGCCCGCCTCCCGAGGTCATACGCGCCTTTTCGCCGAGCGCAAGGGCGCGCACCGGGAGGCGCTTGTCGCCGCACCCGATCCACCCGCGCCTTCCTCGGACCACGGCAGGCCCGGCCGCCGCACCGCCCGCAGCCGCACTCGCCCCATTTCTGCGCGCCCGCCGGACCTGGCCGCGGTCCGCGCTCCCGAAGAGTGCCCGCCATGGCCACAGGGTTCCGGCGCCTAGGCACCAGGTGCTGCCGCAATCCCGTTCAACGCTCCCCGCAGAGTGGGCGTGGACCGGCAGACCCATCGTCCATGGGCACCACGGTGCCGGCATGGGCCGATCCCTCCGACACCGGCCGGGACGGGTGGTCGGATCACTCCCCCACACGCCTTGCCCGGAAACCCCGCCGACGCGCGGTGATGGTAAGACCGTGGCAACCTTCCACGCGCTCAGGATCGCGAGCGCGACCCACGCGGGGTGATCCGGAAGCTGACTCCGGCTCAGCCACGCCCTCCGCCACCCGACGGCGGCCTGTCCCGGCCCGAGCTGTGCCGGCTGGTTTACCGCCGGATACCCACCTCAGCCCCCCTTGCTGCCGGCTGAGGGTGCCGCCGACGGAGTGCTGCCGGCGGTAGTGGCGCCCGCCGCGCCATCCAGCACCGACAGATCCGGGCGCTCGGGCACCTCGGCAAGGCGGCGGGTGAGCTCGCGGGCACGTTCCGGATTCATGGCCTGCAGCACCAGCGCCAGCCGGTTGGGGCGCATGCGCGCGGCAATCGGCAAGAGCGTGTCCATCTCCAGCCGGTCGAAGATGGCCGCTGCCTTCTTGGGTTTCATGCCCTCATAGATGCGCACCAGCCGCTGCAGGCGCTCGCGCTCTTTCTGATCCAGCTCACCCACAAGCCGCTGAAGCTCGCCCCGCAATGCCTCGAGCCGCTGGATGCGGGCATCGAGCTCGTCGATGCGCTGCCCCACCCGTTCCAGCAACACCAACGCGGCGGCGCGATCGGCCTCCACCAGCCGTGCCCGGCGCACGAGCGCTTCGCGGAAGGCCCGAAGCTCCCGCACCACCTGGGCCTCGTCGAATACGCCCACAGGCGCCGACGTTGACGCGCCTTGCTGCGCCCGCCGCCCCTCCGCAGGCGTCGGAACCGCGTCCTCGCCTGCACCCGCGTCCTTCCCCTCGCCTTCGACGCCCGCGCTTCCTTCGCCGGCACCTGCCGCGCCATGTTCGCCGCCCTTGGCCGGTGTGCCCGCCATCGCCGGCTCACCCGGCGGTGTGCGCCAAGCACCGCCCAGGGCGAGGGCGAAGGCTAGCAGCGAAGCCAGGGCTGCCGCCACCGGCACCAGCGCCCGCGGCCGACCCCACACCGCCTGCGGCCGGCCGTCCCCGCAGGCGCCTGCAGCCGGGGGCAAGGGGCGCGCCAGCGGCTCGGCGGTGCGAGATGCGCATGCCCCAGGTGCCGGGTCTGCCCCCCGGCTCAGCTGTCGCCGTGGTTCGGCCTCGCCCGTCATCCGCGTGCCGTCGGCCGCCGGCATGCCGCAGCGCCGGCGCCGGGCGAGTGCGACCCGAGGCGTCCAACCGGCACCCCGCCACCATCGCCGGGGCCAGCCGAGGCTCTTGAGGATGGCGAGGAGGATGCGGAGGCCACCCATCATCGCCCTCCCTCAGGCAAGCTCTTCGAGGGCCGCCCGCAGGGCTTCGAGGTCGGGCGGTGCGGGCTCCTCCGCGGCGACGCGGCCGGCGTTGGCGGATCTTCCCGCCTCCGCGTTCGATCGCATCCGCTCCCGGCGCTCGGGGGTCTCGCGCGCCCGGGGTGTGGCCGCCGATGGCGGTGCATCCTGCGCTGTGGCCATCTGCAGCCCATCATCGCCGGTGTCGCCCGCCCCTTCGAGCCGGCGGGCCAGCCGGGCGGCCGCCTCGCACAGCCGGCCGAGCTCCTCCACCCGACGGCGGGCCATCTCGGTGCGGCGCTCGAGGGCACGTTCGCCCACCACCAGCTCGCTGCGCAGCTGCTCCAGGAGCTCACGCCCGCTCGTCACCGCCGCCTCCAGCCGCCGCGAGGCCTCCTCCAGCCCCGCCGCCTCAGCCCCGAGCCGCCGCAGTCGCCACCACAGCACCGCGCACCAGGCCATGTTGGCGAGGCTGAAGACGGCCACGGTGAGGGCGGCAAGCGCAAGCCCGCTCATGCCTCGTCTCCCTCGATGCGGTCCTCGATGCGCACCGCCACCCGATTGTGGCGGCGGCCGGCCTTGGCGCGAAACAGCGGAACGTCGCCGCAGCGGAGGATGAGATCGGAATCCGGCCCCACCGTGAGTGGCAGGTGGGTGCCCACGCGGAAGGCCAGAGTCTCTCTGAGGGGCATGGTGAGTTCCTCGATCACCGCCGCCAGCTCCACCTCGGCCTCGCGGATCTCGCGGCTGAGGTGGCCCTCCCAGATGGAGTCGCGGCCGAACTTTTCGCCGAGGAACATCTGCAGCAGCACATCCCGCGCCGGCTCGAGGGTGGCATAGGGGAAGAGAAACTCCATGGTGCCACCGCGGTCTTCCAGATGAATGCGCATGTTGAACACCACACAGGCATTGTCCGGGCGGACGATGGCCGCAAAGCGCGGATTGGTCTCCATGCGTTCGAACTGGAAGTGGACCTCGACGATGGGCTGGAACGCCACCTCGAGGTCCCGCAGCACCGCCCGGGCGAGTTTCTCCACCAGACGCATCTCGATGGTGGTATAGGGCCGCCCCTCGATGCGCATGGGCGAGGTGCCACGGCGCCCACCCAGGAGGATGTCGATGACCGAATAGATCAGCGGACTGTCGATGGTCAGCAGCGCGAAATTGTCCCATTCGATCGCCTTGAAGATGGCGATCATCGCCGGCAGGGGAATCGAACGGAGATAATCGGCAAAGCGCTGCGCGGTGATGTTTTCGAGGTTGATGTCAACGTTCTCGGACGTGAAATTGCGCAGGCTCGTGGTCATGATGCGCTCGAGGCGGTCGAACACCACCTCGAGCATCGGCAGGCGCTCGTAGGTGACCTCCTTGGGATTGACCAGGAGGTCGAGGACCGAGTTGCCGCGCTCCTTCTGAGTCTCACTGGTCCCGAGGAGAAGATCGATCTCCTCCTGGCTCAGCAGCTGCTCCTCGGCAGCCGCCGCCGCCGCGTCGGCCGACGGCTCCGACTGCGCCAGGGCGTCGTTGCGGATGAGCTCGGCCCATTCGGCATCCAGGTCGCCTACAGGATCGCCCCCGGCCTCACTCTCCTCGTCCCCGCCCCCGTCCTCGCCCTCGGGGTCGAGCCCGGCCATCTTGGCCCACTCAGCCGCCATCGCCTCCTGATCGGGCGGAGCCTCCTCGTCCGGCCGTTCGCGCTCGTCACTCACCGTCCGCCTCCACCGCTCGCGCCGGACCGCCTGGCGCCGTCACTGGACCAGCATCTCCTTGAACAGCACGTCCTCCACTCGGTAGGGGCGGATTGCGCGATTGATGCGCGCCAACATCTCCTCCTTGAGCTTCTCCATGCCGATGGCGCCGCGCACATCCTCCACCGTGAGCGCGCGCAAATAGAGCTGAATGCTGTCCATTACCCGCGGAGTGAGCCGGCGGACCGCCGAGGCCGCCTCGCCATCCCCCACTTCCAGCACCGCCTTGAGCTTGAGATAGCGCATCCGCCGACCGCTCGAGCGAAGGTTGACGAGGATGTCGGGAAGGTCGACGAAATAGACCCCCTCGGCAGCCGCCTCGGCTTCCTCCTCCGCGGCCGCTTCCTCGCCGCCCTTGGCCGCCTTCGGCGCCTCCTCGGCACCCTTGTCCTCGGCCTTGGCCTTCTCGCTGCCCTTGGCTTCCGCCTTGGCCTCCTCGCCCTTGGCGGCGGCCTCACCGCCGCCGAGGAGACCGAAATACCAGGCCGCGCCACCGCCACCGCCGCCCAGCACTAGCAGCCCCAGCACGACAAAGAGGATCAGCTTGAGCTTGCCGCCGCCCTTGCCCTCGGCCTCATCCTGCTGGGCGTCCTTGGCCTTGTCCGCCATCGCCCCACTCCACGCTTGCCGCCCTCCCTTCTAGCGGCGGATCCTTAACGGACCGTTAGCGTCAGCCCGAAGTGTGGCGCGCCGACACTGGTGGCCTCGTGCCGGCAGTGCTAACCGCCCGGTCGTGGACAACTTGCAGTCGAGCGGAGGGAGAGGGATGGATCGCGGCGTGGCGCTCGGGGCGCGTCTCGTGTGCGTGCTGGGGCTGCTGGTTGCCGGCAAGGCGATGGCGGCAGGCTTCGCCCTCAAGGAACAGTCGACGGCCGCTCTGGGCAATGCCTTCGCCGGTGCCACCGCCGGGGCGGAGGATCCGAGCTACAGCTTCTTCAACCCTGCAGCCCTGGCCTATCAGCCGGGGATCCAGACCGCCGCCGCGCTCAGCTGGATCGCCCCCAGGGCCGAGCTCGAGACCGCAAATGCCAGCACCGCCATCGGCGTGCCGGTAGCAGGCCGCCGCCATAAGGGGGATGTGGCCGAAGATGCGCTCGTCCCGGCCCTCTATGCCAGCTGGCAGGTGGACCCGCGCCTGACCGTGGGGCTTGCCATCAACGCCCCCTTCGGCCTCACCACCCGCTATCCGCGCAACTGGGTCGGCCGCTACCATGCGCTGGATTCGGAACTGCGCACCTTGAGCCTCACGCCGATGGTGGCGCTGCGGCCGACCGAGGGGTTGGCCGTGGGCTTTGGCCTGCAGCTGCTTCATGCCCAGGCCGAGCTCTCCAATGCCATCGACTTCGGCAGCATCGGTGCGGCCGTGGGCATTCCCGGAGCGATCCCGACCGCCCAGGACGGGCAGGTACGGCTTGAGGGCGACGGCTTCGGTGCGGGCGTGGTGGCCGGTATGCTGGTGGAGCCCTGGGCGGGGACCCGCATCGGCCTCGGCTATCGCTCGCGGGTGGGGCTCAATCTCCGCGGCGACGCCGACTTCACTTTGGACGGTGCGGGCATCGGTGCCATCCTCTCGGCCCTCACCGGCCGCTTCGTGGACACCGGCGCCGAGGCCCGGCTTACCCTGCCCGATCTCATCTCCTTCGGCCTCTATCAGGAGCTGGGACGGGGGGTGGCGGTGATGGCCGAGGCCCAGCTTACCCGCTGGGGCGTGTTCGACGAATTGCGAGTGCGCTTCGACAATCCCGCCGAGGCGGACAATATCACCGAGGAGAAGTGGCAGGACTCCTGGTTCTTCGCCCTCGGCGCCAGCTGGCGTCCCATGGACGGGCTGGTGCTGCGCACGGGCATCGCGCATGACCAGACGCCCATCCGCACCCGCTACCGCACCCCGCGGATTCCTGGTGATGATCGCTGGTGGCTCACCTTCGGCCTCAGCTGGCAGCCGCAGCCCGGGTTCACCCTCGATCTCGGCTACACCCACATCTGGGTGGAAAGTTCGCGACTGCGGCTGACGGCTGCCGGGGCGGGCAATCTGTTCCGCGGCAATCTCACCGCCCGCTATGACAATGCCATCGACATCGTCACGCTGAACGGACGCCTGCGGTTCTGAGACGGGAGGAAAGCCTCCCGCCAGGATTGCCACGAGCGCTCGGGGTGCTGCGCGAGCAGGCCAACCGCCGACTGCCGGTAGGACGCCTGCGCCAGCGGCCCGATGGCCGTGCCGATGTGCTTACGCGCCTGCAGCGAAACCCGGCGGCTTGACGGCCAGGAGCGCGCAGCGGATCCGCCGCAACACCGCCTCGGCGGTACTGCCGAGGGCGAGTCCCTCGAGGTGCGAGCGCACATGGGTGCCGAGCACCACCAGCTCCGCACCCAGCCGTTCGGCTGTCGCCACGATGGTAAGCGCCGGCGGCCCCTCCTCCACCACCAGCTCGACCCGGACACCGCGGTCGCTGAAGGGACGCACCAGCGGCTCGAGCCGCCTCCGCCGCTGCTCGGTCTCCTCGCGCTTCATGGCCTCCACCGCCGCCCGCGCCCGTTGGGTGAAGGCGCGCCCGCGGAGCTCCTCTTCTCCTTCCAAGTGCCAGGCATGGAAGACCACAAGCCGCGCCTCCTCCGCCTGCGCGAGCGACACCGCATGCTCGAGGATCAGCGCCTCGTAGGCGCCGTCGTCGGTGAGGTCGATGGCGGCGAGGATGCAGCCATACCGGACACCGGGCACGGGCTTGTCGATTAGCACCGGCGCCGGGGCCCGCTCGATCAACAGCGTATCCAGTGTCCCGAAGAGGTAGCTCGTGAGCGAATCGTCCGGCGCCGCCTTCTTCGCCACCAGGTCGAAGCCGCCGGCGGCGATGGCCCGGATCAGTGCTTCGCGTTCACGCGCGAACACCTGCACCGTTGCTGGCGCGGTGCCATCGAGGCTGCGCGCGAAGGCCTCGAGCCGGGTGTGGCGGGCGGTGGGGTCGTCGCCTGCGCCGGTGAGGGCGCCGAGGACCACCTCCCCCTCGAAGGCGGCGGCGAGCCCCAGCACCCGTTCGAGGGCCGGGTCGCGCACGGGCTCTCCCTCGATCAGATAGAGGATACGGCGATAGCAGGTCATCTCCGGCATCCGGCTGCCACCGCCGGCACAATGGCACGGGCACAGACCGGCGAAAAGCGGGCGGGGTGAAAAAAGGGGAGGCGCGCCGCGCCTCCGTGCGAGATCGGACCTGCGTGTGGGCTTGCGCCTCTTCTCGCAACAATTCTACTCAAATCCGCGCCATCCGCAAGCCGGGGATCATCGCCGCGCCGCGCCTGCGGCCGCGGGCCTATCGTCGGGTCCGGCGCCGGTCCGCGGCCGCGACCACCGGGTACCAGCGGTCGCCGCTCCGGCCGTCCCTCGTAAGCCTGCGCGCGATCTGCGCCTGCAGGACGGGAAAGTGTGGCCCGCTGCCGATGGACGGTCGGATCAGGGGCGGCTTTTCAGCTCTTCCGCCGCGCCCTTCGCGGAGGGCATGGACGGCACTGTCACCAGGGAGCGGCGGCCCTCCCAGGGCGGCAGGTCGCCCCGCTGCCAGTCGGCCGCAAAGCGGGCGGCGAAGGCCTCGAAGGTGCCCGCCTCGATGGCCGCGCGGATGCGGCGCATGAGGCTCTGGTAGAACCAGACATTGTTCCAGGTGAGGAGGATGCAGCCCAGGATCTCGCGGCTTCGCACCAGATGGTGTAGATAGGCGCGGGAATAGTCGCGCGCCGCCGGACAGTCGCTGGTCTCGTCCAGCGGCCGCGGATCGTCGCGGTGGCGGGCATTCCTCAGATTGACCGGGCCGAAGCGGGTGAAGGCCTGCCCGGTGCGGCCCGAGCGGGTGGGCAGCACGCAATCGAACATGTCGATACCGCGCGCCACCGCCCCGAGGATATCGAGCGGCGTGCCCACGCCCATGAGATAGCGCGGGCGGTCGGCGGGCAGATGCGGCACCGTCACCTCCAGCATGTGGAACATCACCGCCTGCGGCTCGCCCACCGCCAGCCCGCCCACGGCATAGCCGTCGAAGCCCATGGCCACCAGCGCCTCGGCCGAGCGCCGCCGGAGCTCCTCCTCGGCCCCGCCCTGGACGATGCCGAAGAGCCCATAGCCCGGCCGCGGATGGAAGGCGCAGCGCGAGCGCTCGGCCCAGCGCAGGCTGAGCTCCATCGCGCGCGCCACCTCCGCGCGCGGTGCCGGCAGCCGCACACATTCATCCAGCTGCATGGTGATGTCGGAATCCAGCAGGAACTGGAGCTCAACGGCCCGCTCGGGGGTCAGTTGGTGCAGGCTGCCATCCAGGTGCGAGCGAAAGCGCACACCCTTTTCGTCGAGCTCGCGCAGCGCTGCCAGCGACATCACCTGAAAGCCGCCGGAATCGGTGAGGATCGGCCCCGGCCAGTTCATGAAGCGGTGGAGCCCGCCCAGCCGAGAGATCCGCTCGGCCCCGGGGCGCAGCATCAGATGGTAGGTGTTGGCAAGCACCATCTCGGCGCCGGCAGCCCGCACCATGTCGACAGTCAGGGCCTTGACGGTGGCCTGGGTGCCCACCGGCATGAAGGCGGGCGTCTCCACCGGGCCGTGGGCGGTGTGGATCCGCCCGCGGCGGGCATCACCGTCGGTGGCCAGGAGTTCGAACCGGATTCCCGTGCTCATGACTCCTCCGGCGGCACATCGCCGCCCGCCTGGCGTTCCAGCAGCATGGCATCGCCATAGGAGAAGAAGCGATAGCGCCGGGCGATGGCAAAGCGATAGGCCTCATGCATCCGCCGCCAGCCGGCAAACGCACACACCAGCGCGAACAGGGTGGAGCGCGGCAGGTGGAAGTTGGTGAGCAGCCGGTCCACCACGCGAAAGCGGAAGCCGGGCAGGATGAAGAGCCGCGTCTCCCCCGCACCCGCCACCAGCGTGCCGTCCTCCCGCGCGGCACTCTCGAGGGTGCGCACCACCGTGGTGCCCACCGCCACCACCCGCCCGCCGCGGGCGCGCACCTCCGCCACCGCCGCGGCGGTGGCCGCGGGCACTTCGTACCATTCGGCATGCATCCGGTGCTGGCGCAGATCCGCCGTCCGCACCGGCTGAAAGGTGCCGAGGCCGACATGGAGGGTCACCCGCGCGAGCCCGACCCCGCGCCTGGCCAGCGCCTCCAGGAGCCGCTCGGTGAAGTGGAGGCCGGCGGTGGGGGCGGCCACCGCCCCCTCGCGGGCGGCGAAGATGGTCTGATAGTCGAGCCGGTCGGATGGCCGCGGCGCCGGCCGCTGGATGTAGGGCGGAAGCGGCATCGCCCCATGGCAGCGGATGGCCGCCAGCAACTCATCTCCGGCAAGGTTGAAGCCCAGCACCACTTCCCCGCCTGTGCGTGCCTCCACCGTGGCCACGAGTCCCGGCGCCAGCGCCAGCCGGTCACCCGGGCGCAGCCTGCGGGCATTGCGGGCAAGCGCCTTCCAGCGGCGATCATCGAGCGGCTGCAGCAGGGTGAGTTCGATACGGGCCTCGCCCCGGCGGGTGTGGAAGCGCGCGGGCAGCACCCGGGTGTCATTGACCACCAGCAGATCGCCCGGTCCTAGGAACTGCGGCAGGTCCAGCACCCGCGCCTCATGAAAGGGCCCCTCACGGGGCACCACCAGCAGGCGGGCGTGGTCACGGGGGCGCGCCGGCTCCTGGGCGATAAGCTCCGGTGGCAGGGCAAAGTCGAACCGTTCGAGCCGCATGATCAGCCGGCGGGCGGCGTGCGCCCGCGCTTGCGGTCGAGCTCGGCCAGCACGAAGGGCGAGACGAAGCTGGAGACGTCGCCACCCAGAAGATGGATCTCCTTGACGAAGCGCGAGGAGACGAACTGCACCGTCTCCGAGGCCATGAGGAAGACCGTCTCGATGCGCGGGCAGATGCGTTTGTTGTTGGCCGCCATCTGGAACTCATACTCGAAGTCGGACACCGCTCGGAGGCCGCGGACGATGAGATCGGCCCCCACCTCGGTGGCAAAGCGCACCAAGAGGTTGTCGAAGGCCTGCACCTCGATGCGGGCGCCATTGGCCTGATTGGCCGCCATCAGCCCGGCCACGTCGGCCTCCACCATCCGCACCCGCTCCTCCACCGAAAACAGCGGGCTCTTGCCGGCATTGACCGCCACCGCCACCACCAGCCGGTCCACCAGCGCGGTGGCGCGACGGATCACATCGAGGTGGCCGTTGTGAATGGGGTCGAAGGTGCCGGGATAGACGCCCACGCGCGTGCGCATGCGCCCTCTCCTCCCCCTGGGTGCGCGGGTCTCAGTCCTGGTCTGACTCGGCCAGGCGCGCGGCCGAGACCACGCGCTCGTCGCGGTCCAGATCGATCAGCCGCACCCCCTGGGTGCGCCGGCCGACGATGCGGATCTCCCGCACCGGGATGCGGATGGTGCGGCCGCGATCGGTCACCAGCATGAGATGGTCCGGCTCCTCCACCGGGAAGGTGGCGGTCACCGGCCCGTTGCGCGCGGTCACCTCGATATTGACGATCCCCTGGCCGCCGCGGTGGGTGATGCGGTACTCATAGGAGCTGGTGCGCTTGCCGTAGCCCCCCTCGGTGACGGTGAGGACGAACTGTTCGAGCCGTTCGAGCTCGGCCAGCCGCTCTGGTGTCAACACGCGCGGGGCGGGGATCTCCACGTCCGCGCCGTTCTCGCCCTCGGCCCGGCGGCGGGCGTTGTGGATGCGGATGTACTCCTCCCGCTCCTCCTGGCTGACTTCCACGTGATCGAGGATCGACATGGAGACCACCTCATCACCACGGGCGAGCTCCATGCCGCGCACACCGGTAGCGTTGCGCGAGCGGAACACCCGCAGCGAGGCCACCGGGAAGCGGATGGCCTTGCCCTGGCGGGTGGCCAGCAGCACATCGTGGCCGTCGTCGCACACCGCCACCTCCACCAGCCGGTCGCCGCGCTCAAGGCCCATGGCGATCTTGCCGGTGCGCGGCACCTGGACGAAGTCGGAGAGGTCGTTGCGGCGCACCTTGCCGCCGGCGGTGGCGAAGACGGCATCGAGCTTGGCCCAGCTGGACTCGTCCTCGGGCAGCGGCAGGATGGTGGTGACCCGCTCGCCTTCGCCCATGGCCGGCAGCAGATTGACGATCGGCTTGCCGCGCCCCTGGGGGGTACCGGCGGGCAGCTCCCACACCTTGAGCTTGTAGACCCGGCCGGCGCTGGTGAAGAACAACACCGGCGTGTGGGTGGAGGCGATGAACAGGCGGGTGACGAAGTCGCCGTCGCGGGTGCGGACCGCCGACCGGCCGCGGCCGCCGCGGCGCTGGGCGCGATAGGTGGAGAGCGGCACCCGCTTGATGTAGCCCCGGTGGGTGACCGTCACCACCATGTCCTCGCGCTGGATCAGGTCCTCCATGTCGGTCTCGGCCGGGGCCGCATCCTCGATCTCGGTGCGGCGCGGGTCGGCGAATTTCTCCTTGACCGCCAGGAGCTCCCGCTCGATCACCTGCAGCAATTTCTCGCGCGAGCGCAGGATCCCCACCAGCTCCTCGATGCGCCGGCCGAGCTCCTCGAGCTCGGCACGGATCTTGTCGCGCTCGAGCGCCGTCAGCCGCTGCAGCCGCAGCTCGAGGATGGCCTGCGCCTGGCGCTCGGAAAGGCGGTAGGTGGGGCGCCTCTGGCCCTCGCCCAAATCCGGCTCCACCAGCCGCAGGAGTGCCAGCACCTCCCCCACCGGCCATTCGCGCGCCATCAGCCGGCTGCGGGCGCTGGCGGGATCGGGCGATTCGCGGATGATGCGGATGACGGCATCAATGTTGGCCACCGCCACTGCAAGCCCGGCCAACACATGTGCCCGCTCGCGGGCTTTGGCGAGCTCGAAGACGGTTCGCCGGCGCACCACCTCCTCGCGGAAGGCGAGGAAGGCCGTCAGCACCTCGCGCAGATTGAGCAGCCGCGGCCGCCCGCCAGCGAGCGCCACCATGTTGACGCCGAAGGTGGTCTGCAGCGGGGTGAAGCGGTAGAGGCGGTTGAGCACCACCTCGGGGTCCACATCCCGGCGCAGCTCCACCACCACCCGCACGCCCTCGCGATCCGACTCGTCGCGCAGATCCGCCACCCCATCGAGCTTCTTCTCGCGCACCAGTTCGGCGATGCGCTCCACCAGCCGCGCCTTGTTGACCAGATAGGGGATCTCGGTGATGACGATGGCGTAGCGGTCCTTGCGATACTCCTCGATATGAGCGCGCCCGCGCACCACCAGGCTGCCGCGGCCGCTGGCATAGGCCTGGCGGATGCCGTCGCGGCCGACGATGATGCCGCCGGTGGGAAAGTCGGGCCCCGGCAGGTGTTCCGCCAGCTCCTCGGCCGAGAGCTCGGGATCGCGCAGGAGCGCAATGGTGGCGTCCACCACCTCGCCCAGATTGTGGGGCGGGATGTTGGTGGCCATGCCCACGGCGATGCCGCCGGCGCCGTTCACCAGGAGATGGGGGAACTGGGCCGGCAGCACCTCGGGCTCGCGGGCGCTCTCGTCATAGTTGGGGCGCCAATCGACCGTATCCTTGTCGATGTCGTCCAGGAGAGCCGCCGCCGCCGGGGCCAGCCGCGCCTCGGTGTAGCGCATGGCCGCCGGCGGATCGCCGTCCATGGAGCCGAAATTGCCCTGCCCGTCCACCAGCGGCAGCCGCATGGAGAAGGGCTGGGCGAGGCGCACCATGGCGTCATAGATGGCGGCATCGCCATGGGGGTGGTACTTACCCATGACGTCGCCGACGATGCGCGCGCTCTTGCGGTAGGGCTTGCCGATGTCATAGCCGCCCTCGCGCATGGCGTAGAGGATGCGCCGCTGGACCGGCTTGAGGCCGTCGCGCACATCCGGCAGCGCCCGGCTCACGATTACGCTCATGGCGTAATCGAGGTACGAGCGCTTCATCTCCTCCTCGAGAGAGATGGGCTCCACGTGACCGGCGATGGGCGTCTCGGGCAAGGTCTGGATCCGCTTGTAGATGTGGACGTTGCGCTTGCGAAACTAGCGCCCGCGCCCGCCCCTTACAAGTTGCTGCGCCGCAGCACGGAAGACCCGTGCGGCTTGCCGGGGGGCTGCCGGCCTCCTAGAACCCCTCGCAGCTGACGTCATGTTCCCCACAGACGAGGACCGGCGGCACCATGCTGGACAAGACCTACCGCCCGAGCGAGGTGGAGGAGCGCATCTATGCGGCCTGGGAATCTTGCGGCCATTTCCGGCCGAAGGCGCGCCCCGGGGCGGTGCCGTACTGTATCATGATGCCCCCGCCCAATGTGACGGGCAGCCTCCATATGGGCCATGCCCTCACCTTCACCCTGCAGGATACGCTCATCCGCTTTCATCGCATGCGCGGGCGCGAGACCCTGTGGCAGCCCGGCACCGACCATGCCGGTATTGCCACCCAGATGGTGGTGGAGCGCAAGCTCGAGGCCGAGGGCAAGAGCCGCCGCGAGCTCGGGCGCGAGGCCTTCCTCGCCGAAGTGTGGAAGTGGAAGGAGGAGTCAGGCGGTCAGATCGTCCGCCAGCTGCGCCGCCTGGGCGCCTCGCCTGACTGGAGCCGCGAGCGCTTCACCCTCGATGAGGGGCTCTCGCGGGCGGTGGTGGAGGCGTTCGTGCGCCTGTGGGAGGAGGGCCTCATCTACAAGGACAAGCGCCTGGTCAACTGGGACCCGAAGCTGCAGACGGCGCTTTCTGACCTTGAGGTGGTGCCGGTGGAGGTGGACGGCCACCTCTGGTACTTCCGCTATCCCGTGGAGGGTGAGGAGGGCCGCTTTGTGGTGGTGGCCACCACCCGCCCCGAGACCATGCTGGGGGATACCGGTGTTGCGGTCCATCCGGAGGATCCGCGCTATCGCGACCTGGCGGGCCGGCATGTGGTGCTGCCGCTGGTGGGCCGGCGCATCCCGGTGGTGGCGGACGAGGCGGTGGATCCGGAGTTCGGCACCGGCGCCGTCAAGATCACGCCCGCGCACGATTTCACCGACTTCGAGATCGGCCGCCGCCATGGCCTTGCCATGATCAGCGTGCTGGACGAGCGCGGGCGGCTCAATGACAACGCGCCCGAGGCCTACCGCGGGCTCGACCGGTTCGCGGCGCGCCGGCGCATCGTCGCCGACATGGAAGCGGCGGGTCTCCTGGAGAAGGTGGAACCGCACCGCCACACCGTCCCCCACGGGGATCGTTCGGGCGTGCCGCTGGAGCCGCTTCTGACCGACCAGTGGTATGTCAATGCCAAGGTGCTGGCGGAACCCGCCATCGAGGCGGTGGAGAGCGGCCGCACCCGCTTCGTGCCGCGGTCTTGGGAGAACACCTATTTCGAGTGGATGCGCAACATCCAGCCCTGGTGCATCTCGCGCCAGCTCTGGTGGGGCCACCGGATTCCCGCCTGGTACGGGCCCGACGGCGAAGTGTTCGTCGCCCGAAGCGAAGAGGAGGCGCAGGCCAAGGCCCGGGCCCACTACGGCCGCGAGGTGGCGCTCGCGCGCGACCCCGATGTGCTCGATACCTGGTTCTCCTCGGCGCTGTGGCCGTTTTCCACCCTCGGCTGGCCGGAGCGCACGCCCGAGCTGGAGCGCTATTATCCCACCGATGTGCTGGTCACCGGCTTCGACATCATCTTCTTCTGGGTGGCCCGGATGATGATGATGGGGCTCCACTTCATGGGCGATGTGCCCTTCCGCGAGGTCTGCATCCACGGGCTGGTGCGTGATGAGCGCGGCCAGAAGATGTCCAAGACCCGGGGCAATGTGGTGGACCCCCTGGAAATGATCGAGCGCTATGGGGCCGATGCGTTGCGCTATGCGATTCTCGCCAGCACCGCCCAGGGCCGCGATGTCCGCTTCGGCCCCCAGCGGGTGGAGGGCTATCGCAACTTTGTGACCAAACTGTGGAACGCCGCCCGCTTCGTGGAGATGAACGGCGGCCTGCTGGATCCCGACTTCGATCCGGCCGCCGCGGATCTCACCCTCAACCGCTGGATCGTGGGCGAGACGGCCCGCACCGGCCGCGAGCTCACCCTCGCCCTCGAGTCCTACCGTTTCAACGACGCCGCCCTCACCCTGTACCATTTCGTGTGGGACACCTTCTGCGACTGGTGGATCGAGCTGGCCAAGCCCCATCTCCAGGGCCAGGATGCGGCCGCGCGCGAGGAGACCCGGCGGGTAGGCGGCTGGGTGCTGGCGCAGGTGCTCCACCTGCTCCATCCGCTCGCCCCGTTCGTGTCGGAGGAGCTGTGGCAGCGGCTCTTCGGCGCACCCGGCGGGATGCTCATCGCCCGCCCGTGGCCGGAGCTGGATGAGGCGCTCGAGGATCCTGCCGCGCGCGCGGAGCTGGAGTGGCTGATCCGCACCGTCTCGGCCATCCGCGCGGCGCGCACCGAGCTCAATGTGCCGCCCTCGGCGCGGCTGGTGCTGCACCAGCACGGCGCCAGCCCCACGACCCGCGCCCGCCTCGCCCGCTGGGAGGAGGCGCTCGTGCGTCTCGCCCGCCTTGCCCGCATCGACCCCGAGCCGCGCGAGCCGGAGCCGCGCTCCATCGTCGCGGTGGTGGATGAGGTCACCTACAGCCTGCCGGTGGGCGAGGTGGTGGACCTGGCGCGGGAGCGGGCCCGGCTCGAGCGGGAACTCGGCCGGGTGGAGAAGGAGATCCGCGGCCTCGAGGCCAAGCTGGCCAACCGCCAGTTCCTCGAACGGGCGCCGGCGGAGGTGGTGGAGAGCCAGCGCCAGCGCCACGCCGAGGCGCTGCGCACGCGTGAGCGCCTGCAGCAGGCGCTGGCCCGCATCGCCTGAGGGAAGGCCATCGCATGTCGCCCCCAGATCCCCATTTCGCCCCCGCCGACGCGCCCGCACGGCCGCTGCGGCTTGTGCCGGAGGATGGGGCGGAGGCGGCGCTGGCAGCCCTGCCGCCGGAGGCGCGCCGCTGGCTCGAGACCATCGGCTTTGAGCCCAGAGCCGGACGGCTCGGGCTCCATCCGGCCGAGGACGGGCTGCCGGCAGCCCTCTACGTCCTGCCCGAGCGCCCGAACCTGTGGAATGCGGCCGCCCTGCGCCAGGCACTGCCGCCGGGGGACTGGCGCATCGTCGCCGGCGCCGAGCGCTTGGATCCCACAGATCTCGCCCTCGGCTGGCAGCTCGAGGGCCAGCGCCCCGCCGCAGGGCCCGAAAAGAACGATGCCGGCGAACGGCCGCGACCGCGGCTGGTGCTGAGCCCGCCGCCCGAGGCGCGGGCCCTGGCCGAGGCCATCGGCTTTGCCCGCCATCTCATCGACACACCGGCATCCGACCTCGGCCCCGAGGAGCTGGAGGCCGTCGCCCGTGAGCTCGCGCGCGAATTTGACGGCACCCTGAAGGTGGTGAAGGGTGAAGCCCTCGCACGCGAATTTCCGCTGATCCAGGCGGTGGGCCGGGCGAGCCCGCGCCCGCCACGGCTGGTGGAGCTGCGCTGGCCGCACACCGACGGCCTGCGGGTGGCGCTGGTGGGCAAGGGCGTGTGTTTCGATACCGGCGGGCTCGATCTCAAGCCGCCCCAGTTCATGCGCCACATGAAGAAGGACATGGGGGGTGCGGCGGTGGTGCTGGGGCTGGCCCGGGCTCTGCGGGCGCTAGAGCTGCCGGTGGATCTGCGGGTGCTGCTGCCGGCGGTGGACAATGCCATCGACGGCGCCGCCTTCCGCCCGGGTGATGTGCTCTTGAGCCGCAAGGGCCTCACGGTGGAGGTGGGCAACACCGACGCCGAGGGCCGCCTGATCCTGGCCGATGCGCTGGCATGGGCGGATGAGGAGGCGCCGGATCTGCTGGTGGATGTGGCCACCCTCACAGGTGCCGCACGCATCGCCCTGGGGCCGGATCTGCCGGCGCTGTTCACCCCGGATGACGCACTCGCGCGCGAGCTGCTCGAGGCCGGCGAGGCCAGCGGCTTTCCCCTCTGGCGCCTGCCGCTCTACCAACCCTACATGCGCTTTCTCGAAAGCCGTGTGGCCGATATGGACAATGCCGGATCGAGCCGCTTGGCCGGCGCCATCACCGCGGCGCTGTTCCTTGCCCGCTTCGTCGAGCGCAGCCGCGCCTGGGCCCATCTCGATGTCTACGGCTGGAACGACGACAGCCGTCCGGGCCGGCCCCGGGGTGGTGAGGCCTCGGGCCTGGTGCCGCTCTTCCGGCTGATCGCCGCGCGGGCGCGGGAAGCGCGGCCATGAGCGAAGTGCGGCGCAGCCGGCGGCAGGACTATGTCTGGTTCTGCCCCATCACCACCCGCTGGCTGGACAATGACGTCTACGGCCACGTCAACAATGTCCACTACTACAGCTGGATCGACACGGCGGTGAACGCCTGGCTCATCCGCGAGGGCGGCCTCGACCCGGTGCGGGATCGCATCGTCGGCTACTGTGTGGAAAGCGGTCTGCGCTACTTCCGGCCGCTGCGCTATCCCGAGGAGGTGGAGGTGGGGGTGCGGGTGGCCCACCTGGGCCGCTCGAGCGTGCGCTATGAGCTCGGCATCTTCCGCCGGGGCGAGGAGGAGGCGGTGGCCGAGGGCCATTTCGTCCATGTGTTCGTGGACCGCACCCGGGACCGCGCGACCCCGATACCGCCCACCATCCGCGCCGCCCTGGAACGACTGCAGCGGGCGGGCTGAGGTCGCCGCAGCCACGGCCTTGTCCGGGGCTGAGAGAGTCTCAATTCCTGCGCGGGAAAGTGCGGCAGGGCCGCCGGCGATGGAGGCAGGGCGGTGGAGGATTCCACCCGTATTCGCATCAGTCTGACTCAGCAGGAGGTGGAGGTGGAGGGTCGCGAGGCGTTCGTCCGCGATCTCCTCCCCCGGCTCGAGGCGCTGCTGGCGCGGCTCGGCAAGGCGAAGGCGGACCTCCCGTCCCTGGCCGCAGGGCCGGCCGCGGCGACGCCACCATCCCCGGGCAGGGCAGAGACGGCAGTCCCCGCGAGCCCGCGGCGCGCCCTGCCGCTGTTCGGCGAATTCATCCATCATCTCCCGGCCGATGCCACCGAGGTGGACAAGATGCTGGCGGCCGGCTTCTGGGTGCAGCTCCACAGTCCCGAGCGCAGCTTCGCCACCGCCGAGGCCAGCCGCCGGCTGGCGGAACACGGCATCCGTATCGGCAATCCCTCCCAGTGCGTGCGCCAGAACATCCAGGCCAAACGGGTCTTTCTGGTGCGCAAGGGGCGCTATCGGGTGGCCCAGGCGGGGGTCGAGCATCTGCGCCGGCTCATGGGCGAGGTGGTGCCGCTGGCGCCTCCCGCGGGTGGGAGTTGACCCGCCTTGGTGGGAGGCGTAACCCCCGAGGGACCGCTGCCGACGGCCGTGCAAGCGGGAGGAACGTCTCGTGAACCCTGGCGCGCGAGGGGCCCTGGCGGGTCTGCTGCTGGTGGTGGCGGCAGTGCTCGCGGCGATGGCGGTGGGCCGTGCGGGGGACGATGGTGTCTGCGGCCTCCTCACCGTGCCGCCGGGCTTCGATGTGCGCTGCGAGCGGGATGCCCTCGGCACCCGACTGGTGGTGACCGATCCGAGCGCGGCCTATCCGTTCGAACGCCTCACCTTGCGCGAACTCTCCCGGGCGCGTGACGGGCTTGCCTGGACCCGGCCCCGGCGCTGGCTCGAACGGCAACTCACCCTCGACACCCGCGCCCTCACCACCGGCCTCGAAGAACTCAGGCGCGAGGCCGAGGAGCCGGTGCTGGCGACGCTGTTGGAGGGGCTCGCGCGCCTGTTCGACCGTCTCGGCGGCGTGGCGCTTACCGCCTGCGATCACCGCCGCACGCGCACGGGTCAGCGGCTGCTGGCCTGCCGCTTCGGCCGCGATCCGCTGGAACTGCACCTGCAGCTGCGTCTCATCACCCTCGGCGAGCGCCGTTTTGCGATCAACATCACCACCCTCGACCGCCGCCGGCTGCGCCGCTTCGAGGCCATCGCCAACGGCTTCCGCGGCACTGCCTCCTGACCTGCAACCGACAGGGCGCGCCCTTGCCCCACCTGGACCGTGCGCCCACATGCGGCCCGGCGCCTCGGCGCGCTGTCCTGGGACATGAGCGAGATGAGCGAGACCCCCACACCCGGCATCGTCCTTGCCCTGGTGGCGCCGGATATCGTCACCAAGGCGCCGGCCACCCGCCGCCGCTTCATCGAACGGCTGCGGGCCAACCTCGAGGATGCGCTCGCGCGCAACCGCATCCCTCATGAGACGGTGCTGCGCGGCACCCGCTTTGTGGTGCGCACACCCGATCCCGAGGCGGCTGCCTCGGTGCTGCGCCACGTCTTCGGCATCGCCACCGTGGCGGTGGTGGAGGCGGTGGCCCGGGCCGAGCTCGAGGACATCGTCCGGGTGGGGGCCGAGCGCTTCCGCGAGACGGTGGCCGGGCGGCGCTTTGCGGTGCGGGCCAAGAAGCTCGAACGCTACCCCTTCGGCACCCAGGAGATCGAACGGGCACTGGGCGCGCCGCTTGCACGGGTGGGCAAGGTGGACCTCACCCGTCCGGAGGTGACGGTCCATGTGGAGCTCTCCGGCCGCGAGGCCTTCCTCTTCACCCGCCGCCAGCCGGGCGCGGGCGGCCTTCCCGCAGGCATCCAGGGCCGGGCGGTGGTGCTGATCTCCGGCGGCTTCGATTCGGCCGTGGCCGCCTGGCGGATCATGCGCCGCGGCGTCGAGCTGCACTATCTCTACGCCAATCTCGGCGGCAGCGCCCATGAGCGCATGGTGCTGCAGGTGGTCAAGGTGCTCCACGAGCTCTGGGGCTTCGGCCTGCGGCCCAGATTGCACGTGCTCGACTTCGTGCCGCTGGTGGATGAGCTGCGCCGGCGCACCGCCACCGGCCTCTGGCAGATGGTGCTCAAGGTGCTGTTCTACCGGGCCGCCGCCGCCATTGCCCGGATCGAGCACGCTGATGTGGTGGTGACCGGCGAGGCGGTGGGCCAGGTCTCCTCCCAGACCCTGCCCAATCTCGCGACCCTCTCGCGCTTCGCCGAGGTGCCGGTGCTGCGCCCCCTGTGCGGCTTCGACAAGAGCGAGATCATGGCGGAGGCGCGGCGCATCGGCACCGCCCCCCTGTCGGAACGCATCCCCGAGATGTGCGGCCTCGCCCGCTCGAAGCCGGCGGTTAATGCCCGCGTGGGCGTCCTCCAGCGGGAGGTGGACAAGCTCGACCCGGCGCTGCTGGAGCGCGCCATCCGCGAGCGGCGGGTGATCCGGGTGCACGAGGTGACACCCGAGGAGCTGCGCACCGACTATCTCTTCGTCAACGAGATTCCCCCGGATGCGGTGGTGATCGACTGCCGCGAGCCGGAACTCTACCGCATCTGGCACGTGCCTGGTGCGGTCAACATTCCGGTGGCAGAACTCTTGGAGACCTACCGCCGGCTGGACCGCAACAGGCGCTATGTGCTCTACTGCACCTTCGGCACGCAGACGCCGCTTCTGGCCGAACTGATGCAGCAGGCGGGCTTCGAGGCCTACGCCTTCCGCGGCGGCATCCGCCAGGTGGAGCGATTGGTGGGGCGCGGGGAGGCTCTTGTGGGCGATGTGATGGAGGGCTGAGGTGGCTCTGGCGGCGGCCCTGCCGGAGACGGTTGCGCCGGATGCCGCAGGCCGCGAGCGCGCGGCGCTTGAAGGCGGGTTCGCCCTCTATGTCCATTGGCCTTATTGCCGGCACAAGTGCCCCTATTGCGACTTCAACAGCCATGTCCGCCGGCGGATCGATGATGCGGGCTTCGCCCGCGCGCTACTGGCCGAGCTCGACCGCCACGGCGCCGAGACCCAAGGCCGCCGCCTCACCTCGGTGTTCTTCGGCGGCGGCACCCCCTCGCTGATGCCACCGGCGCTGGTGGCCGCGGTGCTGGATCGGGCAGCGCGCTGGTGGCAGCTTGGGTCCGATCTCGAGGTCACCCTCGAAGCCAATCCCACCAGCGCCGAAGCGGAACGCTTCCGCAGCTTCCGCGCGGCCGGCGTCAACCGCCTCTCCCTCGGCATCCAGGCGCTGGATCCGGAAGGGCTCGCGCGGCTCGGCCGCCGCCATACCGTCGAGGAGGCGCTCACAGCGTTGGATCATGCGGCGTCCACCTTCCCCTGCTGGAGCTGCGATCTCATCACCGCCCGCCCGGGCCATACGCCCATGGGCTGGCGCCGGGAACTGCTGCGCTTGGCACCGCATCTGGGCGATCATGTGTCGGTCTATGAGCTCACCATCGAGCCCGGCACCCGCTTCTGGACCCTCTATCATGCCGGCCGCCTGCCACTGCCGGATGAGGACCTCCGCCTCCAGCTCGATGCAATCACCGCCGAGGTGCTGGGAGGCCTCGGCTTTTCGGCGTATGAGCCGAGCAACTGGGCGCGGCCCGGCGGCGCCTGCCGCCACAATCTGGTCTATTGGCGAAGCGGCGATTGGGTCGGCATCGGCCCCGGCGCCCACGGCCGCCTCACTCTCGATGGGGTGCGCCTTGCCATCGCCCGGGAACGCCGACCGGAGGCGTGGCTGCAGGCGGTGGCAGCGCGCGGCAGCGGTGAGGTGGAACGGCGGCCCCTGAACGCGCGCGAGATCGCCGAAGAGATGGTGCTCATGGGGCTGCGGCTTGCGGAGGGGATCCATCTTGCGCGGCTTGAGCGCCTTGCCGGCCTGCCGCTTGACGCGATCCTGCGGCAGGAGATGGTGGAATCGCTGGTGGCCAGTGGCGATCTGCAAGTCGATGAGGGCCGACTGCGCACCACCGGCCAGGGGCGCGCCCGCCTGGATGCGGTGATCGCCGCCATCCTCCGCTGATGCCGGGAGCGGCTTGCGGGCCGTAGCACGGCGCCTTAGCCTCTGGCCGGATACGGCCTTGGCGCCGGTTGCCCCGCCGGGAGTCGCTCCATGTCCCCTGTGCGCGCCTTCGCCCTGAGCCTCATGGCCCTGCTCCTGCTCACGAGCCTGCCGTTGCCGCAGGTCCGGGCGCAGGGCGGCGACAGTCTCGGCATCGTCCGCTTCGACCCGCCCTCGGGCGAGATCCGCCCGGTGGGGCGCAAACAGCGGCTGAAGCCGGGCAATTCCGTCAAGGTGTGGCTGCGCTATGCCCTCGCCAGCAGCGAACAGGCGCTGGTGGAGGTGGATCTCTTGGCGGATGAGGAGGATGTGCGCTATCAGCGGCTGACCGGAGGCGCCTATGTGGCGCGCGGCCGGGGGACGGTGGCGGTGCGCACCGGTGTCCGTTGCCGCAAGCGCTCGCCGGCGGTGATCCGCCTCACCCGTCTGAGCTACCGCCTCTGGGAGGTGGATCGCCAACGCTACAAGCGCAACCTTCTGGATGAGGGCACGCTGGCGGTGAATTTCCGGGTGCGGTGTCCCGCCCGCGGGGCACCGCCGCCCTCGCCGACACCCGATGCACGCCTGCCGGATCTGGTGATCACCGGCCTGACCGTTCCCGCCCGGGCAGAGCCGGGCGAAGCCATCGGCTCTGCCATCCGCATCGAGGTGACCAACCGTGGCCGTGGCCGCGCCCGCACCCGCGACGGCTTTCTCGCCCACATCGACCTGGTGCTGTCCAGCGACCGCCGCATCGAGCGGCTGCCCGCGCGGGTGGAGGACCGCTTCGTCGAGGACGTGCTGCTGGTGGGCGGCCGGCTCCAGATCCGCGAGGATCTGCGGCCGGGTGAGCGGGTGCGGCTCAGGGGCGAGGGCCGGCTGCCGCGACGCCTCCGTCCCGGCCGCTATTATCTCTGCGCGGCGGTGGACTCCAACCGGCGGGTGCGGGAGTCCCGTGAGGACAACAATGTCGCCTGCGCGCCCCTGACCATCGGCCGTATGGGCCCGCCGCCGCCTCCGCCGCTGCGCGAGGATTGCGTGGGCTTCGACCCCGACTGGCTGGAGGTGGACTATGTGCGCGGCCGCTGGAAGGTGGTGGAGCTCCTGCCGGGCGGCCGCCGCCACTGGCTTTTGGACTTCCCCAGCCGGCGCGAGGCCGAAAGGGCGCTTCGCATCCTCCGCTATTATGGCGCGAATCGCATGTGCTTCGTGGGCCGGCCCTACCCTTCCCTCATCTATATCCTGCGCGGCCGCACCCCGCCCGAGGGTTATCTCCGGGGTGAGGACTGTGTGCGCTTTAGGCCGGAGGATCTTGAGGTGGTGCGCATCCGCGGGCGCTGGAAGCTGGTGGATGATCGCACCATCCTTCTGGACTTCGGCGCGCGTGAGGATGAGGCCTATCTCGCCCGCCGCATCATCCGCCGCTATGGGTTCCGCTATCTCTGTTTCGTCGGCCGGCCGGACCCCGACTTCACCTATCTGCGGCGTTAGCGATCCGACCGCAAGCCGGCAACCGGCTTGGAGCTGCGGCCATGCTCGGCGGCATCATCGGCGATGTGGTGGGTTCGCGCTTCGAGGGGCGCAGGCGGCGCATCAAGTCCAAGGACTTCGAATTCTTCCACCCGGACTGCCGTTATACCGACGATACCGTCTGCACCTGCGCCGTCGCCCAGTGGCTGCTGGATGGCGGCGAGCTTGCCACCATCCTGCGCGACTGGGTGCGGCGCCATCCCGGCCGCGGCTACGGCGGCATGTTCCGGCGCTGGGCGGCGGATCCCGCCAGGGGCCCCTATGGCAGCTGGGGTAATGGCGCGCCCATGCGGGTGGGCCCGGTGGGCTGGGCCGCCCGCCATGAGGCCGAGGCGCTGGAGCTGGCCCGGCGTTCGGCGGCCATCACCCACGATCATCCCGATGCGCTGGCCGCCGCCCAGGCGGTGGCGCTGGCGATCTTCTGGGGACCGCAGGGACGGCCGCGGGCGGCCGTGCGCCGTGAGCTGGCCCGGCGCTTCGGCTACGATCTTACCGCCAGCATCGACCAGCTGCGCCCGCGCCATCGTTTCGACGTCTCCGCCCGCGGTAGTACGCCGATAGCCTTGGTGTGCGCGCTCGAGACCCAGGAGCTCGAGGATGCCATCCGCAACGCCGTCTCCATGGGTGGCGACAGCGACACCCTCGCCTGCATGGCAGGCTCGGTGGCAGAAGCCTTCTACGGCCTGCCCGATCGGCTGGCCCAGGGAGTGCGCCCCTTCCTGAGCGACGACATCCTGGCGCTGATAGCCCGCTTCCGCGCCCGCTTCCCGAAGGGCCCCACCTCTCCCTGAGACCCCGCTGCCCTCAACCGCGAGGAAGGCCGAAGAGGGGCCGCAGGCGGATGCCCACGGCACTGCCGGCCAAAGCCGCCAGCAGCCACACCCAGCCATGGAGGCTGCCGGAGACCACGCCCGAGAAGAAGGCCCCGATGTTGCAGCCGAAGGCAAGCCGCGCGCCATAGCCCAGCAGCAGCCCGCCCAGGGCGGCCGCCAGCCCTTCCCGCAGGCCCAACCGCCAGCGCAGCTGCAACCGCCCGCCCACTGCCGCCGCCAGCGCCGCCCCGAGGATGATGGCGATATTCATCACCGTGGTGATGTCCCACAGGAGCGGCTGGTCGAGCACGCGGCCAGCATTCTGCCAATAGGGCCAGTCCCGCACCGACAGGCCCAGGGCCTTGGCGATGCGCGCACCCCACAGCGCAAATGCGCCGGTGATTCCCCAGGGACGATAGGCCAGCAACAGGGTGGCATAGTTGAGCAGTGCCAGCGCCACCGCCCCCGCGAACAGGGGCCAGGGCCCCCGCAGCGGATGCCAGCGGACCCCGTCATCGGTGGCGGGCCGAAAGCCGCGGTGGCGTTCCCAGGCGCGACTGGCGAGAGCGATCAACCCCAGAACGGCAAGCTGCAGCCCCACCGCCTGCCAGGGCGCCTCCCAGATACCGGGCAGAGTGAGAATCCCGAGGGAGGCCTGCTGCCACCACCAGGGGGCATGGGCGCTGCCGAGGAGCGAGCCGGCAACGAAAGCCACCAGCACCACCACCATGCGGCCGCTGCCGCCGCCCAGGGCGAACAAGCAGCCCGAGGCGCAGCCGCCAGCAAGCTGCATGCCGATGCCGAAGAGGAAGGCACCCACCACCACGCTCACCCCCACCGGCGCAAAGGCGCCGTAGAAGGGCTGCGAGTCCAGGGCACTGGCGGCGATGGTGGGGATGAACAGGACCGTGCCGAGGGCCAGCATCAGCAGCTGCGCCCGAAGCCCGCGCCCATCGCCATGGACCCAAAGGCGCCGCCAGGCGGAAGTGAAACCGAAGTTGGCATGATAGAGGGCCATGCCGAGGCCAAGCCCCACCAGGGCCAGGGCAAGCTGGCGAGTCCCGGCAACGGCCGTGACGGCATAGAGATAGGCCGCAATCCCCACGGCCAGAAGCGGCAACGGGGCTGCGGGGGTGACCCGTTCGAGGGCGAGGCGGCTGACCATTTTACACGCTTTCGCCGTGCTTATGATTTAACAACAGATTAGCAGCGTGCTTTATCCCGTCAAGGGCGCTCCGCCCTTCCTTTCCGCCAACAGGTCCGGGAACGCATCGCACGAGGGCGTGAGCCGGCGCGGACGGGCATCACGCATGTGCGAGGCCACCGCCCGGGTGGGCTTCATGGAAGATGTTGACGGTTCATGCGTCCCCCTTCAGGGTGGGATCGCCAGCGGGCAACACATCCGCGGCGATCCGGGATGGGTTCCGCCCTGCGGGCCCGTGAACAAGGCGCACGAGCATGCTGGGGAGTCTTCATGCGGCCTGGCGCCGACGGCCATCGGCCATGGTGGTCGGTGCCATCGTGGCGCTGTCGCTCGCAGGGGCGGTAGCAGCCGCGGTCCTGACGTGGCGGGGGAGTGAGGGCCCCGTAGGTGATATCACAGCGCTTCGCTCGGGTGGCGGCGAGCGCTGGCCAGCGGTGCCCGGTTTTGAGGTGCCAACCCGGCTGCCGGATCTCGACCCGGCGCTGGCCCCGCCGCGGGAGGCGCGGCTGCGTCCCATCGCCCGCCGGCTCGAGGTGAGCCGCGGCGATACCCTCATGGAGATGCTGGTGCGCGCGGGCATTCCTCGGGCGGAGGCGCACGAGGCCATCCGCCGGCTCACCCGTCGCTTCGACCCCCGTGACCTCAAGCCCGGTCAGGCGCTGCTGGTGGAGCTGCTGCCCGCCGCCGATGGTGCCGTGCGCCTGGCCTCACTGGCGCTGGATGTGGAGTTTGCCCGCCGACTGCGCCTCCAGCGCACCGGCGAGGGCTTCGCGCTTGAGGATGTGGCGCTGCCGGTGGTGCGCCGGCCGCGGCTTGCCACAGGCGTGGTCGAGGACAGCCTCTATCTCGCCGGCAAAGGGCGGGGCGTGCCTGATCAGGTGTTGATGGAGCTCGTGCGGCTGTTGAGCTGGGATGTGGACTTCCAGCGCGACCTGCAGCCCGGCGACCGGTTCGAGCTCCTGTGGGAGGAGCTGGAGCGGGCTGATGGCAGTGACCGGCGGGTGGGGGACGTGCTCTACGGCCGCCTCGAAGTGGCGGGCCGCACCGTCGCCTTCTACCGCTTTGAGCGTCAGGATGGCCGCGTGGGCTACTATGGACCCGACGGCCGTTCGCTCCGCAAGGCGCTGTTGCGCACACCCGTGGATGGCGCCCGCATCAGCTCGCGCTTCGGCAAGCGTCGCCATCCCATCCTCGGCTATACGCGCATGCACAAGGGGGTGGACTTCGCCGCACCCCGCGGTACGCCCATCTATGCCGCCGGTGATGGGGTGGTGACCTATGCCGGCCGCAAGGGCAGTTTCGGCGTCTATGCTCGGATTCGGCACAACGGGCGCTACGTCACGGCTTACGCCCACATGGACCGCCTCGCCAAGGGCATACGGCGCGGGCTGCGGGTGCGTCAGGGCCAGGTGATCGGTTATGTCGGCAGCACCGGCCGCTCCACCGGCCCACACCTCCATTTCGAGGTGCTGGAGAACGGCCGCCAGGTGAATCCGCTCAAGATCCGCCAGCCCGCGAGCGAACGCCTTGCCGGTCGCGAGCTCGAGCGCTTCCGTCGCACCGTGGCGGCCATCGATGCCCTGCGCACCCGCCTGGCGCGCGAGCCCGTGATCGCCAGCCGCGAGTGAGCGCCATTTTGCCGCTGCCGGGTCGGGCAGCGCGCCCTGGATGCGGGATCCGTCAACGCACGGGGGCGAGTTCATGGTGCTCCATGTCCGCCCGCGTCTTGCATGGCTCCTTCTCACCCTTCTGCTCGCGGCCTGTGCCGGGCCGGGGCGGCCCCTGGCCCTGGAGGGGCCGCCGCGGCTTACGGTCCCCATCGCTAAGGCCGGCATCGAGGATGGGCGTGGGCGCTTTCGGCGGATCTTCTGCACCGTGCTCGCCCGCGAGGGCCCGGCAGTTCCCGGCTTTCGCCCGTGTGCGCAGGCGCTCTGGCGGGTGGGGGTGGAGCCGCCCGCCGACGACCGGCCGGTGCCGCGGGGGCCGATCCGTCCACCGCTCCGGCTGGTGCTGGTGAGCGGCTACGGCGCCCAGTGCTTCGCCCGGCTGGTGCGGCTCTTCGATGAGGCCGAGGCCCATGTGCGCCGGCTCGATGTGGCGGTGGTGCGGGTTCCTGTGACCGCCTTCGGCAGCGTGGCGCAGAATGCCGCCATCATTGCCCGCACCCTCGAAACCCTGCCGCGGGACGGCCGGCGGCTGGTGCTGCTGGGCTACTCCAAGGGCGCAGCCGATGCCATGGCAGCACTGGTGCGCCATCCCGACGCCGCCCGCCGGGTGGATGCCCTCATCACTCTCGCCGGGGCAATCGGCGGCTCGCCCCTGGCGGAGGTGGTGCCCGGCTGGATCGAGACCCTCATGGACCTGGTGCCGGGCACCCGCTGCGCCTGGGGCGATGGCGGTGCGCTCGCCGATCTGCGCCCCGATGCACGCCTTGCGGCTCTCGCCCGCTGGCCGACACCGCCGCCGGTGCCGCTGGTGATCTCGCTCGCCGCCTTCGTGCCCGCGCGTGAGACCTCGAGCCTGCTGCGGCCGTTCCATGCGCTCCTGGCCCGCATCGACCCGCGCAACGACGGTGAGGTGCTGTGGACCGACCAGCTGGTGCCGGGCGGGGTGCTGGCCGCCTATCTGCGGGGGGATCATCTGGCGGTGGCGATGCCCATCGTGCGGCGACTGCCCTGGCTTGCGGTGCAGTTCGACCGCAACGCCTATCCGCGCACCGCCCTGTTGGAAGCGATCCTGCGCTTTACGGCAGAGCGGCTGCCGCCGTCGCCGGCAGCCGACGGCCCACCGTGATCACCCGGCCGATCTCCTCACCCCGCAGCCCCACCGCCCGCGGCCGGCGGACCCCCGGCAGCACCGCCACATCGTAGAGCTCGCGCACGATGCCCTCGAAGGTGAGCCACTCCACCACCACCCCGCGGGCCAGTTCCACCACCAGCACGCCGCAGCGGGGGCGCGCCCGCCGCCGTTGCAGCTCTTCCTCGAGCGGCAGGCCGCGGAAGGCGTCATCGCTGCGCGGCAGCGACAGGCCGATGAAGGCATGGCCATCGTGGAAGGCGAGCCCGCGGGCATAGCCCGGAAGGAACAGCAGCCGCTCCACCGTCCCCCGGTCGGGGTCGATCCGCACCAGCCGGCCGCGGCCCGATTCCAGCAGCCACAGGGCGCCATCATGCCAGCGCGGCGAGTGAGGCATGGCGAGCCCCTCGGCGATGATGGAATCATCGCGGATGTCCACCACCACCCCGCCATCCCCGCGGAAATCGCGCCAGCCCTCCACCACATCCGAGCGGGCCACCGCCGTGGCGTAGCGGGCATGACCGTCGCGCAGGGCCAGACCGTTGAGATGGCAGCGGTCCTCCGGCACCAGGGCGGAGATGAAGCGCGGCTTCCACACCGGCACGAAGCTCGCCTCCTCCGACATGGTGGCCACCAGGTTCATGCGGGTGGCGGCGAACAGCAGGCGCCCATCGGCCTCGCACACCATGTCGTGGACGTCGAGCTCGCCGGTGGTCCAGGCCACCCGCGGCACATACAGCCGATCGGCCTCGAGCCCCGGCGGGCGGGGCCCCTCGGCGAGGGCGTCCACCAGCCGCCAGATCTGGAAGCGGGTGGCGAGGTGGAGGCTGCGGGCGTCGGTGGCGGCCCAGAGGCCCATAGCGCGGTCGAAGCTGCGCTCGTGGATGGCAAGCCGCCCATCGGGCCGGTGACCGATGAGAAACAGCTTGCCGGTGCGGTAGGAGGTGACCGCCAGCGAGAGCCGCCGGGCGGCGAGGAAGGCGCCGAGGCCGCGGGAACAGGTGATGCGTAGGATCGGCTCCATGCCGGTGCCCGGGGCTGACCGTCGCCACCATCGATAGCGCTACTATGATATGCGGGCAACCATCGAGCGAGCTGCCCGGACCGGCGCACGCGCGGGAATTTTTCCGGCCGATGCAGCTGCTCCGCGCGCGCCCAAGCCCGAAACGGCCATCAGCGTGGGCCCATGGCAGGGCCATGCCGGTCCTGGCGCGGCTCCGGGCAGGTTAGAACACAAACCGCGGCTGCGGCCGCAGCGCCTCCAGCGGCGGGATCCAGGCATCGAAGGGAGCGAGCTGGCCGAAGGCGTCCCCCACCCGCTGGACCACCGTCACATGGCCGCAGTGGCCGTGGGTCACCACCGCCACCAGCCGGCCGCCATCGGCCAGCTGCGCCCGCAGATGCTCGGGGATGGCCACCACCGCCCCCGCCAGCAGGATCACGTCGAAGGGCGCCAGCTGCGGCAGCCCCGCGCGCGGGTCGCCCCGCTGCAGCACCACATTGTCGCAGCCGAGTGTGGTCAGCAGCCGCTCCACCGCATCCGCATCCACATGGGGCTCCACCAGCAGAAAGGCGGTGGCCACCAGCCGCGCCATCACCGCCGCCACATAGCCGGTATCATCCCCCACCACCAGCGCCGTCTCCTCGGGCCGGGGGGCCGCCGCCTGCAGCATCTTCGCCAGCGCCAGAGGCTCGATCAGCCGGCGGCCGTCACCCAGGTCCAGGTCCTCGTCGGAATAGGCCACCCCCCGCAGCGAGGACGGCACGAAGGGCTCGCGCGGCACCTCGCCCATGGCCGCGAGCACCCGCGGGTCCTCGATGCGGTTGGGGCGCAGCTGGTTCTCCACCATGTTGCGGCGCGCCGCGGCGAAGTCCATTCCGGGTCCCCTCGATGATGCCGGTGTCCGGCCGCCCTTCTAGCGGGCGCCCCGGGCGCCGGCAATTCGCACGAAGTCGCACTCAGGGATAGCGGCCGCGCAGAATGAAGCGCGCCTCGAACGAGCCGATCAGGTCGAGATAGTCCTCCATCAGCCGGCTCATGAGAAAGCGCCGGCGCACCGTCTCGCGCGCGGCTGTCCCGAGCCGCCGCCTGAGATCGGGATCGCGCACCAGCTGGACGATGCGCTGGGCCGCCTGTTCCACCGTGTCCACCAGAAAGCCGTTGACCCCGTCCTGGATCTGGTGGCGGATGCCGCCGACCCGGCCACCCACCACCGCAGCCCCCTTCCACATGGCTTCGGTGACGGTGAGGCCGAACCCCTCGCGCAGCGATTTCTGCACCACCACCGCCGCGCGCCGCTGGAGGGCATTGACCAGCGCCGAGTCCTGCACCGAGAGAATGTGAATGCGCTCGTTCTGGCACGCCAGTAGGGCACGGTAGATCTCCGGCCCCTCCGGATCATCGGTGGCCACATTGCCCAGCAGCACCAGCCGCGCATCCACCTCCCGCAGGGCCAGCTCGAAGGCCCGGATCACCCCGTGCGGGTCCTTCCACGGATCGAAGCGGGAGATCTGCACCACCAGCGGCAGATCGTCGGGAATGCCGTAGTGCTGGAGCCGCTCACAGATCTCCGCTTCGCTCATCTCGCGGTTGGTGACGCTGAAGGGATCGATCGCCGGCATCACGAACCGCTGCGGCACCTGCAGGCGCTGCGCGTATTCCGGCAGATGCAGCACCACCAGATCGTAGCGCTCGATGAAGGGGACCAGATAGTCCCACACCTCCCGCTGGGGGGCGGTGAGATCCACATGGCAGCGCCAGATCCAGGGCGCCTTCTTGCGGTAGTGACGCACCAGCGGCAGCGGTTGGGGGTCGTGCACGATCACCACGTCGTGGTCGAAGTGCATCCGCACAGCGTTCTCGTACACGACCTCCTCATAGATATTGCGCTTGAGCTCGGTAAAGTTGATCTGTGCTCCCTGGAGGGCATTGTGAAATTTCTTGGTGATACTGAAGAAATCCGGCCGCCCCTGGATCACGCGCCAGCCGGTGCGGATGCCGGTATTGTTCATCAGCAGGGTGAGGCTCGAGAGGATCTGGGCGACGCCGCCGCCGTAGTAGGTCGAATTCACGTGGACGATGTGCAGATCGCACAGGCGCTCCGCCTTGGTGCGGATGCGGTCGGCCACCTCCGCCCCGATCAGCGGCTCATAGTCGTCCAGCGATACGGTGCGAAAGGGCACCGGGTCCGCCTGCACGAAACTGCCCATGGGCCCACCCCTGTCGCGACGACGTCGCCCTCGGCCTCATTCGGCCGGGCGCTCCACCTCGTAGCCGGCCTCCTCGATGGCGCGGGCGATGCGCTCGCGGTCAAGGCCGTTGGCCGTCTCCACCGTCACCAGGCCGCGGTCGAGATCCACCGCCACCCGGGCCCCGGCGGCCACCGTCTGGACCGCCTCCTCCACCGCCCGCACGCAGTGCTGACAGCTCATGCCGCGGACCCTCAGGGTGAGTGTGGTCATGGGCTCTCTCCTTGGGGCTCGTTCCTGCCTGCCGGAGGTGGAGCTTCCTCCAACGGCAGGGTCAAGTCCGCCCCGTGGATAGCGCCCGGGTCAGCACCTCGCCGAGATCACGCGAGACCGCCGGTCGGCGTGCCAGCGCCTCGACCGCCGCCCGCATGGCGCTGCGCCAGGGCTCCGACAGGCGGGCGAAACGGGTGAGGGGGACAGCGAGGCGGGCGGCGAGCTGGGGATTGTCGCGGTCGATGGTGGCCACCGCCTCGGCCAGCAGCCGATAGCCGGCGCCATCGGGCTGATGGAAGCCGCGCAGATTGGTGCGGGCGAAGATCTCATAGAGGGCGCGCACGCGATTGGGGTTGCGCCGGTCGAAATCAGCACGCGCGCTCAGGCGCCGGATGCGCTCGAGGCATTCCGGATCCTCCCGCCGGGCCTGGAGCGCGTACCATTTGTCCATCACCAGCGGCTCGTGCGCGAAGCGGCGGGCGAGATCCTCGAGCAGTTGCTCGAGTGGGGCGAGCTCGCCCAGGAGTGCCGCCTCCAGCGCCGCCATGCGGTCGGTGAGATTGTCCGCCTGGCCCCAAAGCCGCAGGATGCGCCCCTCGGCCTCGGCCGGTGCTGCAAGCGCAAGCCACGCCAGAAGCTGCCCCCGGAGCGCCCGCGCGCCCATGTCGGCGAGATCCGGGCGAAACGGACCCGACACCTGGAGCCCATCGAGCGCCAGGCTGAAGGCGGCCGCCAGCGGTTCGGCGAGCTCGCGGCGAAGCTCCCGCCAGCTGCGGTCCACCCGCAGGGGATCGAAGGGGGCGACCCGCTCGGCCAGCCGGTTGCGGCTGGGAAAGCCCAGGAGTTCGGCGGCCAGCAGCCGATCCTGCGGCAGTGCCGCCAGCACCCGGGCAAGCGCGCCGGCGAGCACCCGCGCGGGCTCGTCCGAACCGCCCGCATAGCGCGCTTCAAGCGCCTGGAGCGCCAGCTTCTGGCCGGCGTCCCAGCGGGCGAAGGGATCATCCTCCCAGGCGAAGAGGGCGGCCAGATCCTCGGGCGCATAGGGCGCCTCCAGCATCACCGGCGCCGAGAAATCCCGCAGCAGCGAGGGCAGCACCGGCACCGCCCCGACCCGGAACACCGCCTCCAGCTCGGGGCTCTCCATCACCAGCAGATGATCTCGCGCCCGCCGGCCGTCGGGGCCCACCGCCTCCAGCCGGGCGCCGCTACGACGGTCGAACAGCGCCAGCGCCACCGGGATCAGGAGCGGCGCCGGATCACCATCGGGCCGGTGCTGGCGCAGCCACAGGTGCAGCTGTTCGCCCTCCTGGCGCCAGCGGGCCTCGAGCCGGGGTGTGCCCACTGCCTCATACCAGCGGGCGAAGGCGGTGAGATCGCGGCCGCTGGCCTCGGCCATGGAGCGCAGGAAGTCCTCCACCGTGGCCGCGCGGCCGTCCATGGTGCGAAGATAGTGGCGCACGCCGCGAACGAAGCCCCGGCGCCCCAGCAGCACCTCCAGCATCCGCAGCACTTCGGCGCCCTTGTAATAGACCGTGGCGGTGTAGAAATTGTCGATCGCCACATAGCGCTTCGGCCGGATGGGGTGGGCCAGCGGCCCAGCATCCTCGGGAAACTGCACCTCCTGCAACAGGCGCACGTCCTGGATGCGGGTCACGCCGCGCGACTGGCGGTCGCTGGCGAACTGCTGGTCGCGCAGGACGGTGAGGCCCTCCTTGAGGGTGAGCTGGAACCAGTCGCGCAGGGTGACGCGGTTGCCGGTCCAGTTGTGGAAGTACTCGTGCGCGACGATACGGGCGATGCGCAGGTAGTCGCGGTCGGTGGCAATATCCGGATCCGCCAGCAGCGCGGCGACATTGAAGATGTTGAGGCCCTTGTTCTCCATGGCGCCGAAGTTGAAATCCGGCACCCCCACGATCTGATAGAGATCGAGATCGCATTCGAGCCCATAGACCGCCTCATCCCACGCCATCGCGTCTGCCAGCGCCGCAAGCGCCCAGCGGCAGCGGCCGAGCTCCCCCCGTCGGCCATGGAGCCGCAGCACCACGTCGCGGCCCGATGGGGTGCGGTGGCGCGCCTCGAGATGGTCGAGATCGCCCGCCACCAGCGCGAACAGATAGCTGGGCTTGGGGAAGGGATCCTCCCATTCCGCGAAGTGGCGGCCGCCGGCGAGCGTGCCGGCGGCAACGGGATGGCCGTTCGCCAGCAGCACCGGATAGCGCGCACGGTCGGCCTCGAGGCGCACATGATAGCGGGCGAGCACGTCGGGGCGGTCCTGCGACCACAGGATGCGGCGAAAGCCCTCGGCCTCGCACTGGGTCAGCAGCAACCCGCCGCTCTCATAGAGCCCCGAGAGGGCGGCATTGGCCCGCGGGTGAATGCGGGTGACGATCCGCAGCCGGGCATGATCAGGCACCTCATCAAGGCGCAGCACCTCACCCTCCACCGGCAGGCTCCGGGGATCCAGCGCGCGGCCGTCGACCGCAAAGGCCAGGGTCTCGAGCCCGTGGCCATAGAGTTCGAGCGGCCCCGGGCGCTGGCGCACCACCTCAAGCTCGCCCTCCACCAGCGTGGCCTCGGGATCGAGCTCAAAGCGCAGGCGCACCCTCTGGGTGGTGAAGGCCGGTGGGCGATAGTCCTCGAGCCGGTGTTCCGATAGCGGCAGGCTCATGGCGCACTCCCGTGGGCTCGCTTGCCATGGTAGGGCGGCCGGCGGAACCGTCACGGGGCCGGGACGGGCAAAAAGAAGCCGCGGCACACGGCCGCGGCAGGTGGGGTAGGGAGGAAACGCCTCAAGTCGGGTGTCACAGGGGAAAACCCATGAACACGGCACCCCGATACGCCATATACGGGAATCTGACAAGGTGAATTTCCCGTTGAGGTTGGGCTTTCGTTTCGGATTCGTCCGGGATTTGACTCGAATGCCGGATTTTCCCCGCACGGGCGCGACCGCGGCGCGCGGGGTGCTGGCCGCCGCCCCTGCGGCCACCTAAGTGCGGGGCGGAGATCCCTGGGAGAGGTGGGATGGAGAGCCGCGACGTTCCCCACGCCGTCGACGTGGTGGCGCCGGACGGCTCGGAGATCCGACTGCTACCGCAGGTGCCGCGCGGCAGCATGGTCCACTGCCGGCTGCCGCCCGGAGCGGTGAGCCGGGCGGTACGCCATCGCACCGTGGACGAGCTGTGGTACGTGCTGCGCGGGCGTGGGCGGCTGTGGCGGGCGCGGGACGGCGAGGCGGCCGAAACCCCGCTGCTTCCTCACACCGCTCATGCCATCCCCTGCGGCACCCGTTTCCAGTTCCGCAACGACGGCGAGGAGCCGCTCGATATCGTCATCGTCACCATGCCGCCCTGGCCGGGGGAGGACGAGGCCGAGCGGGTGGCCGACCACTGGCCGCCCACCCTTTAGGGCGTACCGGAAGGTCGCCCCTTGTCCCGTGGCACCCCGAAGGGCGTTTTGGGGTTCATTCAACCTTTGAGGGGGAGAGCATCCAGATGGCCAAGGCCTTCGCATCCACCGCCGATCTCAGCGAGAAGCGGGTGAGTTTTGATGAGCTGGCGCCGGGAATCTACGCCTTTACCGCCGAGGGCGATCCCAATTCCGGAGTGGTGGTGGGCGAACGCGGCGTGCTGGTGTTCGACGCCCAGGCCACGCCCAAACAGGCCCGGCGGGTGATCGAACATATCCGCCGGGTGACCGACCGGCCGATTCGCCATGTGGTGCTGTCGCACTATCACGCGGTCCGGGTGCTGGGGGCCTCGGCCTATGGCGCGGACGAGATCATCGCCTCAAGCGGCACCCGCCATCTCATCGAGGAGCGCGGCGAGCAGGACTTCGCCAGCGAGGTGGGGCGCTTTCCGCGGCTGTTCGAGGATGTGGACAGCATCCCCGGCCTCACCTGGCCGACCCAGTGGTTCGACCGCCGGCTGGTGATCGACCTGGGCGACCGCCAGGTGGAGCTGCTGCATCTCGGCCGCGGCCATACCGCCGGCGACATCGTCGCCTGGATGCCGGAATCCCGGGTGGTGTTCGCCGGTGATCTGGTGGAATATGGTGCCACCCCCTACACCGGCGACGCCCATCTGCGCGACTGGCCCACCACCCTCGACCGGCTGGCCGAGCTCGGCGCGGAGAAGCTGGTGCCGGGGCGCGGTGCGGCTGCCGCCAATCCCGAGCAGGTGCGCGAGGCCATCGGCATGACCCGCGCCTTCCTCACCGACCTGTTCGGCATCGTCGAGGCGGGGGTGAAAGCGGGCCGCTCCCTCAAAGAGGTCTATGACGAGGCCATGGCGCGGATGCGGCCCAAGTACGGCCATTGGGTGATCTTCGAACACTGCATGCCGTTCGATGTGGCCCGCGCCTATGACGAGGCCTCGGGCATCGACTGGCCGCGCATCTGGACACATGAGCGCGATCTGGAGATGTGGCGCCAGCTCGAGGGCGAAGGCTGAGGGGCGCACGCCGGCGCGGGACGGCGGCTTGCCGGAAGACCGCCGGCCACTGCCGGCGGTCTCAGTTTTGTTCGCGCGAAAGGATGCGGCCGGTTGTGGGGTCCACATCGATGGCAAGCGCCGCCGGCCGGCGCGGCAGTCCCGGCATGGTCATGATGTCGCCGCAGATGGCCACCACGAAGCCGGCGCCAGCGGCAAGCCGCACCTCGCGGATGGGCAGCAGATGGTCCTCGGGGGCGCCGCGGCGCGCCGGATCGGCGCTGAAGCTGAACTGGGTCTTGGCGATGCACACCGGCAGCCGGCCGAAGCCCGCCTCCTCCAGCTCCTCGAGCTCGCGCGCGACCCGCCCCTCAGGCACCACCTCCGCCGCACCGTAGAGAGTGGTGGCGATGGTGCGGATCTTCGCAAATAACGGCTGGTCGTCCTCATAGAGCAGGCGGAAGGGCTCGGCCCGTGGGGCTGCGAACAGCTCCCGCAGGTGGCGGGCGAGCGGCTCGATGCCCGCGCTGCCGCGGGCGAAATGCTCGCACACGAAGGCTTCCACCCGGAGCTCCCGGCGGCAGCGTTCCACCGCCCGCGCCAGCGCGGCGTCGCTGTCGCTGGCAAAGCGGTTGAAGGCCACCACCACCGGCACGCCGAAGCGGCGCACACAGGCCACATGCCGGGCGAGATTGGCAAAGCCGCGGGCCTCCGCCTCGGCATCCTCGCGCGCGAGCGCTTCGCGGGCAGCCCCGCCATGCCAGCGCAGCGCCCGCAAGGTGGCCACCAGCACCGCCGCATCAGGCACGAGCCCGCCCACTCGGCACTTGATGTCGAAGAACTTCTCCGCGCCGAGATCGGCGCCGAAGCCGGCCTCGGTCACCACCACATCCGCCAGCCGCAGGGCCAGGTCGGTGGCCACCAGACTGTTGCAGCCATGGGCGATGTTGGCGAACGGCCCGCCATGGACGAACACCGGTGTGCCCTCGCGGCTCTGCACCAGATTGGGGCAGAGGGCGTCTACCAGAAGTGCCGCCATGGCGCCGGCAGCACCCAGTTCCTCGGCCGTCACCCGCCGGCGATCGCGCGTCTGGCCCACGACGATGCGCCCGAGACGGGCGCGCAGATCGGCCAGGTCGCGGGCAAGACAGAGAATCGCCATGACCTCCGAGGCCGGGGTGATGTCGAAGCCGCCCTCCCGCGGCACGCCGTGGGTCGGCCCGCCAAGCCCCAGCACGAGATGGCGCAGGGCGCGGTCGTTCATGTCCACCACCCGGCGCCAGGCGATCCGCCGGACATCGAGCCCGAGCCCGTTGCCCCCGTGGAGATGGTTGTCGATCAGCGCCGCCAGCAGGTTGTGGGCAGCGCCCACCGCGTGCATGTCGCCGGTGAAGTGGAGGTCGATCCGCCAGCTGGGCTCGATCCGGCTGCGGCCGCCGCCGGTGGCGCCGCCCTTGGCCCCAAAGCGCGGGCCGAGGCTGGGCTCGCGGAGACACGCCACAGCCCGCAGGCCGATCCGCCGGAGCCCGTCGGCGAGGCCGATGGAGGTGGTGGTCTTGCCCTCGCCGGCAGGTGTCGGCGTCATGGCGGTCACTAGCACGAGCCGTCCGCGGCGCGGCCGCTCGGCTGCGATCCGTGGATCCACCTTGGCGATGTAGGGCCCGTAGTGGAACAGGGCCTCCGTCGGAAGACCGAGCGCGGCCGCCACGGTCGCGATCGGCGCCGGTGCCTCCCCCTTGAGCATGGTCTCTTCCCATGGACGCCGGCGACCTTGTGCGCGTGCCCCTGCCTGCGGTCAAGCCAGCGGCGCGCGCTTGACTTGGCCCGTGGGCCTCACCATACATCCGCTCGCGTTGGGGCCGTAGCTCAGTTGGGAGAGCGCCAGAATCGCACTCTGGAGGTCGGGGGTTCGACTCCCCTCGGCTCCACCAACGCCCAGCTCTTCCACCATCCTCCTCCCCTTTCCTCCTAAGATTGCGCGGCGCCCTTGAGGTCTGCGGCCATGCCGTGCGTGGCGCCGGTATGGCGGGCTGCCCCCGGCAGGTGTGGTGATGTGGCAACAGCGTGGTCAGGAGACGCAATCGCGCCCGGAGCGATCCTTGCCGCCTGCCACACGACTGCCGATAAGTCGGAGCGCGCACAGGCGAACGGCTCGGTCTTCGCCATAACCTAGACCGGTCGGGATGGTCCCCCGAGACTGGACCAGCTGTTTGGAGGAGAGACGGAACATGACGGTACGCAAGACCCTTCTGGCGACGACGGCCTTGGCCGGCCTCGGCGCCATGGTGCTGGCCGCGCCCGCGTCGGCCGTTGAGGTGAAGGTGGGCGGCTTCATCCGCTCGGGCGTGCAGTTCGGCAACATTGACGACCTGCAGAACAATCCTGCCGTCCGCAACTTCTTCTTCCGCACCGACACCGAGGTGATCGTCACTGTCAAGGGCAAGGACGACGCCACCGGGACGGAGTACGGCGCCCGCGTCGAGTTCGAGGGCGACCAGAGCGTCACCAACAATGTCGATGAGAACTGGCTCTGGATCCGTGGCAGCTGGGGCGAGGTTCGCTTCGGCAACGATGATGGTGCCTCGGACAACATGAAGGTCACCGCCGCCAATGTCGCTGCGGGCACCGGCGGTATTGACGGCTGGAGCAACATCGGCGTGGTGCCGTTCCACTTCATGAACAGCTCCGATGCCACCAAGATCATCTACTACTCGCCCAAGGTGGGTGGGTTCCAGTTCGGCGTCAGCTATGCGCCCGATTCCGGCCAGAATGGTCCCAGCGCCGGCCCCACCTCCAACAACGCTGGCCAGTATGAGCACTGGATCGAGACCGGTGTGACCTACAAGGCCGACATGGGTGGCGCCTCGGTGCTGGTGGGTGCCCAGTTCTCCACCGCTCGTGGCGAGACCAACGCCACGCCCGACTTCCGCGGCTACAGCGTGGGTGCCACTGTCGAGGTCTCCGGCATCAAGGTGGGCGCGTCCTGGGCCCGCAACAGCACCGACGCCTCCGCCGGTGACGCCACCCGCTGGACGCTGGGTGCTGGCGCTTCGCTCGGGCCGGCCAATGTGTCGGTCACCTTCGTCAAGCAGATGGCCGACAGCAACAACATCGTGAACGGCGTGGGCGATGGCCGCAACATCGTGCTGTCGGCTGACGTCGGCCTGCTGCCGGGTGTCGCGCTCCAGGGTGATGTCGCGTTCTGGAACCTCGACAATCCCACCTGGAACGACGACAGCGGTGTTACCGGCACCATGCGTGTGCACATGGGCTTCTGATCTCCAGACGGGGATCGAGCCGGCGGACGGCGGGCCTTGGCCCGCCGTTCGTCTTTTCACGGAGGGGAGCGCCCGCACAGGGTCGGCCCCTTGCCGGCCGCATGACCATGGGCACATCTGCGGGCGGAGCAGCGGGATCGCGGCAGCCGATGGAACGCTGGATCCGCGTGCGCGGTGCACGCGAACACAATCTCCGCAACATCGACGTGGACATTCCCCGCGACCGGCTGGTGGTGATCACCGGGCTTTCGGGCTCGGGCAAGAGCTCGCTGGCGTTCGATACCATCTATGCCGAGGGCCAGCGACGCTATGTGGAGAGCCTCTCGGCCTATGCCCGCCAGTTCCTCGAACTCATGCAGAAGCCCGATGTGGACCGCATCGAGGGGCTGTCGCCGGCCATCGCCATCGAGCAGAAGACCACCGCCCGCAACCCGCGCTCCACCGTCGGCACCGTCACCGAGATCTGGGACTATATGCGGGTGCTGTGGGCGCGGGTGGGCGTGCCCTACTCCCCCGTCACCGGCGAGCCCATCGAGGCGCAGACCGTCTCGCAGATGGTGGACCGGCTGCTGGCGCGGCCGCCGGGCACCCGCCTCTATCTGCTGGCGCCGGTGGTGCGCGGCCGCAAGGGCGAGTACCGCCGCGAGCTGGCCGAACTGCAGCGGCGCGGCTTTCTGCGGGTGAAGGTGGACGGCACCCTGTACGAGATCGACGAGGTCCCGCCGCTCGACAAGAAGCGCAAGCACGAGATCGAGGTGGTGGTGGACCGGCTGGTGGTGGCGCCGGACATGGGCCCGCGCCTCGCCGAATCTCTCGAGACCGCCCTCGAGCTGGCCGATGGGCTTGCCATCGCCGAGGATGCCGATTCCGGCGAGCGCCTCCTGCTGTCGGCCAAATTCGCCTGTCCGGTCTCGGGCTTCACCCTGCCCGAGATCGAGCCGCGGCTGTTCTCCTTCAACAGCCCCTATGGCGCCTGTCCCGCCTGCGACGGCCTTGGCCGCCATCTGGTGGCGGATCCCGAGCTGGTGGTGCCGGATCCGGAGCGTTCCATCGAAGAGGGCGCCATCGAGCCCTGGGCCAACAGCACCCTGCCCTGGTACCAGCAGGTGCTGCGAGCGGTCTGCCGCCACTATGGGGCCGATCCCGCCACCCCGTGGAAGCGGTTGCCCAAGCGGGTGCGGCGCGCGATTCTCTATGGCACCGGCGGTGAAGCCGTGACCATCCGCCTGCGGGATGGCAGCCGCCGGCTGGAGACGCGCAAGCCCTTCGAGGGCGTCATCCCCCATCTCCAGCGCCGCCTGCGCGGCCAGGATTCGGCCTTCCGTGAGGATCTCCAGCGCTATTTCGTGGAACAGCCCTGTGAGAGCTGCGGCGGCCACCGGCTGCGGCCCGAGGCGTTGTGCGTGAAGATCGCCGGCCGCCACATCGGCGAGGTGGCGGCCATGAGCATCGCCCAGGCGCGGGCCTGGTTCGAGGCGCTGCCGCAGCAGCTCACCCCCAAGCAGCGCACCATCGCCGAGCGGGTGCTGCGGGAGATCCGCCAGCGCCTCGGCTTCCTGGTGGATGTGGGCCTCGCCTATCTCACCCTCGCGCGCGATTCCGGCACCCTCTCGGGCGGCGAGAGCCAGCGCATCCGCCTTGCCTCCCAGATCGGCTCGGGCCTCACCGGGGTGCTTTATGTGCTGGACGAGCCCTCCATCGGCCTCCACCCGCGGGACAACGACCGGCTGCTGCGCACCCTCGAGCAGCTGCGCGATCTCGGCAACACCGTGCTGGTGGTGGAGCACGACGAGGAGGCCATCCGCCGGGCGGACCATGTGATCGACATGGGCCCGGGGGCCGGAGTCCACGGTGGCCGGGTGGTGGCCGCGGGGCCGCCGGCGGCCATCGCCGCCCATCCCGACAGCCTCACCGGTCAGTATCTCGCTGGCCGGCGCGAGATCCCCGTGCCGCCGCGGCGGCGGCAGCCGGATCCGGCCCGCCGGTTGGTGGTGGAGGGCTGCCGCGCCAACAATCTGCGCGACATCGATGTGACCATCCCGCTGGGGCTGTTCGTCTGCGTCACCGGCGTGTCGGGCTCGGGCAAGAGCTCGCTGGTGGTGGACACCCTCTATCCGGCCCTCGCCCGCCACCTCCACGGGGCCCGCCTGCCGGTGGGCGAGCACCGCGCCCTTCATGGGCTGGAGCTGGTGGACAAGGTGGTGGAGATCGACCAGTCGCCCATCGGCCGCACGCCGCGCTCCAATCCCGCCACCTACACCGGCGTCTTCACCCCCATCCGCGAATGGTTTGCGGGCCTGCCCGAGGCGCGGGCGCGCGGCTATCGACCGGGACGTTTTTCCTTCAATGTCCGGGGGGGCCGCTGCGAGGCCTGTCAGGGGGACGGGGTGCTGCGGATCGAGATGCACTTCCTGCCCGATGTCTTCGTCACCTGCGATGTGTGCAAGGGGGCACGCTACAACCGCGAGACCCTGGAGGTCACCTGGAAGGGGCACTCGATTGCCGATGTGCTGCGGATGACGGTGGACGAGGCGTGTGCGCTGTTCGCCTCGGTGCCGGCCGTGCGCCAGCGGCTCGAGGTGCTGCAGCGGGTGGGCCTCGGCTACATCCAGCTGGGCCAGCCGGCTACCACCCTCTCGGGCGGCGAGGCCCAGCGGGTGAAACTGGCCAAGGAGCTGGCGCGCCGGGCCACCGGCCGCACCGTGTACATTCTCGATGAGCCCACCACCGGCCTCCATTTCGAGGATGTGCGGCGGCTCCTGGAGGTGCTGCATGCCCTGGTGGATCAAGGCAACACGGTGATCGTGATCGAACACCACCTGGATGTGGTGAAAACCGCCGACTGGATCATCGACCTCGGCCCCGAGGGCGGCGACGGTGGCGGGCGGATCGTCGCCGAGGGCCCGCCGGAGGCGGTGGTGCAGGTGGCCGCAAGCCATACCGGCCGCCACTTGGCACCCCTGCTGGCGCGCCGCCGCGCCCGCCTGGCCGAGCCCGCCTGAAGGATCCGCCCGCGCACATCCGGCGTGGTGGTGCCATCCGCGCCCGCCTTCCCCACCGCCTCTCGCCGCCTGCGCCAAACGCGCTAGACTCGGGACAGTGGGCTGTGGAGGTGTGGACCATGGCCGAGCCGGCGGTGGCGCGGATGACGGTGGAGGCCTTCCTGCGCTGGGCCGAGGAACAGCCCGGTCGCTTTGAACTCGTGGACGGCGCAGTCGTGGCCATGGCTCCCGAGCGCGCCGCCCACGCCCGGGTCAAGGGCGAAGTGTTCGTCCAGCTGCGGGAGCAGGTCCGCCGCCGCGGCCTTCCCTGTGAGGTATTTCCCGACGGCATGCTGGTGCGGGTGGACGAGACCACCGCGTTCGAGCCGGATGCCCTGCTCCGCTGCGGCACGCCGCTGCCGCCGGAGGCGGTGGAGGTGCCCGACCCGCTGGTGGTGGTGGAGGTGCTGTCGCCTACATCCAGCACCGTCGACACCACCCGCAAACTTGAAGGCTACTTCCGCATCCCTTCGGTCCACCACTATCTGGTGGTGGACCCGCTGCGCCGGGCGGTGGTGCATCACGCCCGTGCGGGCGAGGAGATCCGCACCCGCATCCTCCACACCGGCACCCTCACCCTCGATCCCCCGGGCCTCACCTTCGAGATCGAAACCCTCTTCCCCGAAACTCCACCCGCGCGCCGCTGAGGGCCGCGGACGCCCTGGCACCCCTGCCCACGGGCCCAAACCCGCGCTAGATGGAGGGGTGATGGCTGTGGAGGTGTGGGCCATGGCCGAGCCGGCGGTGGCGCGGATGACGGTGGAGGCCTTCCTGCGCTGGGTTGAGAGGCAGCCCGGTCGCTTTGAGCTGGTGGACGGCGAAGTCGTGGCCATGGCCCCCGAGCGCGCCGCCCACGCCCGGGTGAAGTTCGAGGTGGCCAAGCGGCTCGATGCCGAGGTCCGCCGCCGCGGTCTTCCCTGTGAGGTATTTCCCGACGGCATGCTGGTGCGGGTGGACGAGACCACCGCGTTCGAGCCGGATGCCCTCCTCCGCTGCGGTACGCCGCTGCCGCCGGAGGCGGTGGAGGTGCCCGACCCGCTGGTGGTGGTGGAGGTGCTGTCGCCTACATCCAGCACCGTCGACACCACCCGCAAACTTGAAGGCTACTTCCGCATCCCTTCGGTCCACCA
>WFXL01000004.1 GCA_015490605.1 Rhodospirillales bacterium
CCGCCCGCAGGAGGCCCGCATCCTCCGCCGTCCCGCGCCCACCCACGCCTTCCGCCCCGGCGATCGGGTGTTCCACGAGGTCTTCGGCTATGGGCGGGTGGAGGCGGTGGAGGGCAATCGGCTCGACATCCGCTTTGAAAAGGCCGGCCGCAAGAAGGTGATCGACCGTTTCGTCCAGCCGGCCTGAGCATGGGTCGAAACCTGAGGATCGGGAGGAACGCCCCGATGCGTCTGTGGCGTCTCGCCTTCGCCCTGCCCGCCCCGCTGCCGCCGGCACTGGTGGAGCGGCTTGAGGAGATGGGCGAAGCCCTGGCCCTGTTCGTGCACGATGAAGACCCCGCCACTCTCGAGCCGCGCGCCTTGCGGGTGGAACTGTGGGTGCGCGAGCCGCTCGATCCCGACCGCTGGCGCCGCGAGCTTGTGGACACGCTGGCCAGCTTCGACCTTCCGCTGGAGACCCTGGCCTGCACGCCGGTGGAAGAACGCGACTGGGTCGACCATGCCACCCGTCTGCGCGGTCCGGTGCGGGCAGGCCGCTTCTTCATCCACGGCCCCGATGAGCGCCAGCCGATGCCGCCCGGCACCATCCCCCTCGAGCTGGAGGCCGGGCTCGCCTTCGGCTCGGGCGAACATGAGAGCACCCGCGGCTGTCTTCTCGCGCTCGACTGGCTCGCTCATCGCATCCTGCCCGCACGGGTGCTGGACCTGGGCACCGGCTCGGGCATCCTCGCCCTGGCGGCTGCCCATCTGTGGCCCAAGGCGCGGGTGTTGGCGCTGGACCACGACCCGCTGGCAGTGGCGGTGGCACGGGCGAACATACGGCGCCACGGCCTGGCCACCCACATCGAGGTCCGCCGTGGTGTAGGCATACGCAACCCCCATGTCCGCCGCCAGCGGCCCTTCGATCTGATCCTCGCCAACCTTTTTGCCGAACCGTTGATGGCCATGGCGCGGGATGTGGCCCACAGCCTTGCCCCCGGCGGCCGGCTGGTGCTGGCGGGGCTGCTCGCCCGCCAGGCGGAATCGGTGTTGACCGCCTTTCGTCGTGCCGGGCTGCGTCCGCTCCACCGCGTCGACCTCGGCGTCTGGCCCACGCTGGTGCTGCGAAGGCCGCGCAACCGCCCCCATCGGCGCCGTCCGCCCGCGCTCCCGGGCCTGTGAGCGACTACCACCGCCAGCGGCATGGTTGTCGTCACCGGTCCGCGATAGTGGCATCGATGGTTTTACATACGATAGTATGCAATCGCTTCTTCGACGATGAAACCTCCGGTGACATCGATAGCGGTTATGGTATCGTGCTGGGAGATCCGGGCGGAGGCTGGTCATGGCGGTCCTGGATATCGATGCGGATCTCATGCGCGCTCTCGAGAATGAGCGGGCGCTCAATGCCATCCTCCGCACGGCGGTCAGGGATCTGGATCTCGAGACCCTGCTCCACCGCTGTCTCGACATCCTGCTGTCGGTGAGCTGGCTGTCGATTCTGCCGCGCGGCGGCATCTTCCTCGCCGATGATGCCCAGCAGGAGCTACGGCTGGTGGCCCAGCGGGATCTGGCCCCGCCGATCCTGCGACTGTGCGCGCGGGTGCCTTTCGGCCATTGCCTGTGCGGCCGTGCCGCCCAGGAGCGGACGATCCAGCATGCTACCTGTGTCGACCACCGCCATGAGATCCGCTATCCCGGCATCGCGCCCCACGGCCACTATAATGTCCCCATTCGCGATGGCGAGCGGGTGCTGGGGGTGATCGTCCTCTATCTGCCGGAGGGACATCCGCCCCATCCCGCCGAACTGGCCTTTCTCGAAAGTGTGGCGGATATCCTTTCCTTGGTGATCCGCCATCGCCAGACGGTGGAGCGGTTGGAGGAGGTGTGCGCCGAGCTGGCGGTGGCGGCCTGCACCGATCCCCTTACCGGCCTGTTCAACCGGCGCCACTTCTTCGAGCGGCTCGAGGAGGCCTGGGCCGAGGCGGAGCGGCACGACCGCAGCCTTGCGGTGGTGCTGTTCGACCTCGACCATTTCAAGCGGATCAACGACACCTGGGGCCATGCTGCCGGCGATCGGGTGCTGGAGACCTTGGCGGCGGTGGTGCGGGCGGAATCGCGCCGTTATGACGTGGCCGCCCGTCTCGGCGGCGAGGAGTTCGCCCTGCTGCTGCGGGACGGGGGAGAGGCGGCGGCGGTGGCGGTCTGCCGGCGACTCAAGCAGCGCTTCGCCGCCACGCCGGCCCGGCTTGATGACGGCACTCCGATCCGCTTCACTGCGAGTTTCGGCGTGGCCTGCCGCCGGCGGGCGCGGGACGTGCACGATCTGCTCCAGCGCTGCGATCATGCCCTCTACCGCGCCAAGGCCTTGGGCCGCAACCGCATCGAGATCGCCTGACCGGCGCCCTCGCCACATCCTTCGACACCTGGTGGAAATGTCGAGCGGCCTCAATGAGGCCGAATTCGCGACAGCCGCGGGCCCACACCGTATCCTGTGACGCCTGGACAGCTGATCTCATCGATCTGGTTGCGACCTTTGAGAAGGAAACGGGGTCTGCAGAGATGGGCGGCTTCGGGTGGGGTGGCGACAGGTGTCTTTCCGGCCGGCTTCCGTCTCTTCGTTTGCGGGGTGTTCGGGGCGGAAAGCGTGGAATCTGGTAGAGACTTCGGCTCTGCGCCGTGCATCTCGCAAAAGCCGAGGCGGCTGGGGTTGTCGGTGAAATCGACGAGGGCGACGCCGGTCCTCGCCCCGGGCCAAGCTGAGGAAACGGCCCGGAACCGCAAGCACCAACAGGTGGCGGCGAAAACCTGTTCCACAGGGCAGCGAACGGCCCGGTGGGTGCGGTTGCGGCGCATGAGCTGCCGGGGGCGCGGGCGGTGAGCCGGGAGAGGCGGTGGCGCTTGCCGATGGGGGCCACGGTGACGCGACGGGTCCCGACCAACAGACCGAGGGCCCAGCGCGGACGCCGACACGCGCGCATGCGGCCCCCCGCCGGGGGCGTGGCACATCGGATCCGTGGCCCTCGGCCTCGACCCGGGGGTGATGGAGCCGTGCATCAGCCCGATCGAGGCCGCGCACCATCCGTCGCTGGTGCGCGAGCTGCGGGTCCGGCTGGCGCCTCTTGCCTATGCGGTGCGCACCCACGGCCCGCGCCCTGCGGTGATCAATTCCCTGGCGGGTCCGCTCGAAGCGCGGGAGATGCTGATGTGCGATGGGGTGCGGCCGCTGTTCGACCGGCTCAGGCGCAGCGGCCAGACGGCGCCTCTGGTCGCGCCGAAGCCTGGCCGCTACGAGGCCCTCGCTGCCGAGGCCGCCGACGGCGATGCTGTCACCTCCGATCCTCGACGGGTGCGGGTATGGACGCTGGTCCTGCAGCTCTACGGGCCTTCGGCACGGAAGCGGTCGAACCCGATGTCCACACAGGCCACCCAGGTCTGCGCGGGTGTCGGTCTCCGCCACCCGATGGCCCAGCACCCCAAGCCCCAGCGCCTCGGCCGGCCCAGGGTGCCGCCGGAGGTGCGGTGGATCTGGCCGCGCCGGGCGGGCCCTTCCGCTCCGTTCCCCGCCAGCCCACGTCCGAACCGCAACGCCGAAGGTGCCGACCCCCGCGGCCGCGTGCGGGCCAGCCGGCACCCGGCGCACATGAGGGCTCATGGTGGGGTCCGGCCATTCCCGGGGATGATCAGCCGGAATCGCCCGAAATTGCACAAACGGGCCCTTGCCACCCAGCAGCATCCCCAACCGTCCTCGACGAACCGGGGGTGAGACTTACACATAGGGGCCTGCCGATACGACGGGCATTCCGCCGCCCGGGCATGGTGTGAGAAACGTGGCTGGACAAAGTTCCCCCACCCACGATCTGCAAACGGCTCGAGGGTCCGGCAGGGACCGCTCACTCCAGGGTTGCCAGCGCGGCAAGGGCGCCGTCCAGATCCGCCAGCACGGCCCGCAGGGCGGCGATGAGGCGGGCGCGCGGCAAGCTGGCGGCATCATCCAGCAGGGCAACGAGCCGCTGGCGATCCTCTGCCAGGGCCGCCCACACCCATGCATCGGGTTCAGCGGACCCTTCCTCCGCTTCCGGCTTTTCCACTAAGCGCTCCAGCCGCACGGCGAGGATGCGGAGAGCCGCAAGCGCCACGTCCGCTTCGTCCACGGCCGGTACCATCTCCCCGACAAGCACAGGACCTGGCTGCGCCCGTCCCTCGCCAACTGCCAGCAGATCCAGCTGCACCAGTGCCCGCGCCACCGCGCCCTCGAGCATCCGCAGCCGCGCATCCTCGGCGGCCCGCGCAGGCCCCACGGCCGGCACCACCCAAAGCCCCAACAACAGCACGCCAACCCACAGCCGGCGCACGGCATCTTCCCCGTAACCGCGAACAGCCTAGTCCGGTTCGGTTACCAAAAGGTCAACGCCGGGTCCTTCGGCGCCCCATCCCCCAACACCCGTGCCGATCTCTGCCATCGCTTGTGCCTGGGACGGCCGTGGCCGCTGCGGTCCCGGCCGCAGGACTCCCGCAGGACCTCCCTCGGCCGTACCTTGCCCGCGGCCGCGGGGCCTCGCCCCGCCTCATCGGGGAAAGGTCGATGCCGGATCGGACCAGGGATCCCACATCGCGCCACCGCCATCTGCCGAGTGCGCGTGAGGACCATGAGCGCGCCCAGCGCGCCATCGACAGCCCGCAGACGCGCTCGCCCAGCTATCGCCTCGCCTATGCCGACCTGGATTTCCTGCTGCGGGAGGAACTGCGGCCGGTGCGGCTGCAGCTGGAGCTGCTCAAGCCCGAACTGGTGCTGCAGGAACACCAGGTGGAGACCACCATCGTGGTGTTCGGCTCATCCCGCATTCCCAGCCCCGAGGAGGCGCGCAGCCGGCTGGATGAGGCCCAGCGGCTGGTGGCGGAGGACCCCGACGATCCCCGCGCCCAGCGCGCCCTGGCCCGCGCCCGCGCGCTGGTGCGCCGCTCGCGCTGGTACGAGGAGGCCCGCCGCTTCGCCGCCCTGGTCTCACGGGCGGGACAGGCGGACGGACCACGCCGCTTCGTCATCACCACCGGCGGCGGCCCCGGTATCATGGAAGCCGCCAATCGCGGTGCGCATGAGGCCGGCGCCAAGTCCGTGGGCCTCAACATCACCCTCCCGCACGAACAGTTCCCCAACCCCTACATCACCCCGGAGCTGTGCTTTCAGTTCCACTATTTCGCCATCCGCAAGATGCACTTCCTCATGCGCGCCCGCGGGGTGGTGTTCTTTCCCGGCGGCTACGGCACGCTGGACGAGCTGTTCGAGACCCTCACCCCTGGTCCAGACCGGCAAGATGCGGCCGCTACCCATCGTGCTGTTCGACGAAGCCCACTGGCGTCGGGTGATCGACTTCGAGGTGCTGGTGGCGGAGGGAATGATCGATCCGGCGGATGCGCGGCTGTTCCGCTATGTGGAAAGCGCCGAGGAGGCCTGGGCCCACATCTGCGCCTTCTACGGCCTCGATCCCAATCCTCGCCAGCCGTCGGATGCCGCGGACGGCAGCTGAGTCGCAAGCGCCGGCGGTCGCTGAACCACCGGACTCCCGCGCTCACCCGGCATCACCCGCCGGGCTCCTGATCTGACCGGCCGCCGCCAGCATCCACCGCAAGGCGCGGGATCGAGGATTCGCACACCTGCACGCAGGCCAACCCTTGTTCCCGGGCAGCGCCGCCTCCCACGCCGGCCGTGGGCGGGCTCACGGCCTCTCAGCCGATGCGGCCGTGGCAGTGCTTGTATTTGCGCCCGGAGCCGCAGGGACAGGGCTGGTTGCGCCCCACCTTGCCCCAGGTGGAGGGATCCGCCGGATCGATGCCGCCGTCGCCATCTCCCCCGGCCATGGCCATGGCCCGCGCCCGCCGCGGACGGGCAGGTGCCGGCGGCGGTTCTGGCGCCGGCTCCGCCTCCTCCGGCAGGCGCACTTCCAGATGGGCCAGGGCACGGGTGGTGACGAGACGCAGCTGTGCCAGCATCCCCTCGAACAGATGGAAGGCTTCGCGCTTGTACTCGTTCAGGGGATCGCGCTGGCCGTAGCCGCGCAGATGGATGCCCTGGCGCAGATGGTCCAGCTGCAGCAGATGCTCCTTCCACAGATGATCCAGCACCTGCAGCAGGATGCTCTTCTCGGCCATGCGCACCAGGGGCTCGCCATAGTCCGCCACCTTGCGCGCCATGAGGGCATCGGCCGCTTCGGTAATGCGCCGGGTGATCTCCTCCTCGGCGATGCCCTCCTCCTGGCCCCACGCGCGGATCGGCAGCTCGAGGCCGAAGACTTCCTGCACCTCGCGCTCGAGCCCCTCCAGGTCCCACTGTTCGGGATAGGCCTGTTCGGGGATGTGGCGCGCCACCATCTCCTCGATCACCTGGTGGCGCATGTCGCGCACCATGTCGGCGACGCTCTCGGCCTCGAGGATCTCACGGCGCTGCTGATAGACGACCTTGCGCTGGTCGTTCATCACATCATCGAACTTGAGGAGATTCTTGCGAATCTCGAAATTGCGCGCCTCGACCTTCTGCTGGGCCTTCTCGAGCGCCTTGTTGATCCACGGGTGGACGATGGCCTCGCCTTCCTTCAGCCCGAGCTTCTGCAGCACGCCGTCCATGCGCTCGGAGCCGAAGATGCGCATGAGGTCGTCCTCGAGGGAGAGGAAGAACTTGGAGCGGCCCGGGTCCCCCTGGCGGCCGGAACGACCGCGGAGCTGATTGTCGATCCGCCGGCTCTCGTGCCGTTCGGTGCCGATCACATAGAGACCGCCCAGGGCCTTCACTTTCTCGCGCTCGTCCTCCACCTCGCGCCGGATGCGCGCGGCCGCTTCGGGGTCCGGATCCTCTCCCAGCTCCTGGCGGATGCGCATTTCGGCATTGCCGCCGAGCTGGATGTCGGTGCCGCGGCCGGCCATGTTGGTGGCGATGGTGACCGCCCCGAGCCGGCCGGCCTGGGCGATGATCTGCGCTTCCTTCTCGTGATAGCGGGCATTCAGCACCTGATGGGGAATGCCCTTCTTCTTGAGCATGCGCGAGAGCAGCTCCGACTTCTCGATGGAGACCGTCCCCACCAGCACCGGCTGGCCGCGGCGGTGGGCCTCCTCGATCTCGCGCACGATGGCGTCATACTTCTCCCGCGCGGTGCGATAGACCTCGTCGTCCTCGTCCTGGCGGATCATGGGCTTGTGGGTGGGGATCACCACCACCTCGAGCCCGTAGATCTCCTGGAACTCGGCCGCCTCGGTGGCGGCGGTGCCGGTCATGCCGGCAAGTTTTTCGTAGAGCCGGAAGTAGTTCTGGAAAGTAATCGACGCCAGTGTCTGGTTCTCCGGCTGCACCGGCACCCGCTCCTTCGCCTCCAGCGCCTGGTGGAGGCCGTCGGAGTAGCGCCGGCCGGGCATCATGCGGCCGGTGAACTCGTCGATGATGATGACCTTGCCGTCCTTGACGATGTAGTCGACATCGCGCTGGAACAGGTGGTGCGCCCGCAGCGCCTGCTGGATGTGATGCACCAGGGTGACGTTCTCGATGTCATAGAGGCTGGCCCCGCGCAGGAGCCCGCGCTCGCGCAGCATCGCCTCCATTCGCTCGACGCCGCGCTCGGTGAGCACCACTGCCCGCTGCTTCTCGTCCTTCTCCCAGTCTTCCGGCGCCAGCTCGCGCACCAGCTCGTCCACCAGCTCATAGAGCCGTGAACTGTCCTCGGCCGGGCCGGAGATGATCAGCGGCGTGCGCGCTTCGTCGATGAGGATGCTGTCCACCTCATCGACGATGGCATAGTAGCGCTCCCGCTGGACCATGTCCTCCAGCCGCAGGCGCATGTTGTCGCGCAGATAGTCGAAGCCGAATTCGTTGTTGGTGCCGTAGGTGATATCGGCCGCATAGGCGGCCCGCCGCTCGGCATCCGAGAGGCCGGAGACGATGCACCCCACCTCGAGCCCGAGGAAGCGGTAGATCTGCCCCATCCACTCGGCATCGCGCCGGGCGAGATAGTCGTTGACCGTCACCACATGGACGCCGCGGCCGGTGAGCGCATTGAGATAGGCCGGCAGCGTCGCCACCAGGGTCTTGCCCTCGCCGGTCTTCATCTCGGCGATCTTGCCCTGGTGCAGCACGATGCCGCCGATGAGCTGGACGTCGAAGTGGCGCTGGCCGAGGGTGCGTTTGGCGGCCTCGCGCACTACGGCAAAGGCCTCATGCAGGAGCTCATCGAGGTTCGCGCCCCGCGCGAGGCGTTCCTTGAATTCGCCGGTCTTCGCCCGCAGCTGGTCGTCGGAGAGGCGCTCGAATTCGGGCTCGAGAGCGTTGATCTTGGCGACCTCGGCCCGCAGGCGCTTGATGATGCGATCGTTGGCGGTACCGAAGATCCGCTTGGCGAGTGTGCCCAACATGTGCGGAATGGACCTCGCGGGCGGTTCGTGACATGATCCGGCCTCAAGTAGGCTCGCCTCAGAAGGGTGTCAACGCGACCCCCATCCCGGCTTTGCCATCCTCGGTGGCGGCGCCTATCTTGCGGCCAGCGCAGACGGCGGCATCCCGGTGGGGCGGCGGCGCGGCCCGGCCGCGCCGGGCTCGGAGGAAACGGTCCCATGCGTCAGGACAAGGCGATCGAGGAACGCGAACTGTTCTTCAAACAGTGGCTGCGCTCCCCGCGCTCCATGGGCTCCTTCATCCCCTCCTCGCGGGCCCTGGCCCGCGCCATGGCGGAGGAGACCGTCTGGCGGCCGGGCAGCTATGTGGTGGAGTTGGGCGGTGGCACCGGGGCCATCACCCGCGGCTTGCTGGAGGGTGGCATCCCGCCGGACCATCTGCTTGTGGTGGAGCTCGACCGCGCGCTCTACGAGTATCTGCGCGACACCTTCCGCGATTGTCGGGTGGTCCAGGGGGATGCCACCCGCCTTGACGAAATCCTGAAGCGTCAGGGCATCGAGCACGTTTCCACGGTCGTCTCGGGGTTGCCGCTGTTGAACATGAGCAAGGCCTGCAAGCGCCAGATCATTGACCAGGCGCTGCGCGCCGTGGGCACGGACGGCTTCGTGGTCCAGTACACCTATTCGCCCCTGTGCCCCATCCCCGCGCGGGAATTCGGCGTCGACGCCCGCATTGCCCGCTATGTGCTGTGGAACATCCCGCCGGCGACCGTCTGGCGCTTCAGCCGCCCCCGCCACAGCGGCGTTGCCTGAGGCGCCGGCTCGGGCTAGAGCAGGGGCGCCGGATGGTTTCATCTGCAACCGACCAAGGGAGGGGAGCATGCAGCGACGAGCCCTTCTGGCCGGCGTGACCGCTGCCACCGTTCTGTTCGGCGTCGGGCTCGCCCGAGCGGCCGAACCCATCCGCATCGGTTCGTTCCTCGCCGTCACCGGACCGGCGGCCTTCCTGGGCGATCCCGAGCGCAAGACCCTGGACCTCTATGCCAAGAAGCTCAACGAGCAGGGCGGGGTGCTGGGACATCCCATCGAGATGATCATCTACGATACCGGCACCAACGCCAAGAACGCCGTGACCTTCGTCAAGCGCCTCATCGAGCAGGACAAGGTCGACTTCATCATCGGTGGTACCACCACCGGTGAGACCATGGCGGTGATCAAGCTGGTGGAGCGGGCGGAGATCCCCTTCATCTCGCTGGCCGGCGCCTCGGTCATCGTCGAACCGGTGAAGAAATGGGTCTTCAAGACGCCCCACACCGATCGCATGGCGGTGCAGAAAGTCTATGAGGACATGAAGCGGGAGGGCTACAGCCAGATCGGATTGATCGGTGGATCTGGCGGGTTCGACAAATCGTGCCTCAAGAATGCTGAGAATCTGGCCGGCGAATACGGGCTTACCATCAAGGCCAAGGAACAGTACGGCCGTGGTGACACCGACATGACCCCGCAGCTCACCCGCATCCGCGATGCCGGTGTCGATGCGGTGCTGTTCTGCGGCTTTGGCGCACCCTCGGTGATCGTTGCCAAGAACTATGCTCAGCTGGGCATCAAGGCGCAGCTCTACTACAATCACGGTTCCTGCTCGAAGCGCTTCATCGAGGGTGCCGGCAAGGCCGCCGAGGGCATCCGCCTGCCCTGCGCCGCGCTGGTGGTGGCGGACCAGCTGCCGCCGGGCGATCCCCAGCGGGAGGTGGCGCTGGCCTACAAGAAGGAATATGAGAGCGCCTACGGTGAGGAGGTCTCTACCTTCGGCGGCCACGCCTATGATGCCCTCATGCTGCTGGTGAACGCCATCGAGCGGGCGGGCACCACCGACCGTGTGGCGGTGCGGGATGCGCTCGAGCAGACCAAGGAGTTCATCGGCGTCGACGGGATCTTCACCATGTCGCCGGAGGACCACCTTGGCCTCGATCTGCGGGCCTTTAAGATGATCGAGGTCCGCAACGGCAACTGGAAGCTGCTCTATTGAGCGGCGAGGACGTGTGAGCCGTCGGGAAGCCGAAGTTCCACCCTCGAGCATGGATCAGGAGGAGGCGGAGCCGACCTTCACGGCTCCGCCTCCCATGTGGATGCGGCGGCTTGCCGGGCTCACCCATGAGCTCGGCGTGGCGCTGGCCACCCTGTTGTTCGCCGTCTCCGCCGCGGTGGTGGCAGGTGCCGCCATCACCCTGCTGTTCCTGTGGCAGCAGATCCCCGGACTGGTAGCGTTGCGGCTGGGCTTTGGCGCCGGCCTCGTGGCCGGTGTGCTCGCCGCCCTGCCGGTGGCGGTGCTGCTGCGGCTGGTGGATGAACTCGCCACCAGCCGGGCGCGGCTGGAAGAGGAGGTGCATCGCCGCCGCCGGATGGAACGGGCACTGCGGCAGCTGGCCGACGTGGATGCGCTGACCGGCCTCTACAACCGCAGGGCCTTTCTCGAGCGTGCCCGCCAGATCGCCGAGCTCGCGCGGCGTTATGGCTTTTCCCTGGCCATGCTGCTGCTCGACGTGGATCATTTCAAACAGATCAACGACCGTGCCGGCCATGCGGTGGGCGACGAGGTCCTCCATCGCCTCGGCCAGGTGGTGCGGCGTTCGCTCCGCCGCACCGACATTGCCGCCCGCTTCGGCGGCGACGAGTTCGTGGTGCTGCTGCCCTACACCGACCTGGAGGGGGCACGCGAGGCGGCCGAACGCATCCGCCAGCAGGTCCATGTCCTCGACCGGCCGGTGCGCTTTACCGTGAGCATCGGCGCGGCGGCGGTGGCGGGCGCGGAGGCGCTGATCGAGAACCTGCTCACCCGCGCCGATCGCGCCCTCTATCGGGCCAAGGAGGAGGGGCGCGATCGGGTGGCTCTGGCGCCCGCCGCTCCACCGCCATCGCCCGCCGCTGACTAGGTCCAGGACACGCGGACGGTTTCGAACGGTTTGCGTGATCCCGGAATCGTTCTAGAGATCGCCGGCGGTCGGCCGCGCACGCGGAGGTAGCATGTCCCTCTTTCCCCTGTCCTTCGGCCCCACCAAGCGCTTTACCGAACTGTCGGAGCGCGAGATCCTGGCGCTCGCCATCTCCCTCGAGGAGGACGATGCCCGCATCTATCGCGACTTCGCCGAGGCGCTGCGGGAGACCTTCCCCCACTCGGCCAAGGTGTTCGAGGAGATGGCGGCGGAAGAGGACAACCACCGCCGCTGGCTGATGGAGCTCTATCGGCGCAAGTTCGGCGACCACATCCCCATGATCCGCCGCGAGCATGTGCGCGGCTTCATCCGCCGGCGGCCGGTGTGGCTGATGAAGCATGCCGATCTCAAGACCATCCGCCACATGGCCGAGTCCCTCGAGGAGGAGACCCGCAACTTCTACCTCAAGGCGGCCGAGCGGGTGACGGATCTGGACATTCGCGACCTGCTCTATCGCCTGGCGGAGACCGAGAGCGAGCACGCCTCGCTGGCGCGGCGGCTGCGGGAGCGCTACGCCAGCGGCGAGGCGGCGGCAGAAGAAGAGGAAGCGGCCCACCAGCGCTTCGTGCTGCAATATGTGCAGCCGGGGCTGCTGGGGCTGATGGACGGCTCGGTCTCCACCCTGGCGCCGCTGTTCGCCGCCGCCTTTGCCACCGGTGATACCTGGGAGACCTTCATCGTCGGCAGCGCGGCTTCCGTCGGTGCCGGCATCTCCATGGGCTTCGCCGAGGCCCTCTCGGATGACGGCGCCCTCACCGGCCGTGGTCAACCCTGGATCCGCGGGGTGGTCACCGGCGTTATGACCACGATAGGCGGCCTCGGCCACACCCTGCCCTACCTGATCCCCGATTTCTTCTGGGCCACCTTCCTGGCGGTGGTGGTGGTGCTGGTGGAGCTCTGGGCCATCGCCTGGATCCGGGCGCGCTATATGGACACCCCCTTCCTCCAGGCGGTCTATCAGGTGGTGGTAGGCGGCTTTCTGGTGTTCCTCACGGGCATCATCATCGGCCACGCCTGAGGGGGTGGGAGCGGCCGCCGGGGGCGGCCGCCACGCCAGCCATCAGCCCAGCTCGCTCAGGGCGAGGCGGATGCGGGAGACCAACGCCCGCACCCGTCCCGGCACCATGGCCGCTGCCGGCGGCCGCGGACCCGGCAGGGCCTCGGCTAGGTCCGCAAGGGCTGCGTCCACATCCGCCGCCACTGGCGCGGGCAGTCGGTCCGCTGCGCTGAGCCGCTGCCACAACGCTCGTCCCGCCTGAAGCAGGCCGAAGGCATCCTGATACTCTTCGACTTCCACCACCCGGCCGTCCCGGACCGCCGACCCATATTGGCGGGCGGCATCTTCCAGCAGTCGGGCCAGCACCGCGCCGGCGAAGACCGGATCCCCGAGGCGTTCGGCGAAGAGCGTCCCGAGCGCAGCCTCCAGCTGCATGCGCGCTTTGCTGACAGCATTCCGCATGGCCGCAACCTCTCCTCCCTCGGCGGCAGCATGGGCCACGGCAAGCGCGGCCTCGAGTTGCTCCTCGAGCTCGGGTGCTCGGTCCTCCAGCGGCTCATGCAACCGCGGGAAGATCTCCTCCAGGGGATGGCGCAGATGCGCGCCGGCGGCATCCGCTGTCCCCTCCTGCAGCAGCGTCTCGGCCACCCGCAGATGAGCCTCCATGGCCAGGAGGCCGGCGGCCAGCGCCTCGTCCGTCATCACCGCGGCGGCGCGCTCACCCCCTTCACCACCCTCACCCCCTTCACCGCCTTCACCGCCTTCGCCACCTTCGCCGCCTTGCGGGGGCGAAGCCCAGGCTGCCGGCACGGCGAACTTGACCACAAGCTCATCCTTGCCGCCGAGATCGGGGCTGCCACCGGCTCCCACCAAGGCTGCGGTGGTAAGGCCGACCCACAGCCGCCGGCGTCGTCGGATCATGGTTCGCTACTCCCCTGTCGGTTGAACCTTCAGTCCTCCGCCCAGCGGCGGAGCAGATTGGCGAGGGTCTTGGAGAGAAGGTCGAAGGCCTCGCCCTTGCCCTCCCGCTCGAACACCAGCCGGCGGGCGCGCTCGAGGTCGAACAGCAGTTCGCGACAGGCGGGATCGCGCACATGACTGCGCACCCAGCCCACCACCGCAAGCCGCGCACCGGCAGTTACCGGTGCCACCCGATGCAGCGTGGTGGCGGGATAGAGGTAGAGCGAGCCCGCCTCGAGCCGCACCTCCACCTCACCCCCGGGATCCTCGATCACCAGCGCACCGCCCTCATAGTCGTGGGGATCGCTCAGAAAGAGGGTGAAGGAGACGTCTGTGCGCACCCCGCCCATGAGGGCATCGTCCACATGCCGCCCATAGCCGCCACCCCCAGTGGTGCGGCTCAACAACAGCGAGGCGAAGGTCTTGGGCCGGGTGGCGGCGACAAACACCGGATGCTCCAAAAGGCGCCGCCGCACCTCGGCGAGAATCGCACGGGCGATGGGATCGTCTGCAACTGCTTGCTGATTGTGCTTCACCTGACGGGCATGCCAGCCGGCGGTGGTACGGCCGTCCACGAAACGGATGCGCTTGGCCCGCGCCCGCAGATCGGCGCACTCCTCCGGTGTGAACAGGGCGGGGATGGTGAGCTGCACCGGCCTCTCCCATACTATCCCTGGGATGCGCAACCGCAGGGATAGCGACCGGTGCGCCGCGGCCAAGGGGGCGGGCGCTGCAATCCGTTGAGAGAGCTTCATGGAAGCCCTTGAGAGAGGTTCGCTTCGGGGCTGGCATGAACATTCCACGAACGCTGGTGAGGTCCGGATGCAAGGGTGGACGCCAAGGAATTCGCGGAAAAGCTTCCTCCCGACCTCTGGCGAACCGTAAAAAATCGTTTGAAATCAACGGCTTGATGGGATAAGAAGGAGATCGCCGGCAGGTCCGGCGGGTTCGGGTCCCGTCTCTCCGGTCACCGTCGTGGCGTTCTCCGAGCGGAGACGTGCGGGATGGCACGGAGAGGGAGCAGAGGCACCGGTGGACCGACTCACCCAGAGGAGCGGCCCCGGATCGTGAGCGGAGAGATGAGGATCCGACAGCGCCCGCGGACGGCGCGGCGGGGAGACCCGGGAGGCTGGTCGGCGGCCTGGCTGTCGGCAAGCTTCATCGGTCTCCTCTCCATCACCCCCACGCGTGCTACCCCTCCCGACGCCGACCGGGCGGACGCCTCTGAGCTGCAAGCTGGGGGCCGTCACCCATCGGTTGCCGACGGCGCGCCGTTACCTTCTGCGTCCCCTTCCGCACCCGCCGAGCCGACAGCGGCGATGGCCGCCTCGCCGCAACCGTCGTCGGTGACGGACCTGCCTGCGGGCATCCCCATCACGCCCCTGGCCGGCGGACTGGTGATGCCGGAAGTGCTGCTGCAACTCGCCACCGACGCCCCCCAGGGGCGGTTCGTCGCCACCTCCTCCTCGGCCTTCGCCGCACCCGCCGGTTCCGGCGATGGAACACCATCACCCCCCGCCGAACCGCCGATGGCGGCTACCGTGGTGGTGGCCGCAGCACCGGCCGCTGCCAACGACGGTGGGGCCGACGCCGATCCCGGGGAGCCTGTGGGCACCAGCGCCCGCGCCGATGAGGCCGGGGCGGTACTGGCGGGAACCGACACGCCCGATCGCCTCGCCGGTGCGGCGGGTGATGACATCCTCGCCGGCATGGCCGGGGACGACGAGCTTGCCGGCGCTGGCGGTGAGGATGTGCTGCTGGGTGGGGCCGGTGATGATCGCCTCAGGGGCGGTGCGGGCGCCGATGTGCTGAGCGGAGATGGCGGCCGCGATACGCTGAGCGGCGGCGGTGGCGACGACCGGCTTGCGGGCGGGGCCGGCGGCGATCTGCTGGCGGGCGGCGGCGGCGATGATCTCCTGGAAGGTGGCCCCGGGCGCGACCAGCTCGAGGGCGGCGGTGGCGACGATCTCCTGGCAATCGACCAGGTGCGGGATGTGCCGCTGGATCGCAGTGCCACCGCGGATGGTGAGGACACGCTGGTGATCCGCCCCGGCTTCGGCGAATCCGTGCGGGCGCTGCATCCCGAAACGGATGGCGCCGCCACGCTGGTGCTGGATGAGCGGTTGGCGCGGCCGCTGCCGGAGGACGTCCACCCCTATGTGCGCCGCTTCGGCCCCGGCATCGAGAATCTGCGGCTTGAGGACGACGCCCCCCACGATCTGGTGGGCAGCGCCGCCGCCAACCGGCTCGAGGGCAATGAGGCCGCCAACCGCCTCTACGGCCTCGAAGGGGATGATGTGCTGCTGGGGGGCGGCGGCGATGACCTGCTGGCGGGCGGCCCCGGCGACGACTGGCTCGATGGCGGCGCCGGCAGCGATCTGCTGCAGGGGGGTGCGGGCGACGATGTCTATCTCCTGGGCCTCGCCGAGGACGGGCCCGACTGGATCGAGGATCCCTCCGGCCGCGAGACCCTGCGGGTGGACGGGGTGGACCCGGCGAGCGTGCGGCTCGTGCCCGAGGGGGCGGATCTGCGGGTGGAGGTGGGGGATGCCACCATCGCCCGCATCCGCGAAGGAGCGGCGGATCCTGCACGTTTTCGGGTGGAGGCCGGAGAGACGGCATCACTCACAGCCGAAG
>WFXL01000005.1 GCA_015490605.1 Rhodospirillales bacterium
AGCCCGACAAACCGGCCCATGGCGAGGCCGATGGCGCTGCCCACCAGCATGGCGATGGCGAAGGCAGCCCCCACCCGCGCCAGCGTGACCCCGAGGTGGAAGGGAAGCTCGTCGGCCAGCTCCGCCACCAGCCGCGCCAGCACCAGAGCCGGCGGCGGCATCAGCCGGGCATTGCCGGCAAGCCATGCCAGGAGCTGCCACAGCCCCACCAGCAGCAGCAGCGACAGCAGCGCCACCGCCGCTGGGCGCCAGGCGCCACGAGCCGCCTCGGCCGCCGGCCGGCCCGTGGTCAGCTGGTGGCGATCCAGCGCCCGGGCCACGGATCCACGCACCCGCGCTCTACCAGCGCACCCGGTCCCAGAAGGTGCCGGCGGGGAGTTCCTTCGCCCTGCCCACCAGCTTCTCGCCGCCCAGTTCGGCCAGCACCGCAAACAGCCGCGCCGCTGCCTGGCGCTCCTCATCGCCCCAGCGGCGTACGATGCCCTCACGGAAGCGTCGCTTGAGGGTGGCGAAGACCGTATCGTCCTTGGCCTTGGTCAGCGGGCGGATGCGGTCCCATTCGGCATCGGAGGTCTCGAGGATCTCCTTGGCGCGACGCGAGGCTCGGGCGAAGGCCTCGACCGCCTCGGGCTTCGCCCGCAGCACCTCACCCCGGCAGACATAGCCGAGCTGGGGTACGGTCCGGGGGACACCGAAATATTCCTGCGCCGCCGCCACCTCGAACAGCCGCACATGGCCCCGGGCCTCGAGCCGGGCGACGTAGTGCCAGTAGTTGAGCACCGCATCCAGTTCGCCTGTGAGGAACTTCTCGTTGAGCAGCGGCGGCGCGCCGAAGGCGAGCTCAGCCTTGGCACCGAGATCGAGCCCATACTCTTTCTGGGCGACGGCCTGGATCAGCAGCCAGCTCTTGTCGTAGGGGCCACCGGCGATGCCGATCTTGCGACCGGCGAGGTCGGCGAGGTTGCGGATGGGGGTACCCTTGTGCACCACCAGGGCGCCCACGGTGCTGGAATAGGGGACGGCGAAGACGATGTCGGCGCCATCGGCGCGCATGCGCCCGACCCACAGCCAGTCATCGACGATGCAGTCCACCTCGCCGGCCATCAGCGCCACATTGCTGGCCTCGCCGCCGCCATAGCCCCGGACGTCGAGGGTGAAGCCCTCGGCCTCGTCCAGCCGGTGGGTCTTGATGACGTCCATCTCCCAGCGGACGGTGCCGAACTTGAGGATGCCCACGCGCAGCGTCTCGGCTCGGGCGGCCAGGCTGCCACCGAGCACCAGCGAGAACGCCACCAGCATGGCAAAGGGGCGACGTGCCATCATGCTCCCTCCCTGATCCACGCGCCTCGGCCTCCATCTCTAGGGCTGGGGGAGGCGGAGTAAAGGCCGGATGGCGCGATGGCGCCGGTGGAGCGGTGAAGAAAAGCGGGCGGCTCAGGGAGCCGCCCGAGACTCACCATCGGCCAGGGAAGGAAGGGAACGCCGCGATCGCTGCCTCGAGCCGGCGTCTTACTTCCCGTCGCGCAAGTCCGAGGCTACCCCTTCCCCCGACGGGTTGGAACTGCTGCCGGCGAAAGGCGGCCATGCATTTCTGCATAGGAGGTGCGGCATGTGGGAGGTGGACGGCGCGCTCGGGGAGGGCGGTGGCCAGGTGCTGCGTTCGGCGCTGGCGGCGGCGGCCGCCACCGGCACGCCCGTGCGCATCCGCCGTATCCGCGCCGGTCGCAGGCGCCCGGGGCTTCGGCCGCAGCATCTCACGGTGGTGCGTGCGCTGGCGGCGCTGACCGCGGCGGAGGTGGAAGGTGACCGGCTCGGCAGTCGCGAGCTGCTGTTCCGCCCGCGCACCCGGCCGACGTCCGGCGAGCATCGGTTCGATGTGGCGACGGCCCGGCGCGGCGGCAGTGCCGGGGCCGCCACGCTGGTGCTGCAGACCCTCCACCTGCCGCTGGTGCGCGCCGCCGGTCCGTCGCGGCTGGTGGTGCGCGGCGGCACCCATGTGCCACAGGCACCGCCCTTCGAACATCTGGCGGCAGTCTATGCGCCGGTGGTGAGCACGCTCGGCGCCGGCCTCTTTCCCCATCTTCAGCGTCACGGTTTCCTGCCGGCCGGGGGCGGGGAGATCCACGCCCGTATCACACCAGCGGCCACCATCCGTCCGCTCCAGGCCGAAGGGCCCACACCGGTGCTGCGCATCGTCATTCGGGCCGCGCTTGCGGGCCTTCCCGTCACGCCCGCAAGCCGGGCGGTGGCGCAACTGCGCGAACGGCTCGGTGACCTCGCGCCCCAGGTGCTGGTGGAGGTGCGGCGGGTTCCGGCCGATTCGCCCGGGGGCTATCTCTATGTGGCGGTGGAGCGGATGCGGCTGCCGGCGGGCTTTGTGGCCCTCTTCGGGCCTGACGGGGAGCCCGAGGCGCTGGTGGCGGATCTGGCGGCGGCGGTGCGCGCCCATCTTGCGAGCGGGGCGGTGGCGGACGGGCATCTTGCCGACCAGCTGATCCTGCCGCTGGCTTTCGCCGACGGTCCCTCGCGCTTGACCACCGAGCGGGCAAGCGGGCATCTGCTCACCCAGGCACGGCTGGTGGAAGCCCTGGGGCTTGCGCGCGTGCGGGTGGATGATTCGGTCCGACCGGTGCGGGTGGAGGTCATGCCACTGGCGTCGGGGGGTGAGGACGGAGGCTCGCGGGCTCCACGGGACTAGCGACCGGGACCGTCCGCTCTTGGCTGCGGGCCGCAGGTGGTCTGTTGGTTGATCCTGAGGGATCTCCCGGCGCCGGCCTGATCCCGGCGAGCACCCTCGGATCTGAAGAGCTGTCGCAAGACTCCGCGACAACGAGCTGCGAATTCCGAATTAATAGACCGCAAGCGCAGGGAGGCACGGCGGGGTTGGCGTGGCGGTCGGGGCGAGGCGCGCGCCCGATGGTGGAGCCGGTGCCCGGGCTGTGGAACACAGCTGCACGCAACGGCAGCGCGGGGCCCGGATTCCCATCGTGTCGGGTTCCGCCCTCGTGTCCGCGCGCAAGGCGAACAACCCCTTGTCGCCATCAGCTCAGGAGCTTCTGAGGGCATGTTAACCGGATGTTGGGGATTTCGCGGCAGAATCCGCGGATGATGGGAAAGGTGCGCCGCGTCCCTGTAGTCGGCGGCACCTTCTCCACCATCCGAGGCAGGATGGCAGCGAGTCGTTAAGGAGTCGTGAAACTATCCGTCATGAGGAAGCCATGAAGCTTTTCTGACCATCGTTGGGGAGCGGCGCGGGTTTTCTGAAGGTGCCGCGCAGGCTTTCTGAAGGGATAACCACTCGCTCGAGGCGTGGCCGAGGCCCGGGCGCGATGGGCGGGGAGGGCGTGCTCGCGCCTGTTCTCGGAAGCCCGCGGCATGGAGTTGGCTCCGGTGGGAAGCGGCCGCGCGAAGTCGCCACAGGGGATCGGGCGGCACAGCATGACGTATCGAGGGGACAGCTGGCGCATGGGCCCGCACGGCGAAGACGCCCGGCGCTAGGGACCACTCTGCCTGTCACACCCCGGATCCCCGAACGGCAGGGTCGGGTGGTGCGACAGGGTCCACCTGCGTCCATCATGTGCATGATCGGCTTGCTTCTGTCCCCTCCTGGGACGAGAGAGTCGGCGTGCCGCAGGGAGACGTGTCTTGATCAAAGAGCGCTCGCGTCCGGCGTCGTGAGCGGTGGATCTGCATAGCGCTGTGAGATGGGTCACGCGTAGGACGGCGTCGCGCCCATTCCCGTGACGGACGGCTCGGCATGCCGTGGCCAGGAGTGTCTTGAATAGGGTGCGCTCGTGTCCGCCGCCGTATAAGGTGAATCGGCACCCCGTCACGAGACAGGTTCCAGGTCACATTTGCCATACGCTTTGGTGAGGAACGGCTCGGCATGCTGCGGCAGGCTGTGTCTCGAGCGGGGTGGGCGTGCTTCGGCGCTGTGAGGGGCAGATCGGCATTCCGTCGCAAGAGAGGTCTTCAACACGATGCCGTCACACACGCTTGCCTGACGGACGGCTTGGCATGCCTTGGTGAGGTGCGCTCAAGCGGGATGCACTTCCAGCCTCCGGGCGACGGGTCTGCATCTCGTCACCAGATGGGGCTGGAGCAAGTTCGAGTCGCCTGCGCTTCGTAATGGATAGCTCTGCAATACCGTAGCGAGGCCGGTTCCAAGCAGCATGCACTCCTCTTCTCCGGCGTGGGGCACCTCCACATCCCGTCGCGAGCCGGGTCTCAACAGGATGTCGTCACGTACGCTTCCGTGACAGGCGGCTCGGCATGCCACGACGTCGCCCATCTCGAACAAGGCACACACCTTTCCGGCGCCGTGAGGGACGGATCTTCATACCGCCACGCAATGGATCTTGAGCAAAATGTATGCGCGTAGGCTGCTGTGACGGAGGAGTCTCCCTATCGTGGTGCGACTGGTTTCGACCAGCATGTGCTCGTGTACGCTACCGCGAAGACGAACGGATATGCATGCCGGAGCGAGTTGCGCCTTGAGCGGGGTCGACTGGCCTCCGACACTGCCAGAACCGGAGCCGTATAGCGTCGTGAGATGAGTCACGGGCAGATAGCTACAACCGAAAGGACAGATGTTCCCGGGCGAACGACGGCACGAGATGAATGGCTCTGCCGGCTGCGCGCCGGACGCTCGAACGGCTGAGCCGGGGGTGCGCGAGGAAGGCGGCTGGGTGACGATGCCGACCCCCGGTGACGCGACCGTGGTGCGAATCGGCTCACGGGTGGGAGCAGCCACGACCGAGGCCGCTGGCCGTCTGGGCCGGACCGCCCACCACGCTCAGGGACGGTGGCATCTCCGGATGGCCGAAGAAGCCGTCGAGCCGGACGATGGCGCCATTCTGCAGCACCACCACCAGGTCCTCACCATCCACCACATAGCGGGCCACGTCCGGGTGGAAGAAGGGCGCATCCAGCACCACCAGAGCACCCGCGGGTATGGGCACCACCCGTACGGCATTGGGCGGCGGCGGCTCGATGCGGATCTCCGCAGGCGGGCCACCGGCGGTGGCCGCGGGTGCTGGGGGTGCGGTGATCGGCGCCTGGTCGGCAGGAGTCGCCGCGGTGCGGGCCGCGGCCTGCGGCTGACGGGACGGATGATCTCGGGCGAACGGCGGCTCGAGAAGCCGGGGGATGCGGGTCTGCCGGATCGGCTGCTGGAGGTGCACCAGCCCTGGCTGTGGGTCGCCCTGCAGCGGCGACAGACGCACCTAGGCCCTCGCGGCGCTCGGCATCGACCCCGGGGGGACCGTATCGCCCTCGATGTGGGCGCCTCCACCGGCGGCTTCACCCATGTGCTGCTGCACCATGGCGCCCGGCGGGTCTGTGCGGTGGATGTGGGCTACGGCCAGCTGGACTGGCGCCTGCGGCAGGATCCCCGGATGGTAGGCTGGAGCGCACCAACGCCCGCCCTCGTGACCGCACCCCCGTCGCGGCGCCGGTAGAGCTGGCGGTCGGCATGGATGGCGCCGACGGGCTGCGGAGTCCGGCAATCACCGACCCGGCGGCCTGGCCAGGAGCCGGGAACGGCTGCAGGGGTGACCACCGCCTTGCCGGGTGCGTCGTGACGGGATGTCGGAAGGCGGCGCAGCGAACGGAGGATGGCGTGGCCCGGCAGGTCGGCGGGATGGCGGCCGCAGGGCCATGGCCCGTCGAAAAAAGGGGCCCGGGAGACCCGGGCCCAAGGGACGTGGAGGAGAATACGAGGAAGGAACGTCCCGCTGCCCAACGGGACGTTATGCGCACCCTAGCTGCACCCGGTGGTGCCGCCGCAGGTGACGCATTTCAGGCAGGTGCCATTGCGCACCAGCGTGAAGTTGCCGCACGACGGACACGGGTCGCCGGTAAAGCCCTGCAGCCGGGCCATCTCCACCCGTGTCTCGCGGCGGACGTCCGTGACCTCGGCCACCGCCACTTCACCCGCGGTGACCGGGGAAACCCGTTCGGCCGCGCCGTTGCGCGGCGCCTCCTCGACCACCTCGGCATCGGCCGCGAGCTCGCGGAAGAGCGGCAGCTGACCCCGCAGGAAGCCGAGGCTTGCGATCTGCGCCACCGCATCGGGCATGATCCGCCCCTCCTCCACGCCGCGCCCGAGGGCATCATGGCGCAGCTGGGTGGGGTCCACATTGGCGAGATCGGTACGCCCGAGATAGGAGATGGCGAGCTCGCGGAAGATGTAGTCCAGGACGGATGTGGCCATCTTGATGGAGTCATTGCCCTGCACCGGCCCCGAGGGCTCGAAGCGGGTGTAGGCGAAGGCCTCGACGAACTCCTCCAGCGGCACGCCATACTGCAGGCCGATGGAAATCGCGATGGCAAAGCAGTTCATCAGCGAGCGGAAGGCGGCGCCCTCCTTGTGCATGTCGATGAAGATCTCGCCGAGGCTGCCATCCTCATACTCGCCGGTGCGGAGATAGACCTTGTGGCCGCCGACGGTGGCCTTCTGGGTGTAGCCCTTGCGCCGGTTGGGCAGCTTCCGGCGGCGGCGCAGCTGGCGCGCCTTCTCCTCGGCGAGCCGCTCGGCCAGCGCCATGATGCGCTCGCTCTGGCTGCGCAGCTCGTCTTCGCCGCCCTCATCGCCGCCATCCTCACCATCGTCGAAGCGGATCACCGACAGCGGCTGCGAAAGCTTGGAGCCGTCGCGATAGAGGGCGAGCGCCTTGAGGCCCAGCCGCCAGCCCTTCATGTAGGCATCCGCACAGTCCTGCACGGTGGCGTGGGCTGGCATGTTGATGGTCTTGGAGATGGCGCCGGTGATGAAGGGCTGGGCCGCCGCCATCATGCCGAGATGGGCGTCCACCGAGAGAAAGCGCCTGCCGAGCCGGCCGGTGGGGTTGGCGCAGTCGAACACCGGCAGATGCTCGGGCTTCAGATGCGGCGCCCCCTCGACGGTCATGGTGCCGCAGACATAGCGGTTGGCTTCCTCGATCTGCTCGGGCGTAAAGCCGAGCGCCCGTAGAAGATCGAAGTCCGGCCGCCCATACTGCGCCTCCTCAAAGCCCAGCCGCTGGAGCAGCTCATCCCCGAGCGACCAGCGGTTGAAGGCGTATTTGAGATCGAACGCGAGGGGCAGGCTCTTTTCGATCCGCGCCAGATCCTCCTCGCGGAAGCCCTTGGCCTTCAAACTTTCGGGGTTGATGTGGGGCGCCCCCTCGAGGGTGCCGTGGCCCACGGCGTAGCGCACGATCGCCTCGATCTGGTGTTCCTCATAGCCGAGGCTCCGCAGCGCCTCCGGCACCAACCGGTTGATGATCTTGAAGAAGCCGCCGCCAGCGAGCTTCTTGAACTTCACCAGCGCAAAGTCGGGCTCGATGCCGGTGGTATCGCAGTCCATCACCAGCCCGATGGTGCCGGTGGGGGCCACCACCGTCACCTGGGCGTTGCGCAGACCAAAGCGCTCGGCCTTCGCCACCGCCTCATCCCACGCCCGCATGGCGGCCTCGGCCAGGCCCGGCACCGGCACCCTAGCCGCCTCCAGCGGCACCGGACGGATGTGGAGATCCTCATAGCCATCGCGCGCACCGTGGGCGGCCCGGCGATGGTTGCGCAGCACCCGAAGACAGGCCTCGCGATTGTCGGCGAAGCCGGCAAACGGCCCCTGCTCGCGTGCCATCTCGGCGGAGGTGGCATAGCAGGTGGCGGTCATGAGGGCGGCGATGGCAGCACAATAGTTGCGCCCCTCGTCACTGTCATAGGGGATGCCCGAGGCCATCAGCAGCCCGCCGAGATTGGCGAAGCCGAGGCCGAGGGTGCGGAACTTCCATGACAGTTCGGCGATGCGGGCGCTGGGGAACTGCGCCATCGCCACCGAGATCTCGAGCACCAGCGTCCACAGCCGCACCGCGTGACGGAAGGCCTCGATGTCGAAGGTGTTGTCCTCGCGGCGGAACTTGAGGAGATTGAGAGAGGCCAGATTGCACGCGGTATCATCGAGGAACATGTATTCCGAACAGGGGTTGGAGGCGTTGATCCGCCCCGAGTTCGGACAGGTGTGCCAGTCGTTGATGGTGGTGTCGTACTGGATGCCGGGATCGGCGCTGAACCAGGCGGCATAGGCCATGCGGTCCCACAGCTCGCGGGCGCGCACCGTCTTCGCCACCTTGCCGTCGGTGCGCCGGATCAGCGCCCATTCGCGATCCTCCAGCACCGCCTGCATGAAGGCGTCCGACACCCGCACCGAATTGTTGGAGTTCTGGCCCGAGACGGTGGCATAGGCTTCGCCGTCCCAGTCGGTGTCCCACACCGGGACTTCCATGTGGCGATAGCCCTGCCGGGCGAACAGCAGGATCTGCTGGAGGATGGCATCCGGCAGCAACGCCTTGCGCGCCTCGCGCAGCGCCTTGCGCAGTTGCGGATTGCGCCGGGGCTCGAAGCGGTCTTCGGCCGGCAGTTGGGAATCGTGGCAGGCAGCGAGGATGGCGTTGGCATGCCGTTCCAGAAGGCGCGAGCCCGCCACCAGCTCGGCCACCTTCTGCTCCTCCACCACCTTCCAGTCGATGAATTTCTCGATGTCCGGGTGGTCGATGTCCACGATCACCATCTTGGCGGCGCGGCGGGTGGTACCGCCGGACTTGATGGCGCCGGCGGCGCGATCACCCACCCGGAGGAAGCTCATGAGGCCGGAGGAGTGGCCGCCGCCCGAAAGGGGTTCGCCCTCGCCCCTGAGCGGCGAGAAGTTGGTGCCGGTGCCGGAGCCATATTTGAACAGCCGCGCCTCCCGCACCCACAGGTCCATGATGCCGCCGGGGTTCACCAGATCGTCGCGGATGGACTGGATGAAGCAGGCGTGCGGCTGTGGCCGCTCATAGGCAGTGGTGGAGGGGTGGACCTCGCCGGTCTCATGGTCGGCCCAGTAGTGGCCCTGGGAGGGGCCGTCGATGCCGTAGGCCCAATAGAGGCCGGTGTTGAACCACTGGGGCGAGTTGGGCGCGCCCATCTGCATCGCCATCATCCAGCGGAGCTCGTCGAAGAAGGCGCGCGCATCCTCCTCCGTGTCGAAATAGCCGCACTTCCAGCCCCAGTAGGTCCAGGTGCCGGCGAGCCGGTCGAACACCTGACGGGCGCTGCGCTCACCGCCGAATCGCGCCTCCTCCGGCAGGGCGGCGAGGGCTTCGGGATCCGGCTCCGAGCGCCACAGCCACGCCGGCACGCCCTCTTCGGGCACGCGCCGCAGCACGGCGGCCACGCCCGCCTTGCGGAAGTACTTCTGGGCGAGCACGTCCACCGCCACCTGCGACCAGTGGGCGGGCACCTCGATGTCCTCGAGCCGGAAGACCAGGGTACCGTCGGGATTGCGGATCTCGCTGGTGGCCCGACGGAAGGCGATCTCCGCGTAGGGATCCTGCCCGGCCCGCGTAAACGCCCGCTCGATCTTCATGGCGTGCTTCTCTCCTCCGACGTCCGTTCTAACCGTTCACCCTATGTTCGTCAAACACCGGGTGATCGGGCGTGATCCCTCAGCGGACCATGGTCCTTCCGGGCGTCGAGCTCCTCGCCTGATTCGGCTCTCAATCAGCCGTGAGTTTAGCCCATTCCGCCCCGGGGCGCAAGCCACACCCGTCACCCGCGCGGCCAGACCGGCTCGCCATCCCCGACAACGCCGCACCGATGGCATGCCGGCCCGGCAGGCGCCACAACATCTAGCATGACGTCGGGATAGGTGCAACAAGATATGCGGTATCAGCCGGATGGCCCGCAATACCTTCCGGATGCCACCGCACCGCTCTCACGACTCAACCATCGATCAAGCACCTTGCCGCCGAGGTGCCATGGGCTGATCGGAATTGATCGACATGATCTCTTATCAGCTCTCGGCGCATCCCCCGTTTGTCCACAGGAGATGGCGCCGGGATCGTGGCGCCAATGCCACAAGGGCGGGACCGGCGGTCGCAGCGCCCCCATCTGGACGGCCGGGGTGCCGCTGTCCATACTCCGCCGCGGCCGCACCATGGGAGATGCGGGGCGTGTTCGCGTGGCTGAGCTGGAACCGGCTGGGCACCTGGCTGCGGACCCGCCGGCGGGGCGAGTTCGTCGGCGAGGACGAGTTCGGCAACCGCTATTATCGCGAGCGGGGAGCGCGCGACTGGCGGCAGGAGCGACGCTGGGTGGTCTATGCCGATAGCGGCGGTGAGATCGAGCCCAGCACGGTGCCGCCGGGCTGGCACGCCTGGCTCCACCACACCCTCGAACATCCCCCGAGCGAGCGGCCGCTCGTGCGCAAACGCTTCGAGAAGCCGTATGTGCCCAATCTCTCGGGCACGCCCGAGGCCTGGCTGCCGCCGGGCCATCTGCTGCGCGGCGGAAAGCGCCCGCCGGCCACCGGCGACTATGAGCCCTGGCGGCCCGAGAGCGCCTGAGGCCGCTTCAGCCCCAGCCTCAGCAGAGCCTCAGCCGCCATCACGGCGGCATATCATCCTGGGGATAAGTCGGGGACGAGGGCAGCGGCGGCAGTCCCCAGATCGCCGGTGGCGCGAATTCGACGCTGTTGCCGGCGGGATCGCGCACATACAGGGACCAGTGGCCCGAGGGCCAGCGCTGTCGGTGTTCCACCGCCACCCCGTGGGCCTGGAGATGGGCCTGCCAGCGCTCGAGATCGCCTTCCGCCACGGCGAAGCACACATGGCCCGGCCCCTCGGAGCCGTGCGGCGGCAGCCCGCGGCCGCGCCGGCTGACATCGGGATGGAACAGCAGCAGCATCATGTCCGGCAGGCGGAAGAAGACGAACTGGCCGGGCCTGCGGGCGTGCACCGAAAGCCCCAGAATGCCGCCATAGAAGTGCTCGGCGGCCTCAAGATCGCGCGCATAGAGCACCGTCTCCAGAACCCGGGTAAGGGGAGGGGGCGTGGTCATGGGCCGGCCTCCGGCATCGGGCTTTCACCGAAAGCCCCTCTGGATTAGCACGGGCACGGCAGCTGCGGAGCCGGGGCGGTGGCGATCCTGTTCATCAGCGACATCGATGATCCGCAGGCGTGGCAGCGCGAGCTCAGCCGCCGGCTGGGGCCCATCGACTTCCGGGTGTGGCCCGAGCTGGGCGATCCCGCCGAGATCGAAGTGGCGCTGGTCTGGCGGCCGCCGCCAGGGCTCCTGGCCCGGCTGCCGCGGCTGCGCCTGATCCAGGCTCTCTCGGCCGGGGTCGATGCGCTCCTGGCCGATCCCACTCTGCCGGATGTCCCCCTCTGCCGCATGGTGGATGCCTCCCTCACCACCACCATGGTGGAGTTCGTCACCACCGTGGTGCTGTTCTTCCACCGCGATCTGGACCACTACGCCCGCCAGCAGCGGGCCGCCATCTGGCGCCAGCGCCCGCCCCAGCCGGCGGCGGCCACACGGGTGGGGCTCATGGGCCTGGGCGTGCTCGGCCGGGCGGTGGCCGAGCGCCTGACGGGGCTGGGGTTCACGGTGCGCGGCTGGAGCCGCACGCGGCACGCGCTCGAAGGTGTCACCACCTTCGCCGGCGCCGACGGGCTCGCGCCATTCCTCGGCGGCTGCGACATCCTCATCTGTCTTCTGCCCCTCACCCCGGCCACCGAGGGCATCCTCGATGCCCGCCTGTTCGCGGCGCTGCCGCCGGGGGCGGTGGTGGTGAATGTGGGACGCGGGCGCCATCTGGTGGCGCAGGACCTGCTGGATGCGCTGGACCGCGGTCGGCTGCGCGCCGCCTGGCTCGATGTCTTCGCTGACGAGCCGCTGCCGCCGGATCATCCCTTCTGGCGCCATCCCCGCATCCACCTCACTCCCCACGTGGCCGCCTGGACCCATCCCGAAAGCGCCGCCGATGTGGTGGTGGACAATCTGCGGCGGCTCGAGGCGGGCGCACCGCTGCGTTATCGGGTTGACCGCAGACGGGGCTATTGAGGTGCGAGGCCAAGAGGTGCGCCCCCTGCGGCCGGGCGGCGGGGCCGGTCGCAGGCCGGTGAGGGGCGCTTCACAGCCGCGGCCACATCGCTATGTGGCGGCGGCGAGGGCCAGCTGCGGGACTGTGGCGGCGAGGAGAACAGGGCTCGCGATGCCGGTGCCATCGTCCCCGGGCCATTGGGGGAGGAGTGCAGATGTCCGGACCGCCGCCTGAAACGGGGGCGCCCATTACGGATGAGCGTGAACTCGTGGCCTGGCTCGAGCAGGGTGCGAAGCCGCCAGCGGCCTTTCGCATCGGCACCGAGCACGAGAAGTTCGGCTTTCACTGGGACACGCTGCGGCCGCTCGCCTATGAGGAGCCCGGCGGGGTGCGGGATCTCCTCGAGGGGCTTGCGCGCGGCTTCGGCTGGGAGCCGGTGATGGAGGGCGACCATGTGATCGCCCTGCGCAAGCACGGCGCCAGCGTCTCGCTCGAGCCGGGCGGCCAGTTCGAGCTCTCGGGTGCGCCGCTGGCCCATCTCCATGAGACCTGCTGCGAGGTTCACCGCCATCTGGATGAGTTGCGCACGGTGGCCGAGCCCCTGGGCGTGGGCATGCTCGGTATCGGCTTTCAGCCCAAGTGGCGGCGCGAGGACATCCCCTGGATGCCCAAGGGGCGCTATGCCATCATGCGGCGCTACATGCCCACCCGCGGCAGCCACGGCCTCGACATGATGCTGCGCACCTGCACCATCCAGGTGAACCTCGACTTCGCCGACGAGGCCGACATGGTTCTCAAGTTCCGCGTCGGCATGGCGCTGCAGCCGATAGCCACCGCCATCTTCGCCAACTCGCCCTTCGCCGACGGCCGGCCCACCGGCTATCTCAGCTATCGCGCCTTCGTCTGGAGCGACACCGACCCCGACCGCTGCGGCCTGTTGCCCTTCGTGTTCGAGCCCGGCTTCGGCTTCGAGCGCTATGTGCGCTATGCCCTCGATGTGCCCATGTATTTCGTCTACCGCGGCGGGCGCTATATCGACGTGGCCGGTGCCAGCTTCCGCGATTTCATGGCCGGCCGGCTCCCCGGCCTCGAGGGCGAACGGCCCACCCTGGCCGACTTCGAGGCCCATCTCACCACCATCTTCACCGACGTGCGCCTCAAACACTATCTCGAGATGCGTGGTGCCGACGGCGGCCCCTGGCGGGAGATCTGCGGCGTGCCGGCGCTGTGGACCGGACTCCTCTACCACCGCCCGTCGCTGGAGGCGGCCTGGGAGCTCTGTCGCGACTGGACCCTCGAGGATCATATTCAGCTGCGGCGCGATGTGCCCCGCCTGGCCCTGGCCACGCCCTTCCGCGGCGGCACCGTGGGCGACCTTGCCCGCACGCTGGTGGAACTCGCCCGCGAGGGCCTGAGAGCCCGCAGCATCACCGATCTTGATGGCAACGACGAGCGCCAGTACCTCCAGCGGGTGGAGGAGATCGTGGTGAGCGGGCGCACCCCGGCCGAGGAGAAGCTCGAGAAGTTCCACGGCCCGTGGGGCGGCTCGGTGGATCCGCTGTTCCACGAATACGCCTACTGAGCCGGAGCAGAGGACCCGCCACCGCGGCGCAGCTGCTCGGCCCGCACCCACGCCGTTGCCCCCGGCGGGCGCACCTGGAACACCCGCCAGCCGTTGGCGGGGTGGCCGGCGAGATGGCGCGCGGCGGCCGACAGGCTGGCAAAGCGCCGCCCGGCGATCTCCACCCAGCCGTCCCGCACCTGCCCCTCCACCTCACGGCCGCGGATGCGGGCCCGTAGGGCGGTGCCCTCGGGCAGGGGGACTCCGCCCCGCGGTCGGCGCCCAGTCGGAGTCAAGCGTGACTCAGATGACTCGCCAGACTCCATATCTCCGATAGGATTGTCAACGGAGTCCTCCATGCCCTTCAGAGTCCCCCTGTTCGACTCCGCATGAGCGTGCGACTCCATCACCTGGCGCCGCCGCGGCGGCAGGCCGAGCCAGGCGCGCAGCAGGTCGTTGAAGGACTCGTCCGGACCTCGGAGTCGGCGACTCAGTTCCGCCACCACCTCCGGGTCCACCGGGATGCGGATCGACTCCATGGGTGCCCCTCTGCCGCTGCCGCGTTCAGAGTCCCACGGCGGTGCGTGGAGTCAAGCGCTGCGGCCGGTCGCCGCCGCCCTTGCAGGACTGCCTCCGGCAGCCCATCTGAGCCTGCGGCCGGTCATGCGATCGCGCAGCGTCATCACCGTCATCGTCGGGAAGCGTCATGCAGATCATCGGAGCCAGATCCAACGGATCCGCCAACGGCGCCGCCGATTCGTGGATCAAGGACGGCAGCACCGCCACCTTCATGCAGGATGTCATCGAGGCCTCGCGCGAGACGCCCGTCCTGGTGGACTTCTGGGCGCCTTGGTGCGGGCCCTGCCGCCAGCTGACGCCGGTGCTGGAGAAGGTGGTGCGCGCCGCCAAGGGGCGGGTGCGGCTGGTCAAGATCAATGTGGATGAGAATCCCGAGCTCGCCCAGCAGCTCCGCATCCAGTCGGTGCCCACCGTCTACGCCTTTCTGCAGGGCCAGCCGGTGGGCGGCTTCGCCGGGGCGCAGCCGGAAAGCCAGATCAAGCGCTTCATCGAGCAGCTTGTGGGTGGGCCGCTTGCAGCCGATGTGGAGGCGGAGCTGGAGGCCGGGCGCAGGGCGCTTTTGGAGGGGCGGGCGAGTGAGGCCTTCGTCCACTTCCGCCGGGTGGTGGACCAGCAGCCCGACCAGGGCGAGGCCTGGGGCGGGCTGGTGCGTGCGGCGCTGGCCCTCGGGCGGCCGGAGGATGCGGCCAAGCTCCTGGAACAGGCGGAAAAGCACGCTTCCGGCCATGCCGCGGTGGCGGGCGCCAGGGCGGCGTTGGAGATCGCCCGCGAGGCCGGCGAGCTTCCCGATGAGGCGAGCCTGCGCCAGCGGATCGCCGCCGATCCCTACGACTTCGAGGCCCGCAGCCAGCTTGCCACGCGCCTGTTCCTCGCCGGCCGCTTTGAGGAGGCCTTCGAACAGCTGCTCGACATCGTCCGGCGCGATCGCACCTGGCGCGACGATGGCGCCCGCAAGCAGCTTTTGCGGTTCTTCGACGCCCTCGGGCCCGACCATCCGGCCGCGCGCAAGGGGCGCATGCAGCTGTCGTCGCTGCTGTTCGCCTGATGTCGCCGGCGGCGCACGATCTGCCGCGCCACATCCCCATCTTCCCGCTGCGCGGCTCGGTGCTGATGCCCTACGGGCGATTGCCGCTGCACATCTTCGAGCCGCGCTATCGGGCGCTCGTGCGGGACGCGTTGGCGGGGGAGGGGATGTTCGGCATGATCCAGCCGCGCCCCGGCCACGACGCCAACCCCTGCCCGCCGCTCTACGTCACCGGCTGTCTTGGCCGCATCGCCGCCCACCGGCCGCTGCCGGATGGGCGCTTTCTCATCGTGCTCGCCGGCATCTGCCGGTTCGATCTGGTGGAGGAGCTGGCGGTGGAGACCCCCTATCGTCAGGTGGAGGCGTCCTACGCCCGCTGGCAGGGGGATCTCGCCCCGGTGGGCGAGGCGCCGGAGCTGGCGGCCCGGCTGCTGCCGCGGATCCAACGCTATCTCGACATGCTGGAGGTGGAAGTGGACCGCCGCGCCCTCGCCCGCATGCCCTTCCCGGTGCTGCTGGCGATGCTGGCCACGGTGCTGCCGTTCGATCCGGAGGAGAAGCAGGCGCTGCTCGAGGCGCCCGATCTCGCGGCCCAGGCGGCGGTGCTGGAGGGGTTGCTGGAGATCGGCCTTGCCGGTGATACTTCGAGAGGACGGCCCAACTGAACGCACATGGAGGGAGAGGTGAGCGAGCGCGCCGAAGCTGCCGGTCTCGATCCGCGTCTGTTGGAGATCCTGGTGTGCCCCCTCACCAAAAAGCCGCTTCGCTGGGATCCCGAGCGCCAGGAGCTGATCAGCGAAGAGGCCGGGCTCGCCTATCCGGTACGCGACGGCATTCCCATCATGTTGCCGGAGGAGGCTCGCCGGCTCGACGAGGCGGGGCCGGCGACAACGCCCCCTGAGGAGGAGCCGGAGGCATGAGCCATCCGCGCGAGGAGGGGCCTTGGCCGCTCGAGATCCGCGTCTATCGGGACGAGCGGCGGCTTGAGATCGACTTCGACGACGGTCAGACCTTCGATCTGCCGGCGGAGCTCCTGCGGGTGGAGAGCCCTTCGGCCGAGGTCCAGGGCCATGGCCCGGGGCAGAAGGTGGTGGTGGCCGGCAAGCGCCATGTGGGCATCGAGGCGGTGGAGCCGGTGGGCAACTATGCCGTGCGCATCGTCTTCGATGACGGCCACGATTCCGGCATCTATTCCTGGGCCTATCTCTATGATCTCGGCCGGCGCCGCGAGGAGATCTGGCAGGCTTATCTGCAGGCGCTGGCCGAACGCGGCCTCTCGCGCGAGCTCTGACACCATCGCCCGCGCCCTGCCCAGAACCCAAGGGTGCCGTCCTGAATCGGCCCTCTCCATTGGCGCGACCCGGGGCGCAGGACGGCCGTGATCGGGCCCCATGCGGGCCGCCACGCCTCCTCAACCGCGGCCCAGGATCTCGGCGAAGACGGCAAGCGCCCGCTCGATGTCCTCGCGGCCCACGTCCAGGTGGGTGACGCAGCGCACCCGGTGCGGGCCCGCCGCCAGCACCCGCACGCCCCGCTGCTCGCACAGTTCGGCGAAGCGGCCGGCGGTGAGGGGGCGCACCTCGAACCAGAGGATGTTGGTCTCCACCGTCTCCGGCCGGATGGTGATCCCCGGAAGTTCCGCCAGCCCCTCGGCCAGTCGGCGAGCGTGGGCATGGTCCACGGCCAGGCGTTCGCGGTGATGGTCAAGGGCATAAAGGCAGGCGGCCGCCAGCACGCCTGCCTGGCGCATGGCGCCGCCCATCATGCCGCGAAAACGGCGGGCGCGGTCGATGAAGGCACAGCTTCCCGCTACCGCCGCGCCCACCGGCGCGCCGAGTCCTTTGGAAAAACACACCGCTACCGTATCGCACAAGTCCGCCCAGGTGCGCTCCGGCACCCCCAGCGCCACCGCCGCATGCCACAGCCGCGCGCCGTCCAGATGGATGGACAGCCCATGGCGCCGCGCCTCGCGGCAGACGGCGGCAAAACGCTCGGGCGGCCAGACGGTGCCGCCGCCGGCATTGTGGGTGTTCTCGAGGCACAGGAGCCGGACCGGCGGGAACAGGCCGGGCGGCATGGTGGCAGGCGGTGAGGGGATGCGGGCGGCCACCGCCTCGGGCCCGAACAGGCCCCGCTCGCCGGGGATGGCAAGCGGCATCACGCCGGCGATGGCGGTGGGCGCGGCCCGCTCATACAGCAGCACATGGGCCTGGGCTTCCGCGATCACCGCATCACCGGGCTCGCTCTGGGCGCGGATGGCGAGCTGATTGGCCATGGTGCCGGAGGGGGTGAACAGCGCCGCCTCCTTGCCCAGAAGCGCCGCCACCCGCTCCTCCAGCCGCCGCACCGTGGGATCCTCGCCATAGACATCATCCCCCACCTCGGCAGCCGCCATGGCGCGGCGCATGGCCGGCGTCGGCCGGGTGACGGTATCGCTGCGCAGATCGATGACGCCCATGCCGGAGTCTCCCCGCAACCCGGCGCCATCATGCGCGCGCGAGAAGCGGCTTAGAAGGCGCAGGGACGGCACCGGCAAGGGCAGGGGAGTCCGGTATGCCGGCCCGGCGTGCGCCTGCTCTCAGTCCCGGAGTTCGGCTGCAAGCCGGTCGAAGGTGCGGCGGGCGGCAGCAGCCAGGAAATCCATCTCCTCTTCGCTCAGGGTGAGCGGCGGCGCCAGGATCATGGTATCGCCCACCGCCCGCATGACGAGCCCCTCCTCGATGGCAAGCTCGCGCGCGCGCAGGCCCACCTGCCGCTCCCGCGGGAACAGGCGGCGGCTGGCCTTGTCCGCCACCAGCTCGATGCCGGCGAGAAAGCCGCACACGCGCACTTCCCCCACCAGCGGATGATCCTCAAGGGCCATGAGGTGCTCGCGGAAATACGCACCGGCCGGGCCTGAAGCACGGGTGAACAGCCCCTCCTGTGCCATCAGCCGCAGATTGGCAAGCGCTACCCGGCAGGCCACCGGATGGCCGGCATAGGTGATCCCATGGGCGTATTCCACGTCGGCATGGAAGAGGGCCTCGCCCACCCGCGGGCCGAAGGCCACCGCCGAGATGGGCTGATAGCCTGAGGACAGGCCCTTGGCCATGACCACAATATCGGGGGTGAAGCCGAAGGTCTCGAAGCCGAAGGTGCGACCGGTGCGACCGAAGCCGGTGATCACCTCATCTGCCACCAGCAGCACGTCATACCGGCGGCAGATGCGTTGGATCTCGGGCCAGTAGCTCGCCGGCGGGATGATGGCGCCGCCGGCCCCCTGGATGGGCTCGCCCCAGAAGGCCGCCACCTTCTCCGGGCCGAGTTCGAGGATCTTGGCCTCCAGCCAGGAGGCGGCGAGGCGGCCGAAGGCGTCCGGGTCGAGCTCGCCACCGTCACGGTACCAGTGGGGATCACCGATGTGATGGAAGCGCGCAAGCGGCAGGTCGAAGGGGCCGTGGACGTTGGCAAGCCCGGTGAGGGAGCCGGAACCGAGACCGGTGCCGTGATAGGCGGAACGGCGCGAGATGATGTGCTTCTTCTCCGGCCGCCCCTGGAGGTTCCAGTAGTACCACACCGACTTGATGGCGGTGTCGTTGGCATCGGAGCCGGAGCAGCCGAAGAAGATGCGCGTCATCCCCAGCGGCAGCAGCCGGGCGAGCTCGGCGGCAAGCTCGGTGGCGGGCGGTGTGGTGCACTGGAAGAAGGTGTTGTAGTAGGGCAGCTCGCGCAGCTGCTCACAGCCGGCCTCCACCAGCTCCTCGCGCCCATAGCCCACATTGACGCACCACAGGCCGGCCATGCCGTCCAGCAGCCGGCGGCCGTCGGCGGTCTCGATCCAGGCGCCCTCGGCCCGCACCACCACGCGGCTGCCGCGGCGGGCGAGCTCGTGGTGGACGGTGAAGGGGTGGAGGTGATGGGCCGCATCCAGCGCCTGCAGCTGGGCGGGATCGTAGGATGTGGTGGCCGCGCTCATGGCTCCTGTCCGACTCAGACGTTGAGCAGCAGGTGTTCGCGCTCCCAGCTGGAGATCACCCGCTGGTAGGCATCGTGTTCGGCGCGTTTGACCGCCAGCAGCAGTGCCACGAACTCCTCGCCCAAGAGTTCCTTGAGGGGCGGGCACTGGTGGAGCTTGCGCATGGCATCGGGCATCTGCTGCGGCAGCGTCTGGGCGAGGCGATAGGCGCTGCCCTCCACCGGTTCGGTGGGCTCGAGCCGCTGTTCCAGGCCCAGCCAGCCGCAGGCGAGAGTAGCGGCGATGGCGAGATAGGGGTTGGCATCGGCCCCGGCCACACGGTTTTCCACCCGGGTGGCCTCGGGGCGCGATTCCGGCACCCTCAGGCCCACGGTGCGGTTCTCGATACCCCAGTGGACGTTGATGGGGGCGGTGGACCACCGGCGCAGGCGGCGGTAGGAGTTGACGTTGGGCGCGAGCAGCAGCATCGCCGCGGGCAGATATTTCTGCAGGCCGCCGATGAAGTGGTAGAAGGTCGGGGAGAAGCGCTCGCCGTCGCGCCCGGCGAAGGCGTTGCGGCCGCTCGCCTCATCATAGAGGCTCACATGCACATGCATGGCCGAGCCGGGCTCGGTCTCCATGGGCTTGGCCATGAAGGTGGCATAGATGCCGTGCTTGAGGGCCGCCTGGCGGACGGTGCGCTTGAACAGAAAGGCCTGATCGGCGAGCTCCAGCGGGTCGCCGTGGTTGAAGTTGATCTCCATCTGCGCCGCCCCAGCCTCGTGGGTGAGGGTGTCGATGTCGATCTCCATCACCTCACACCAGTCGTAGACGTCCTCGAACACCGGGTCGAACTCGTTGACCGCATCAATACCGAAGCTCTGGCGCGCGGTTTCGGGCCGGCGTGAGCGCCCTACCGGGGGCTCCAGCGGATAGTCGGGATCGGTGTTGATCTTGGTGAAGAAGAACTCCAGCTCGGGCGCCACCACCGGCCGCAGGCCGGCCTCGCGATAGCGCGCCAGAATGCGCTGCAGCACATGGCGGCTGTAGAAGGGCACCGGGCGACCGTCGTGATAGTGGCAGTCGACGATCACCACCGCCGTGGGCTCATCATACCAGGGCACGAGCCGCAGCGAATCGGGATCGGGTCGCAGCCGCACATCCCGGTCCACCGGATCGATGACCCCATCCTCCGGGTCCTCGCCGGTGACGGTCTGGGCAAAGATGCTCTCGGGCAGCCGCAGCGTGTCCTCCTCGACGGTGCGAAGGAACTTGTCGGTGGGGAGGATCTTGCCGCGGGCAATGCCGTTGATGTCGGGAAGGATGCACTCCACCTCGGTGACGTGGTGCTCACGCACCCACGCTTCAAAACGCCGTCGCGTCGCTTGGCCGTCCATGCCGGTTCCATCGTGCTGCGGCGCGGCGCCGGGCGGCTGCTGCGAAGGCCTCGAACAGCCGCAGATAGTCGGGATTTTCGCGCACGCGCCATTCGGGATGCCACTGCACCGCAAGAGCGAAGGCGGCAGCCCCCTCCACACTCACCGCCTCGATGGTGCCATCCTCGGCCACCGCCTCCACCCGCAGCCCCGGGGCCAGGCGGTCGATTCCCTGGCCGTGGAGCGAGTTGACCTCGAGCTCGCGCACACCGAACAGGCGTTCCAGCATGCCGCCCGGCAGGATGCGCACCCGATGCACCGGCGCATAGCGCTCGGCCCAGGGGCGGCTCTTCTCGGAGCGGTGGTCGCGGCGGCCGGCGACCTCATGCAGGCGCGGATGGAGCGTGCCACCGAGGGCCACATTGAGCTCCTGGATGCCGCGGCAGATGGCAAAGAGCGGCACCCCCAGCGCCAGCGCCCGGGGAATCAGCCGCAGCACCGTCTCATCCCGGGCAGGATCGAGCGGCTCATCCGGCGGTGGGGTAGGGCCGCCGTAGCGCCAGGGCTCGATGTTGGAGGGGCTGCCAGTCACCAGCAGGCCGTCGAGGCCGGCCAGAAGGTCATCCACCTCAAGGCGTGCCCCCAGAGCGGGGACGATCACCGGCACCGCCCCGGCCCCGTCGACGACGGCATCCACATATTTGTCCACCACCCGGTGGACCGCATAATGGTCCTCGCGTCGCAGACAGGCGGTCACGCCCACGAGCGGGCGCGGCGTGGCGGGGTCCATGGCTTCGCTCTCGCGCGATGGGCGGAGCCCTGCTCCGCCCGACCGCTTCTCGATCTAAACCGGGGCCGGCGAGGCTTCAACGCCGCCGGCACGAGCGGCATCCGTGCGGCTCCTGCCGCTCCGAAGAGAGGGCGTGCCTCAGCCGCTGCGGATGGCGATCTTGCGCGGCTGCGGCCGTTCGGGAAGGATGCGCTCGAGCTCGATCACCAGAAGACCGTTCTCGAGGCTCGCGCCCAACACCCGCATCTGCTCGGCCAGCTGGAAACGGTGTTCGAAGGCGCGCCGGGCGATGCCGCGGTGGAGATACTGCACGCCGTCCTCCTCCTTGCGGCGCAGGCGGCCACGCACCACCAGCTGGTGGTCCTCGGTCACCACCTCGAGATCGTCGGGGCCGAAGCCGGCCACCGCCATGACGATGCGATAGCGGCGCTCGTCCAGCTTGACGATGTCGTAGGGCGGATAGGTGCTCTCGCGGGCGGGTTCGCGGAAGACGCTCTCGAACAGCTTGTCGAGGGTATCGAAGCCGACAGTGGAGCGCAGCAGCGGGCCGAGATCGAACTCACGCATGGGTAGTCCTCCTTCGAGCGACGACGCCAGGGGCGACCATCGTCCGCCCGTGACGTCTCCCTGAGGTGCGGCCCCCGCCGAGGGCGAGCCGCTTCATCTCTGCAGGTGGGGATTGACCGTTGCGGGTTCAACGGTCGGCGTGCCGGCGGTATCCTGTGATCATAAAGGCTCCCGAGGTCTTGATGACATTCTGCGGCGTCAACGGTCGCGGTCAGCAGCGGGCTCACACCGCGCTCACACCACGGCTTGGGGGTACTGCTGGAGGAGGTCATCCACGGGTGTGGCGCCGAAGCGGGCGGGCAGGGCGGCAAGCTCAACGGTGGTGCCATCGCCGAACACCAGAACCTCCATCCCCTTGGCCTGATCCCGGCCCTCATCCCCATCCGCCGGATCCACATCCGCCATCACCAGCCGCCGGCCTCGCCGGGCAAGCTCATAGCCCGAAGGATCGCCCAAGAGCTCCCACACATCCCGGCCTCCACCGCCATCGAGACGGTCATTGCCGGCGCCCCCTGTGAGCCGATCATCCCCGCCATCGCCCCGAAGCCGATCGTTGCCGCCATCGCCCCGCAGCACATCATCCCCATCGCCGCCGCGCAGCTGGTCGGCGCCGGCACCGCCCTCGAGCCGATCAGCCCCCGCATCGCCCATCAGCCGGTCAGCGTCGTCGCCACCCCTAAGCACATCATCCCCAAGCCCGCCGCGCAGCCGGTCACGTCCGGGGCCGCCGTCCAGCTGGTCGGCATCCGCCCGGCCCTCGAGCCGGTCGTTGCCGGGACCACCCAGCAGCACATCATCCCCATCGCCGCCATCCAGCCGGTCGTTGCCGCCTCCGCCTTCCAGCCGATCGGCGCCCCCATCGCCCATCAACCGATCGGCATCATCACCACCCCGCAGCACGTCGTCGCCGGCGCCCCCCATCAGCCGATCGCGCCCGGGGCCGCCGTCGAGCTGATCGCGGCCGGCCTCACCCCAGATGCGATCATTGCCACCCTCGCCAAAGGCGATGTCATCGCCGCCGCCGAGTCGCAGCTGGTCGTGACCACCACGGGCGTAGACGGTCTCGGCCTGATCGGTTCCACGGAAGCGGTCGCGGCCGTCGGTGAGGGTGTGGTCGGCCGGAGCCGGAGCCCCCGGCGTGGTGTTGGTGAGTTCCAGCACCACATAATCACGCGCCCGTTCGACGGCGGTAAACGCGCCGGCGCGGTGTCCCTCGAGTCGCACCTGCGCAGTCGCAAGGCCGTCATCCAGGTGGAGCTGCAGGGTGCCGCCGGTGGTGCTGGTCCACCAGCGCAGGGCCCCGGCCGCTGGAGTATCGACGCGCAACTGATCGCGACCGGCCTCGAAGCCGACGATCACATCGTCCGCGAGGTCACCGAGGGTGCCGGCGTAGGTGTCACGTCCGGGTCCGCCGTCGAGGCGATCGCGGCCGCTGCCACCGGTGAGCACATCGTCACCGTCGCCGCCCTCGAGCCGGTCGTCGCCAGCACCGCCCACCAACCGATCGTCGCCGGCACCACCCACCAGATGATTGGCCACATCATTGCCGATCAGGAGGTCGTCACCGGCACCGCCGAGCGCATCCTCGATCACGGTGCTTCCGAGGATGGCGAGATTGCCCTCGGCGGCGAAGAAACTGTCGAGTCCGCTGCCGCGCCGGCCGATGCTGGAATAGGCGCCCGGGCGCAGGTCGATCTCCACCGGCAGCAGCTGGGCGGAAGCATCGATCACATCGCGACCGCCGGTATCGTAGAGGGTGGCGACTGTTGCGATCTCGTCGGGAAACACATAGCGATCATCGCCGCCACGATAGCCGGGGCGCAGGCCATAGAGCCGCTCGAGGGCCGCGAAGTCGAGCGGCATGGGTGTGCGCGGGGCGATGTCGAGATCGCCATAGCGGGCATCCTCCCCCACGCCGGGATGGGCGGTGTAGGACATGAGGGTAAAGCGCCAGTTGTCCCGGCTGGTGTTCAGGGGCGGCGTGCCGGCAAAGGGATGGCCGAGACCGAGGGCATGACCGATCTCGTGCAGCAGCGTGTGGAAACCGCCGGAGCCGGGCTCATAGGCCAGATTGTCGGGGGCGTAAGGATCGATCACCACTTCTGCCCCCACCAGCTGGGCGCCCAGGGCCTGGGGATAGGTGACGCCGGCCCAGGTGAGATCGGAGTCGCCAAAGGCAAAGCGCAGATCGGCCCCGGCCGAGTCCCACCCGCCATAGGGCACGAAATCGATCAGGAAACGATCCTCATAGATGGCGAGGGCCCGTTCGATGGCGGCCCGCTCCGCCGCCGTGGGGGCCCGGGGTGAGGTGAAGTCGGTTCCCTCGCCCAGGAGTGGCGTATCGCCGGGCGCCCAGAAGTCGTAGGTGATACGTGCCGGACGTCCGGGCCGCTGCGGCCAGCTCAGGGGGGTGCCATCGAAGGCTCGCATGAAGAGGGACTCGACATCCTTAGGATCATAAGCATAAATCATGGGAAATCCGCCCCTTCCATGCTCATCTGACGGGAGTCTGGACATCACGCATTCCAGCGAACGGTGCCGAGCTCGGCAATGTCATAGCCGCCAAGCTCGCGTGCACGGGCGCGGAAGCGTGGCGTGCGCGCAAAAGCCCACAGCCGCTGCAGCGGCGGCTCGAACCAGGCACGGCGGTCCACCAGCAGATCGAAGGACTCCCGCAAAAGCGGCACAAAGCCGAGACCCAGGGGACGGGCCAGGGCCTCAAGGCCAAAGCCCACATCCGCCCGACCCTCCACCAGCATCATGGCGAGCTCATGCTCGGTCCGGGCGGGCGGTGTCACCGGCTCGAAATCGCCAGGACCGAGGCCGCTCTCCTCCAGCAGATGGGCGAACAGGCGCGCCGCACCCGAGCCCGGCTAGCGCATCACCACCCGAAGACCACGGATGTCGGCAAGGTGCTGCACCCGCGCGGCCACGGCCGGTGCCAGCAGCAGGCCGCGGCTGCGCTGGGCCCATGCCACCAGGACCGCCGGCAGATGGGCCGCCCGGGTGGCCACCAGCGGCACATTGAAGCGACCGCTTGCGGGATCGAACAGATGAAGGGCGGCCACCGCCGCCCGGCGGGCGAGGAACAGCTCGAGGCCGGCCTCGCTGCCGTCGAACCAGCTGGCAAGACCACTGCCGGACTCCCGCAGCGCCCATTCCAAGAGCGGATCATGCGAGCCGGCCAGCACGTCCGGCGGCGGGGAAGGGGTAATAGCCTGCGCCTGCGGCGTGATCCGGGCAAGTACGGCGGTGCGGGGGAACAGCAGCCGGCCTGTGATACGCACGGCCGGCAGCTCGCCGCGGCGGGCGAGCTCATAGACCCGCCGTTCCTTGAGGCGCAGAAGCCGCGCGACCTCGCGGGTGGTGAGGTACTCGGGTTCGCTCACGGTCCACCCTCCTCCCGCTGCATATCGGCATAGCACGGCAGGGGGCACGGGAACACGGCGGTGCGGAGGCTTCCCCCATCTTCGGCTTTGTGGGCATGAGCCCGGCCGCTATAACGACCAGCGCCGGCGGCCATGGAGGGATCTTGGGCTTCTATCTGAGGCGGGTTTTGCCGCTGCTGCTCCACCAGGTGATGCGCCGGCCGCGGTTCTTGCCCTGGCGGCGGCGCCTTGTGGCCGAGGCGGCAGGCGAGGTGCTGGAGATCGGCATCGGCTCGGGCCTCAATCTGCCGCTCTACGGCCGCCGGGTGCGCCGGGTGGTAGGGGTGGATCCCTCGAGCGCACTGCTGGCGCGGGCCCGGCAGGCGGCCACATGGCTGGATGTGCCGGTGGAGCTGCATGAGGGTGGGGCCGAGACGCTGCCGCTTGCGGAGGCCGCGGTGGATACGGTGGTGAGCAGCTGGACCCTGTGTTCGGTGGCGGACCTCGACCGGGTGCTGGCGGAGATCCGGCGGGTGCTGCGCCCGGGCGGGGTGTTCCTGTTCCTCGAACACGGGCGCGCGCCCGAGGCCGCCGTGGCCCGCTGGCAGCAGCGGCTGACCCCCTGTTGGCGCCGCCTTGCCGGCGGCTGCCATCTCGACCGCGATATCCCGACAGCCCTGAGGCGCGCGGGCTTTCGCGTCGAGCTCCGGGACCAGGGGCATCTGATCGCCGGCCCCCGGATCCTCACCTGGCACTGGCGCGGGCGGGCCATCCCCGACCCCGCACCGGGCCCGGGACCCCACGCCGAGGCAGGGAGCGACAGGCCACGATGAGACGGGTCACGGTTGCCGCCATCCAGACCTGGTGCGAACCCGACCGGGCGCGCAACCTCGAGCGCCATGTCCATCTGGTGCGGCGGGCACGCATGCGCGGTGCGGACATCGTGCTGCTGCAGGAACTGTTCGAATTCCCCTATTTCCCCAAGGACCAGAAGGCTGACTATTTCGAGCTGGCCCAACCGTTCGAGGACCATCCCACCATCGCCCGCATGGCCGAACTCGCGGCCGAACTCGGGGTGGTGCTGCCGGTGAGCTTCTTCGAGCGGGCCCACAACGCCTATTTCAACTCGGTGGCGGTGATCGACGCCGATGGCCGGGTGCTGGGCATCTACCGCAAATCCCACATCCCCGACGGTCCGGGCTATCAGGAGAAGTACTACTTCAATCCCGGTGATACCGGCTTTCGCGTCTGGCACACCCGCGCGGGCGTGCTCGGCATTGGCATCTGCTGGGACCAGTGGTTTCCCGAGGCCGCCCGCGCCATGGTGCTGATGGGCGCGGAGATGCTGCTCTACCCCAGCGCCATCGGCTCCGAGCCCCAGGATCCCGACTATGACAGCCGCGATCACTGGCGCCGGGTGATGCAGGGCCATGCCGCCGCCAACATGGTGCCGGTGGTGGCGGCCAACCGCATCGGCCGCGAGCAGGGGGAGAGCTGCACTGTGACCTTCTACGGCAGCTCCTTTGCCGCCGATGAGACCGGCGCCATCGTCGCCGAGGGGCCGCGGGATGAGGAGGCGATCGTCACCGCCAGCTTCGATCTCGATGCCATCCGCACCCGTCGCGCCGGCTGGGGGCTGTTCCGCGACCGCCGCCCGAATCTCTATCTGCCGGTGCTGAGCCTCGACGGACGCGGCACCGCCTTCTGAGAGCAAGAGGTTGCGATCCACAGACGAGCCATTTCATGAAAGAGTGGGAAGAGAGATGGCTACTGACCGAATGGCGACAAGTGATGCTATCTTACTCATCATGAAAGCATTGTCATTTGCCGCATGCAAGCACATGAACCATCGTCGCAAAGGAAAATTTCAGGAGCCTTACATCAATCATCTCGTGGAAGTGGCGGAGATGGTCGCACGAGCCACCGGGGGCAGGGACCCCGTAGCCGTGGCCGCAGCGCTACTGCACGATGTGGTAGAGGATACCGAGACAGAACGGGAGGAGCTGGAACAGGAATTCGGTAGCGAGATCGCAACCATCGTGGCCGAACTTACCAAAGACAAGCATTTATCACGTGATGAAAATCGCAAGAGAGAAGTCCAAAGGGTTAAGACGTACTCTCCAAGAGCGCGTATTATACGCCTTGCCGATAAATTGAATAATCTACAATGGCTTGATAAAAGCCCTCCTGCCAAATGGTCGCCAGAACGCTGCTTGGACTATGTGCATTTCGCCCGTCGGGTGGTGGCGGTACTGCGCGGCACCGATGCTGAGCTTGAGGCCCAGTTCGAACAGCTGGCCAACAAGCTCGAAGCCCGATTTAAATAAAGAAAACTCACGTCGTACGGAAGCATCTAGGGCATGACCCCCTGATCCCGTGATCTTCGAAGGCGCACTGATGTGTCGCATGGGAGCTGAGCTGCCCTTGCCGAAGCATGATGATAGATGAGGACACGGGATGGCGGCTTGCGACCACGACAACTCCACAACATCCTGACCACGACACTTGGGTCGATCTGATAGAGTTGGGTTTTCATCGTGGCGGCCCACGAAGGGATTGGGGGCGTCGTCGGCCATCTGATGGAGATAGGCCTTTACGTACGGCCCTCCCACGCCCTCTCTCAAGGGATGCTCAGAGGGCCGGCTCGGGCAGGCCCGATTCCTCGGCGGTGCCGCGCTCGGCCCGGCGCCGACGGCCCCGCGGGCGCGCCGCCTCGATCTCGAAGGCGGGCTGATCGTCGCGGACGGTGACCAGCACCCGGCCGCCCTTGGAAAGGCGTCCGAACAGCAGCTCGTCCGCCAGCGGTCGCTTGATGTGCTCCTGGATCACCCGGGCGAGCGGCCGGGCGCCATAGAGCGGGTCGTAGCCGCGCTCGGCCAGCCAAGCGCGCGCCGCCTCGTCCACCTCGAGAGAGACGCGGCGGTCGGCCAGCTGGGCGGCCAGCTCGCGCACGAACTTGTCCACCACCGAGCGGACGATCTCCGGCGTGAGGTGGCGGAAGGGGATGATGGCATCCAGCCGATTGCGGAACTCGGGCGTGAACAGCCGCTTGATGGCTTCGGTATCCTCGCCCTCGCGCGCCTCGCGGGCGAAGCCGAAGGCCGGCTTGCTCATGTCGGCCGCGCCGGCGTTGGTGGTCATGATGAGGATGACGTTGCGGAAATCGACTGTCTTGCCGTTGTTGTCGGTGAGCTTGCCGTAGTCCATCACCTGCAGGAGGATGTTGAAGACGTCCGGATGGGCCTTCTCGATCTCGTCCAGCAGCAGCACTGCATGCGGGTGCTGGTCGATGGCATCGGTCAGAAGGCCCCCCTGGTCGAAGCCCACATAGCCGGGCGGGGCGCCGATGAGGCGCGAGACCGCATGACGCTCCATATATTCGGACATGTCAAAGCGCACCAGCTCGATGCCCATGATGCGGGCGAGCTGGCGCGCCACCTCGGTCTTGCCGACCCCGGTGGGGCCGGAGAAGAGGTAGCAGCCGATGGGCTTCTGCGGCTCCCTGAGGCCCGCACGGCTGAGCTTGATGGCGCTCGCCAGGGCCTCGATGGCCTCGTCCTGGCCGAAGACCACCGACTTGAGTTCGCCCTCGAGGTTGCGCAGGGCCTCGCGGTCGCGGTGGCCGGTGGCCTTGACCGGCACCCGGGCGATCTTGGAGACGATCTCCTCGATCTCCTTGACCCCGATCACCCGCTTGCGCTGGCTCTCGGGCTTGAGCATCTGGGCCGCGCCGGCCTCGTCGATGATGTCGATGGCCTTGTCCGGCAGCTTGCGGTCGTGGATGTAGCGCACCGACAGCTGCACGGCTGCCCGCAGCGCCGCGGTGGTGTACTTCACCCGGTGGTGTTCCTCGAAGGAGGGCTTGAGGCCCTCGAGGATCCGGACGGTCTCGTCCTCGCTCGGCTCGGGGATGTCGATCTTCTGAAAGCGCCGCACCAGCGCGCGGTCCTTTTCGAAGTAGTTGCGGAACTCCTTGTAGGTGGTGGAGCCGATGCAGCGCAGGCTGCCGGAGGCGAGCGCCGGCTTGAGGATGTTGGAGGCATCCAGCGAGCCGCCGCTGGTGGCACCGGCGCCGATCACCGTGTGGATCTCATCGATGAAGAGGATGGCGTTGGGATCGTTCTCGAGCTCGTTGATGACCGCCTTGAGGCGCTCCTCGAAGTCGCCGCGATAGCGGGTGCCGGCCAAAAGCGCCCCCATATCAAGGGCGTAGATGACGGCGTTCTTGAGCACCTCCGGCACTTCGCCGCGCACGATCCGCAGCGCCAGCCCCTCGGCGATGGCGGTCTTGCCCACGCCGGGATCGCCCACGAACAGGGGGTTGTTCTTGGCGCGGCGGCAGAGGATCTGGATGGTGCGCTCGATCTCGCGCTCGCGGCCGATGAGCACGTCGATCTTGCCCGCCCGCGCCTTGGCATTGAGATTGGTGCAGTAGGCGTTGAGTGCCTCGCCTCCCTCCCGCCGTTCCTCGCGTTCGCGTTCGTCCGCTCCGCGCACGCGTCGCTCCTCGCTGAGACCGGGCTTCTTGGCGATGCCGTGGGCGATGAAGTTCACGGCATCGAGACGGGTCATGTTCTGTTCATGGAGGAAGTGGACCGCGTGGCTCTCGCGCTCGGAGAACAGCGCCACCAGCACATTGGCGCCGGTGACCTCGCTCCGGCCGGAGGACTGCACATGGATCGCCGCACGCTGGATCACCCGCTGGAAGCCGGCCGTCGGCTTGGCCTCCACATGGCCGTCCACCACCAGCCCCTGGAGTTCATGGTCGAGGAAGTCGGTGAGCTGGGCCCGCAGCCGGTCGATCTCCACCGCACAGGCCCGCAGCACCGCCACCGCATCCGGGTCCTCGGTGAGCGCCAGCAGGAGATGCTCGAGCGTCGCGTACTCGTGCTGCCTGGCATTGGCGAGCGCCAGCGCCCGCCGCAGGGTCTTCTCGAGCGTACGCGATAGCATCGGCATCACCTCCGCTCCTCATTCCGGCCCCGCGGGCCTGCGTTCCTCCCGGTCCAGATGGCCAAGCGTCTACTCCTTTTCCATCGTGCACTGCAGCGGATGCTGATGCTGCCGCGCATATTCGATCACCTGGGCGACCTTGGTCTCGGCCACCTCATAGGTGTACACCCCGCACACACCGACCCCATGGTGGTGGACATGCAGCATGATGCGGGTGGCTTCCTCCGGATCCTTGTGGAAGAACTTCTGCAGCACGTGGACGACGAAGTCCATCGGGGTGAAGTCGTCATTCAGCATCAGCACCTTGTACATCGACGGGCGCTTGGTCCGCGTCCGTGGCTCGGCCACGACGGCCCCACGCGTCCCCTCGTCCCCGCCATGCTGAGGCGGCTTCGGAGTCATGCCGCTGGTTCCTCCACCTCGGCTCTCCGGACCAAGGGAATCATAGCGCGATCCCCCGACCCGACAAATCCCCTTCGCACCAGGACCCGCGGGTGGCCTCGGCGGTGAGTGTGGCCCACCAAACCCCAAGATTCGGTTAGCATGGCGACAGCAACGGCCGGCAGCGGGCGGATCCGGCACGGCGATCGCACGCGGGGCCGGCAATGCGGGGAGGTGGATGATGCGGACGGTTGCGGTGGTGGGTTGCGGTCTGGTGGGCCGGGCGTGGGCGGTGTCCTTCGCCCGCGGTGGCTTCGAGGTGCGGCTGTGGGATCCCGCGCCGGGCGTGGCCGAGGAGGCAGCCCGCTGGGCGCGGGAGATGCTGTTTGAGCTCGCCCACTTCGCGCTGGTGGAGGGTGCGGGTGAGGCGGCAGCCGGCCTGCGCCCGGTGGCCGCCCTCGAAGACGCGGTGGCGGCGGCCGATCACGTCCAGGAGAGCGCGCCCGAGCGGGAGGAGGTCAAGCGCGCCCTGTTCCAACGGCTCGATTCCCTGGCCCCGGCCACGGCCGTGCTGGCTTCCTCCTCCTCGGGCATTCCCGCCTCCAGCTTTGCCGCCCATCTGCCGGGCCGGGCGCGCTGTCTGGTGGCCCATCCGGTCAACCCGCCCTGTCTCGTGCCGGTGGTGGAGCTGGTGCCGGCGCCCTTTACCGCCGAGGCGACGGTGGCGCGGGCCGAGGAGGTGATGCTGCGGGCGGGGCAGGTGCCGGTCAGGGTGCGCCGGGAGATCCCGGGCTTCGTTCTCAACCGGCTGCAGGCGGCGCTTTTGGGCGAGGCCTTCGAGCTCGTGCGCGAGGGCTATGTGTCGGTGGAGGACCTGGACCGGACGGTGCGCGATGGCCTCGGCCTGCGCTGGGCCTTCATGGGGCCCTTCGAGACCATCGACCTCAATGCGCCCGGCGGCGTGCGCGACTATGTCGCGCGTTACGGTGCGCTGCTGGCGGCGCTGCAGCGCCCGCGCTGTACCCCACGGCCGTGGGACGAACCGCTCATAAGCCAAATCGAGCACGAACGCCGCCAGCGGCTGCCGGCCGCGGCGCTCCCGGCACGCCGGCGCTGGCGCGACCGCCGGCTGATGGCGCTCCTCGCCCACAGGCACGAGGCCGAGCGCCGCTTCGGCCGCTGAGGGCCTAGAGGTGGGTCTAGGTATCGGTGCTCTGCTGCTGCCAGCGGCGCAGCCAGCCGAGCCCCTCCTCGGTGCCGTGGCGCGGGCGGTACTCCAGGCCCACCCAGCCGGCATAGCCGAGCTCATCGAGCCGGCGGAAGATCCATTCATAGTGGATCTCGCCCACATCGGGCTCATGCCGCCCGGGCACGCCCGCGATCTGCACATGTTCCACCAGCGGCCGCATCTCCTCGAAGCGGCGGGTGAGATCGCCCTGCATTCGCTGGGTGTGGTAGAAGTCGAACTGGAACCGCACGTTCTCCTGTGCCACCGCCGTGAGGATGCGCCGAGCCTGTTCGTGGGTGGTGAGGACATAGCCCGGCATGTCGTAGCTGTTGATGGGCTCGAGGCAGAGGCGGATCCCGAGCGGCCGGGCACGCTCCGCCGCCCAGCGGAGATTGTCGATGAACACCCGCTCGCACTCATCCACCGCCACCCCCTCCGGCACCACCCCGGCCATCACATGGAGCCGCGGGCAGTCGAGCTCGCCGGCATAGTCGAGGGCGCGCTCGAAGCTTTGGCGGAAGTCGGCTTCGCGTCCCGGCACGGCAGCAAGCCCGCGCTCGCCCCGGTCCCAGTCGCCTGGTGGGGTGTTGAACAGCACCACCTGCAGCGCCGCCTCATCGCGCATGTGACGCACCGCCGCGACATCGAAGGCGTAGGGGAACATGAACTCCACCGCCTGGAAGCCGGCCGCGCGGGCACGCTCGAAGCGCTCCAGGAAGGGCACTTCGTGGAACATCATCGAGAGATTGGCCGCAAAGCGGGGCATGGGACCTCTCCCGGACCAGCGACCCCCTCAGCGAAGCGGATTCGGCCGACGAGGTAAAGCACCCCGAACAGCACGCCTGCCTGGGATCAGGCGAGCTCGAGGGTGCCGTCCACCTCGAAGCGGAGGTCGAGACCCTCCACCTGCACCGTCGCCCGCACCGAAAGCCGGGCATCCGGCGGGATCCGGCCCGCCCGTACCGCCTCGGCGACAGCGCGCTCGAGCTCGCGCTGGGCGGTCACGCCGAACTTCTTGAGGAACTTGCGCACGCTCATATTGAGCACGTCCTCGTTCACCGCTTCCCCTCCCACGCTAGGACGCCTGCCCAAGCGGCAGATTGACCAGCAGGTTCTGCGGTTTCATCCGCAACCTTCCGCTCTCGTCGCAGGCCAGGCCGAGATACACCGGCCGCCCCCGCATCTCCTCCAGCACCACCGCCGGCTCTCGAAAGTCCAGGCGAAACAGAGCCAGAAGCCGCCCGAGGCGGGTCTCGTCCACCTCCGCTCCGCGATAGAGGTCGTTGAGCAGCGCCGTGGCCTCGGCATCGAGGCCCACGTGCCAGCGCCAACGCTGATCCCGCACCTGGGCGAGCGGCTGGATCCGAACCTCCACATCCAACAGCCGCAGCACCCACGCCTCCAGGAGCCGGCAGAGGGCATCGAGCCCCTCGCGGCCGAAGCTCAGATCCAGCACCCAACGCTCGGGTGCGGGGTCGTCGAGGAAGGCTGTGGCCGTGGTGGCGCCCAGCACCGGCAGCTCCGGCGGCACCAGTCCGCCGCCTGCCGCCTGCACCAGGGCACCAAGGCTGCCAAAGGCGCGATCCGGTCGATGGCGCGCCACCGCCTCGACATCGGCCACCAGCACGCCGGCCTCGGTGAAAGCCACCTGGTGCGGGCGGAAGAACAGCAGCGCTGCGCGCCGGCGGAAGGGATCAGGCGTGGGTGATGGGGCAAGGATGGCGGCGAGGATCAGGCGCGCGAGCTCATCGGCGAACACCATGGGCAGCCGCACCTCGCCGAGAAACAGGGCGAGATAGGCCTCCTCAAGGGTGGAATGGCGCAGCAGATGGTCGCGAAAGCGGGCGAAGAGTTCCCAGTTCTCGCGCGCATCGGCATCCCGGATGCGCAGCAGTGTGACCGGCGTGATGGGGGTGCGCGGATCGGCCGCAAGCGCCCGGTGGAGCGCATGTTCCTGCGGGCAGCTCTCCGCCACCAGGGTGAGCTCGGGCCGTGCGAGCTGGGCGCGCAGCCAATTGTCCGTCACCACCAGGCGCCCGCGCGCATCGCGGGCCAGCAGCTCGAGCCCCGCCTCGAGCCAGCCACCCGCGCTCACGGCGTGTCGTCCTCCTCTTCGGGCACCAGGGCGAACACCCGCCCCGGCGGCAGCCGCCCGGGGTCGATGGTGCGAAAGCGCTCGCGCACGCCCGCCTCCTCCAGCGTCCGCTCCACCACGATCAGCGTTCCCGGCGGATGGTCGGCGATCTCGCAGGCGAAGTCGAGCTCCGCCCGCGCCACCGGCCGGGCGGCGGCGAGATCGGGCGCGCCGTAATGCTGGACGAAATGGTGCGCGAGCCGTTCGGTGAGCGCATCCAGGGTCGCGCCATCCACCGGTGCCACCTGCACCAGGGTCGACCAGCCGAAGCTCGAAAGCCCCAGAAAGCCGCGGCGAAAGGCCTGATAGCGGCGCCCCACCAGCGTCTCGGGGGTATCCCGGGCGAAGGCGAAGCCGCCGGGAATCGCCCACTCACCGGGCTCGGCCGCCCGCTCGAACACCTGCAGATCGCTGTCATCCAGCCGGATGGTCCGAAGCAGCCTCACGCCCACACCTCCTCGCCCGCCAGCACCGCCGGCGGCAGCTCCCACAGGCCGATGGCGCGCTCGCCCAGGCGAAAACACCCAGCCTCATCAAGGCCGCCCACGGTGCCGGCAACATTGCCGGTCCTAAGCTGCAGGCGCCGGCTTTGGCCGCGTTCATCGCAGCGCTCATTCCAGGCCCGCTGGATCACGGCGAAACCATATTGTTCCAGCCGGTCGAACCAGAACAGGAAATGCCGCGCCACCGCCTCCACGAAGCGCGCCACCGGCACCTCCAGCGCCCCCGCACCTCGCAGGCTGATGCGATCGGGCCGTTCGTGGTCGGGATCGGGCTCGCTCACCTCGGCCTCGAGGCCGAAGACAATCCAGCGCGGATGGCCGTCAGGGGCGGTTTCGCGGGGCCAGGCCAAGGGCGTGCGCGCGAGCTCGAACATGTCGAAGGTGATGACCAGCGGCCAGCGCAGCGCCAGCGGATAGGCCGCCTCGGTATAGGCCCCCAGCGCATCGCCACAGGCCACCTGGAAGGCGTAGAAGGCCTTGAGGGTCTGTTTGAGGTCGGCCTCGGGCTCCAGCACCAGGGCGAGTTCCAGCCGATCGGCCCGCTCACGCCAGAAGAGGGTGCCATCCTCGGCTCCCGCCGCGGCGGCGGCGACGGCGTGGGGGAAGGCCGGCTGGTCGCCCGCCAGCACCGCCAGCTCATAGGCGGTGGGGACTTCGGGCTTGACCATTCGCGCGCGAGCCTCCCTCTGGCAGCGGAACCCCCAAGAGGGGCTTATGGCGCCCACGGCCGATGTCCAGATCACGCCGGCTCGAATTCCCCATCGGCAGCCCGCTCTACCACACCGCCCTCAACGATCCCGCCAACCCGCCGGCGACCTACTGGCACGCCACTGGCGGGCCGGTGCCGGTGGCGGTGGACCCGCTCCGGCGTGAGGTGACGGCGGAGGTGGCGGTGATCGGCGGCGGCTACACCGGGCTTGTAGCCGCCCTCAGGCTCGCGCGGCAGTTCGATGTGGAGGTGCGGGTGCTGGAGGCGGGCCCCATCGGCTGGGGCGCCTCGGGCCGCAACGGCGGCTTCTGCACCCTGGGCGGCACCGCCCGCGACTGGGCGGAGATCGACCGCCGCTTCGGCGTGGCGGAGGCGCGGGCCGTGTTCGCGGCTCAGCGCCGGTCGGTGGAGCTGGTGCGGGAGCTGGCCGCCGCCCACCGGATCGACCTCAGGGCCACGGGCGCGGGCGAATATGTGGTAGCGCACAAGCCCTCGCGGGTGGACGGGCTTGCCCGCGAAGCGGCGTTCGTGGCCGAGCTCGTGGGCGAGCGCTTCGAGCTGCTCACCCCTGATGAGCTGCGCGCGCGCGGCATCGCGTTGGCGGAGGCCTATGGCGCGCTCCACATCCCCCACGCCTTCGGCCTTCATCCCCTGCGCTATCTCCGCGGTCTCTGTCGGGCGGCGGTGGAACATGGCGCGCGGGTGCACGAGCGCACGCCGGTGGTAAGCTGGGAATATGCCGGCGGCTGGCACCGGCTGACTACGCCCGGCGGTGCGGTGCGGGCGCGGCGGGTGCTGGTGGCCACCAATGGCTGGACGCCCGAGGGGCTGCGGCCGGAGCTGGCCGGCCGGGTGCTGCCGGTGCTCTCCTCCATCCTGGTAACCCGCCCGCTCACCCCCGGCGAGCGCGAGGCCCAGGGCTGGGTGCAGCCGGCGCTGGTGGCCGATACCCGCGAGCTTTTGTTCTACATCCGCCTGCTGGAGGATGGGCGCATCCTCTTCGGCGCGCGTGGCGGCACCCGTGGGGATGAGAGCGCCTTCGCCCGGCGCATGGCCTGGCTGGAAGCGCGCTTTCGCGAGCGCTTTCCCGCTCTCGCCCATGTGCGCGCGGAGTTCGGTTGGTGGGGGCTGGTGGCCTTCGCCCGCGACCGCCTGCCCCATCTGGTGCGGCTCGAATCACCGCCGGCGAGCCTGGTGGCGCTGGCCTATCACGGCAGCGGCATCGCCATGGCGACGCTGCTGGGCTGGCATGCCGCCGCCGACATCCTGGGGCGCGAGGATGAGCCGCCGCTTCCGGCCTGTTTCCGCCGGCCGCTCCGCCGCTTTCCACTGCCGGCGCTGCGCCTTCACTATCTGCGGGCGGCCATGGCGCTGGCGGCCGCCCGCGACGCCTGGTGGTAGCCCCAGCTTCCGCCGCACCCCGGATTTCATTAGAGTACAGCCGTAGCCGTCTCACCGGGAGGGAGCTCATGCGGCAGCCGATGGGATGGGCCGCGCTGCTGCTCCTGGGGCTGTGGTCGCTGGCAGCAGAAGCCAGCATTCTCCTGGAGGATGTGCGCTTTCGGCCCGAGCGGGTGGCGCCGGGCGAGCGTGTGCGGGTGGCGGTCACCCTGCGCAATACGGGCGAGCGACGCGCCCCGGCGCTGCGGGTGCTGTTCGTGCGCGCGGGCGAGGCGGGCGGGGATGTGGCCTTTGCCGTGAACTTCCGCGGTCGCGCCCGGCCGCGGCCGGGCGAGGCCATCACCCGCAGCAAGCGGGTTCCCGCGCGCGAGGTGCGCACCCCCGGGCGGCGCTGCTATCAGGTGCTGGTGGTCCCCCGCCGGGGTGGCGAGGGTAGGCTGCCGCTGGCCCGCGCCAGCGCCTGTTTCACCGTGACGGGCGGTGCAGGGGCGGGCGAAGGGGCGATGGACACACCACCGGAAGACCCCGGTGCGGCTCCAGGCGAAGAGGCCGACGGCGCGCTCCTGCCAGTGGTCCGGAGTGCTGTCGCCACCCGGCTCGTGGGAGCGGGTGCCTACGGCTTCGAGCTCACCGTCGCCCATCCCGAGGCCCGGTGGGGACCACCCACCCGGACCACCCCGGCAGGACGTCTCGAGCTGTGGCTGGTGGGGGAGGGGCGGCGCCTCGGCGAGGTGGACCTGCCCGAGCTGCGGCCGGGCGAGATGCGGCGGGTGGGCGCCACCCTCTGGGCGCCCATCCCCTGGGGGCGCTGTGCCCACCTCTTCTTCGAGGACCAGGTCGACCAACTGGCCCGCCTCTGCGTGGGCCAGCCGGAGCTGCGGGTGGTGGCCTGGATCGATCAGTATCGGGTGCTGGAAAACGGCGTCGCGGCAGCGCAAGCGCGCACACGTGTCCGCTTCGTGCTGTGGTGCGGGGCCTGGCGCGATTGCCCCGGCAGCGACTGGAGCGACACCAGCCTCACCGTTGCCGATGGGGATTCCGGCACGCGCCTTCCCGCCACCGTCTGGCGGCAGATCCGAGCCGGCGATCGGCCCACTTTCCAGCTGCTGTGGCAGGTGACCTCGGCGCCTGCAGGCGCGCCCGCGGGCGCGGGTTCGGGACGGTGGAACGCGAACGTGCCCTATCGTGTGCTTCTGGGTGCCGCCCAGCGGGGCCGCCCGTACCGTCTCAAGGGCGGGGTGTTTGATCAGGCCTGCCGCCGCGATCCCGACTCCTACCGCCATTGTCTGCGGGTGGCGCTGGTGGCGGCCTTCGACCCTACGCCCGTCGGGGTGGAGGTGGTGGTGCGACAAGGCGGCACCCCCACGCGGCGCCCCGGCCCCTGAGGGGGCGTGCCGCCATGGGCCGGTGGTGATCGGGGCGCGTTGAACTGGCGCGTAAGGATTCCCACTCTAGCGGGCGGAGTGGTGGGGCCTCTGCCAGCGAGGGAGCGCGCACATTCATGAGTGCTACGCCCAAGCCCTTCGAGGCCGATGTCGGGCGCGTGCTCGACATCGTGGTCAACTCGCTCTACCGCCATCGCGAGGTGTTCCTACGGGAGCTCATCTCCAACGCCTCTGATGCCTGCGACCGGCTGCGCTATCTCTCCCTGTCCGAGCCCGAACTCTTGGGCGAGGATCCCGAGTTCCGCATTGAGATCCTGCTGGATCGGGGCAAGCGCCTGATCACGGTGCGGGACAATGGCATCGGCATGAACCGCGAGGAGCTGGAGCGCAACCTCGGCACCATCGCCCGCTCCGGCACCGCCCGCTTCGTGGCCGAACTCACCGGCGAGCGCACGCGTGATCTCGAGCTCATCGGCCGCTTCGGCGTAGGCTTCTATGCCGCCTTCATGGTGGCCGATCGGGTGGTGGTGGTCTCGCGCCGTGCCGGTGAAGAGCGGGGCTGGGTGTGGGCATCGGACGGCCGCAGCGGCTATCTGGTGGAGGAGGCCGAGACGGTACCGCCGCGGGGGACCGCCGTCACCCTCCACCTCAAGGCCGATGCCGACGAATTCCTCAACCCCTTGCGCATCGAGGAGGTGATCCGGCGCTATTGTGATCACATCGCCTTTCCCATCTTCCTCGAGGTGGAGCCGGCCGCAGGTGAAAGCCGCACCAGCCTGCAACAGCGGCGTCAGATCAACCGCGCGAGCGCCATCTGGACCCGGCCGCCGCAGGAGATCTCGGACGAGGCCTATGTGGAATTCTATCGCCACGTGGCCCACAGTTTCGACCGGCCCTATGCGCGGCTGCATTTGCGGATGGAAGGGCAGCTTGCCTGGAGTGCGCTCCTGTTCATCCCCGAGCGCCGGCCCTTCGATCTGTTCGACCCGCACCGGCGCCACGGGGTGAGGCTCTACGTCCGGCGGGTGTTCGTCACCGACGGGCTCGAGGGACTGCTGCCGCGGTGGCTGCGCTTTGTGGTGGGGGTGGTGGACAGCGAGGATCTGCCCCTGAATGTCTCGCGCGAGACGCTGCAGCACGATGCGGTGGTGGCAAAGATCCGCCGCACCCTGATCCGGCGGATCCTGGACGAGCTCGCCCGCCTGGCGCAGCGCGAGGGAGGTGAGGGCGAACGTCCCTCCTGGAGCGACTGGTGGTGCGAGTTCGGACCGGTGCTCAAGGAGGGGCTGCTGGAAGAGGGCGAGTGGCGCGAGCGCATCCTCGCCCTGGCCCGCTTTCGCACCACCCGGGATGAGGGCTGGACCGACCTGGACTCCTATCTCAGCCGCATGGTGAAGGGCCAGAAGGCCATCTATGTGCTCACCGGCGAGGATGCGGCGAGCCTGCGGCACCATCCCCAGCTGGAGGCGGCGCGTGCGCGCGGCATCGAAGTGCTGCTCCTGGACGACGCCGTCGATCCGTTCTGGCTGGAGCGGGTGGAATCCTACAAGGGCCACCGGTTCGTCTCGCTGGCCAAGGGCGAGGTGGACTTCGCCGGCATCGGCGAGGCGCCGCGGGAAGAGGCTGAACCGGCACTCGCCGCGGGCGAGCTTGCGAAGCTCACCGCCCGCCTCAAGTCAGCGCTGGGAGAGGAGGTGGCGGATGTGCGCCCGTCCCGACGGCTGGCCGACAGTCCGGCCTGTCTGGTGGTGCCGGAATACGCGCCCGATCCCGCCCTCGAGCGCCTGCTGCGACGCCATGGTCCCGTCAGCCCGCCGCCGCGGCGGATCCTCGAGTACAACCCGCGCCATCCGCTCCTGGTGGCGATGGCGGGGATGATCGGGGATGCGCGCCGCAGCCTCGAGTTCGACGAGCTCGCGCGGCTGCTCTTGGACCAGGCGCGGGTGGTGGAGGGCGAGCCGCTGCCGGATCCAGGTGCCTTCGCCCGCCGCCTCGGCCGCTTCCTCGCGCGTGCGGTCGATCGGGCCGCCCCCACAGCCGGCGATGCGCCACAGGCGGATGCCGCCGGGGCTGCTAGCCCAGAAGGCGGCCGGTGAGTTCCGCCTTCACCCGCGTGCGGAAGGCGTCGATGGTGCGGAAATCCTCGCGCAGCCGCCGTCGTTCGCGCCGGCTGAGGGTACGCGGATCCAGCCAGTAGCCCGGCGTGCGGCCGGCGCGGAAGTCGGCGAGCTGGGTGCGCAGCACCAGCCCCGTGAGGAAGGTCCAGGCACTCTCCAGCTCCTCGGCCTCATCCGGCTGCAACACCCCCTGGCTGCGCAGCGCCCTTAGGCGCTGGAGGGTGTTGGTCTCCGCCACCCGATGGCGCAGCGCCAGAAGCCGCACCGCCTCGGCCAGCGGCAGGGTGCCGCCATACTTCAAGTGGATCTGGCCGCGGTGGGCGGGATCCTCCCGCTCCGTCACCAGCCGGCCAAAGAGGCCGATGGCGGGGCGGTGGTCCGCCTGCACCTCGAACATCTGATAGAGGAACGGGCGGTTGGTGGCGGCCTCCTCGGTCACGAACGCCCTGAGCTCACGGCCCAGCTCAAGAGCGCCGAAAACCGGGCGGAAATCGAAGAAGATGTCGCACGAGCGCAGCATCATCTCGTGCAGCCGCCGCATCCACAGCCGCACCTGCGCCTTCCACTGGGAGAGGGTCTTGCGCCAGAGCGGGTTGGTGGCCATCACCCCACCGCGGCAGTAGGCAAAACCGAGCTCGGCCAGGCGCCGGGTGAAGCGCTCGGCCAGTTCGATGAACCACGGGTCGATAGCGCCGTGGCGGTCGTCGGCATAGTCGGCCAGGATGAAGCCATTGTCCTGGTCGGGAAACAACAGGCTCTCGCCGCGCCCGCCAGATCCCATCACCAGCGCGCAGAAAGCGACCGGCGGCTCGCCCCAGCCCTCCTCGCGCATCTCCGCCAGCACCAGCCGCAGCACCCGCCGATGCAGATCGAGATTGATGTCGGAGATGAGCTCCTGGATCTCGGGCGCTGGTACGCCGTCAGCCAGCAGCCGTTCGGCCACATCCACCTGCGCCTGCTTGACCTGCCCCAGCCCTGCCAGGGTGTCCTCATGGGTGAGGCGGTCGATGTCGTCCACCAGCGGCCCCGCCGCCACCGCCAGCGCCTCGTGCAGGTAGAGCATGCCCACCAGCCGGCCGGCGGCATCCACCACCGGCATGTGCCGCAGGCGCATGCGGCGCATGAAGCCGATCGCCTTGTAGAGCCGGTCCTCGGCCGGGATGGTCAGGACCGGGGCGGTGGTGAAGCCGTCCACCGGGCGCTCGCCAATGCGCCGGCAGGCGATGCGGCGCACCACGTCCTGCTCGGTGAGGATGCCGCGGATGCGGCCGTCGGCATCCGCCACCACCGCCGCCGAGGCGCGCGCTTCCACCATCCGCGCCACCGTCTCCGCCGCACTGGTGCCGGGAGCCACCACCACCGGCGGCGGTGCCATGTGGTCGCGCACGATGCGGCGGAAGACGGCGGTGCGGCTGGTGGGCACGGGCGGATCTCCCGGGCGCGGCTTCCCCGGCAGAGAAGGGGCGTTTCAGGGCGGGCTTCAAGCCGGGCTGCCGCCGGGATCGCCCCGAATCACGGCCCGGTGTGGCGGCACCTCACCACACCGGCTGTTCGGCCACCTTTTCCAACAGGAAATCGCGGAAGACGGCGACCCGTTTGCTGTGGCGCAGTTCGCTCGGATAGATGAAGTAGGCGGTGAAGGTCGGGCCCTCGAGATCGGGCAGCACCCGTTCGAGGCGATAGCTGCGATAGGCGAGATAGTCCGGCAGCGAGGCCAGGCCGACGCCGCGCTCGGCCGCCCGCAGCATGCCGTAGACATTGTTGATGGTGAGCGTGGCCTTGCGGGGTGGGCGCGGATCGCCCGGCTCGCGCCCCGCCACCAGCACCCAGTTGAGCGCGGGCACCGGCACGCCCGCGGGCTCCTCGCCATAGGCCACCAGACGATGGCGGTCGAGTTCGTCGGGGGTCTCGGGGCGGCCGTATTTCTCGAGATAGTCGCGCGAGGCGTAGATGTGGGTATGGCCGGTCATCAGCCGCCTTTGGACGAGATCGGGGTGGCGTGGGCGGTGCATGCGGATGGCCACATCGGCTTCGCGCAGGGTGAGGTCCAGGTCGGTATCGGTGACGATCAGGGAGACGGTGATCTCGGGATAGCGCTCGTAGAATTCCGCCAGGTGCGAAGTGAGCCAGACAGTGCCGAGGCCGACGGTGGTGTTGACCCGCAGATGCCCCGCCGGCCGGTCGCGGCTTTCCGACAGGAGCGCCTGGGCGCGGTGCATGCGCTCGGCCATCTCCCGCGCCACTTCCAGCAACAGCTCACCCTGTTCGGTCAGCACCAGCCCGCGGGCGTGGCGGTGGAACAGGGTCACCCCCAGGTCCTCCTCGAGCGCGCCGATCTGGCGCGAGACCGCCGACTGGCTCAGTCCCAGCCGCTCCGCCGCCCGGGTGAAGCTGCCCGCCTCGGCCACCGCGAGGAAGACGCGGATGCGATCCCAGTTGACCACCGTCCATCCCCCGAACCGTCGCCCGCGGTCGGACGGGCGCTCAGGTCACCGCCGGCTCCTCCAGCTCCGCCAGATACTTTTCCGCCTCGAGGGCGGCCATGCAGCCGGTGCCGGCGGCCGTCACCGCCTGGCGATAGACCCGATCCTGCACATCGCCGGCGGCGAATACGCCGGGCACGCTGGTGCGGGTGGAGTCGCACGCGGTAACGATATAGCCCTGTTGGTCCATCTCCAACTGGCCCCGGAAGAGCTCGGTGGCGGGATCGTGGCCGATGGCGATGAATACCGCCTCCACCGGCAGCACCTGGGTAGCACCGGTCTTCACATGGCGCACCCGCACGCCGGTGACATGCGGGGCCGGGCTCTCCTCGCCGAGGATCTCATCCACCACATGGTCCCACAGCACCTCGATCTTCGGATTGGCAAAGAGGCGCTGCTGCAGCACCTTCTCCGCCCGCAGCTGATCGCGCCGGTGGATGAGGGTGACCTTCTCGCACATCTGTGCAAGATAGAGGGCTTCTTCGACGGCGGTGTTGCCGCCGCCCACCACCGCCACCGGCTTGCCGCGGAAGAAGAAGCCGTCACAGGTGGCGCAGGCGGACACGCCGTGACCCATGAAGCGGCGCTCGCTCTCGAGCCCGAGCCAGCGGGCGACGGCGCCGGTGGCGATGATGAGGGCATCGCAGGTGAAGGTGAGGCCGCCGTCGGTCTCCACCCGGAAGGGGCGGCGGCCGAGCTCCACCCGCACGGCGGTATCGAACACCAGCTCCGCGCCGCAGCGCTCCGCCTGCTTCTGCATCTGCTCCATCAGCCACGGGCCCTGCACCGGCTCGGCGAAGCCCGGATAGTTCTCCACATCGGTGGTGATGGTGAGCTGGCCGCCCGGCTGCAGGCCCTGGATCACCACCGGCCGGAGATTGGCGCGGCCGGCGTAGATGGCGGCGGTGTAGCCGGCGGGACCGGAGCCCAGGATCAGCACCTTGACATGGCGCGGGGTGGACATGGGGACGTCTCCGGACGGTCACACATAGCGCACTTCCAGGATCTCGAAGTAGCGGGTGCCCCGCGGGGTTTCCACCTCCACGCGATCCCCCGCCTCCTTGCCGATAAGCGCCCGCGCCAAGGGGGCGTGGATCGACAGCAGGCCCTTGGCCACATCCGCCTCCTCGGGGCCGACGATGCGATAGGTGACCTCCTCGTCGGTCTCCTCATCCACCAGCCGCACGGTGGCGCCGAACATGATGCGCTTTTCGCCGGCGAGCTTGGCCACGTCGATCACTTCGGCACGGGCGAGCTTATCCTCGAGCTCCATCACCCGTCCCTCGATGAAGCTCTGGCGCTCGCGCGCGGCGTGGTATTCGGCGTTCTCCGAGAGATCCCCGTGGGCCCGCGCTTCGGCGATGGCCCGGATGATGGCCGGGCGCTCCACCGTCTTCAGGCGCTTGAGCTCCTCCTGGAGACGCGCATAGCCTTCCGGCGTCATCGGAATGCGATTCGACATGGCCGGTCGTAATCCGTGCTACGGGTCTGGGGAAAAACGCCCCATGCCGGGGCGTCACGATGCCGCCACCGACTCTATCGCGGCATAGTACGATTGCAACGGCCGCACCGTAAGCTCCCCGTGGTGCAACCGCGCCAGCGCCCGCACCAGCGCGCGCGCACCGGCCATGGTGGTGTAGTAGGGAACCCGCATCAAGAGGGCGGTACGTCTCAGGGAATAGCTGTCGCGGGTGGCTTTGGCCCCCTGGACGGTGTTGATCACAAGATGGATGTCACCGTCCTTGAGCCGGTCCACCACATGCGGCCGCCGGCCCTCATAGACCTTATGAACGGTCTCCACCTCGAGCCCCGCCGCCTCCAGGTGGGCGGCGGTGCCGCGGGTGGCCAGCAGCCGATAGCCGAGGGCGGCGAGCTCGCGGGCGATGGGCACAAGCTGCGGCTTGTCGGCATCCCGCACCGACAGGAACACCCGGCCCTGGCGCGGCAGGCGGTTGCCGGCGGCAACCTGGGCCTTGAGATAGGCGGCGCCGAAATCGTCATCGAGGCCCATGACTTCGCCGGTGGACTTCATCTCCGGTCCGAGGATCACATCGGCCCCGGGAAAGCGCTCGAACGGGAACACCGCCTCCTTGACCGCCACATGGGGCAGGGGCTTCGGGCTGAGCTTGAAGTCGGCGAGTGGGCGGCCCGCCATCACCAGGGTGGCGATGCGGGCGATGGGCACGCCGGTGGCCTTGGCGACGAAGGGGACGGTGCGGCTGGCCCGGGGGTTGACCTCGAGGATGTAGATCTCGCCGTCCTTGACCGCCATCTGCACATTCATGAGCCCGCACACATCCAGCGCCCGGGCAAGCCGGGTGGCCTGGTCGGCGATGGTGGCCCGCACCCCGTCCGGCAGCGAGAAGGGCGGCAGCGAACAGGCGGAATCGCCCGAATGGATGCCGGCCTCCTCGATGTGTTCCATGATGCCGGCCACATAGACGTGATGGCCATCGGCCACCACATCCACGTCTACCTCGGTGGCCTCCTGCAGATAGCGGTCGATCAACACCGGTCCGTATTCCGAGGCGGCCGCCGCCTCGGCGAAGAACTCGCGCAGCTCCTCCATGGTGGCGACGATGCGCATGGCCCGCCCGCCCAGTACATAGGAGGGGCGGATCAACACCGGCAGGCCGATGCGCGCCACCTTGGCCTCGGCCTCGGCAAGCGAGGTGGCGACATCGCTCGGCGGCTGGCGCAGGCCGAGGCGCTCCAGCAGCTGGTGGAAGCGGTCGCGGTCCTCGGCGAGATCGATGGCGTCATAGGCGGTGCCGAGGATGGGGATGCCGGCGGCTTCGAGGGCGCGGGCGATCTTGAGGGGGGTCTGGCCGCCCAGCTGGACGATCACCCCCAGAAGCTCGCCGCGGCTTGCCTCGATGCGGCAGATCTCGAGCACGTCCTCGGCGGTAAGGGGCTCGAAATAGAGGCGGTCGGAAGTGTCCGGATCGGTGGAGACGGTCTCCGGATTGCAGTTGACCATGATGCTCTCGATGCCGGCATCGCGCAGGGCGAAGGCGGCATGGACGCAGCAATAGTCGAATTCGATCCCCTGGCCGATGCGGTTGGGACCGCCGCCGAGGATGATCACCTTGCGCCGGGCGGAGGGCGCGGCCTCATCCTCGGGCGGGACGCCGCGGGCCGGTGGCAGCTCGTAGGTGCTGTAGAGATAGGCCGTCTCCGCAGGGAATTCGGCGGCACAGGTGTCCACCCGCTTGAACACCGGATGGACACCGAGGGCCTGGCGCCGCCGGCGCACCTCGGCCTCCTCGAGGCCGGCCAGGGCCGCCAGGCGCCGGTCGGAAAAGCCCAGCGACTTGAGATGGCGCAGCTCCTCCGGATCCGTCGGCAGGCCTTCGCGGCGGATGCGCTCTTCCACCGCCACCAGCTCGCGGATGCGCTCCAGGAACCAGGGGTCGTAGGCGGTAAGCTCGCGCACCCGCGCAAGCGAAAACCCCTCGCGGAAGGCCTGCGCCACATGGCGCAGCCGGTCGGGAGTAAAGCGCGCAAGGGCCGCCTCGAGGGCAGCGATGCGCTCGTCCTGCTCCGCCGGCAGCTCCACTTCATCGAGGCCGGAAAGACCGGTCTCGAGGCCGCGATAGGCCTTCTGCAGCGCCTCCTCGAAGGTGCGGCCGATGGCCATCACCTCGCCCACCGATTTCATGGAGGTGGTGAGCAGCGGCTCCGTCTCGGGAAATTTCTCGAAGGCGAAGCGCGGCATCTTCACCACCACATAGTCGATGGTGGGCTCGAACGAGGCCGGTGTGGTGCGGGTGATGTCGTTCTGGATCTCATCCAAGGTGTAGCCCACCGCCAGCCGCGCCGCCACCTTGGCGATGGGAAAGCCGGTCGCCTTGGAGGCCAGCGCCGAGGAGCGGGAGACCCGCGGATTCATCTCGATCACCACCATGCGGCCGCTGGCCGGATCCACCGCGAACTGCACATTGGAGCCACCGGTATCGACACCGATCTCGCGCAGCACCGCAATCGCAGCATCGCGCATGCGCTGATATTCCTTGTCGGTGAGGGTCAGCGCCGGTGCCACCGTGACCGAGTCGCCGGTGTGGATGCCCATGGGGTCGATGTTCTCGATGGAGCAGACGATGATGCAGTTGTCCGCGCGGTCGCGGACCACCTCCATCTCGTACTCCTTCCACCCCAGCACCGACTCCTCCACGAGGATCTCGCTGATGGGCGAGGCATCCAATCCGGCCCGGGCGATCTCCTCGAACTCCTCGCGGTTGTAGGCCACACCACCGCCGGTACCGCCCAGGGTGTAGGACGGGCGGATGATGGCCGGCAGGCCCACCTGTTCGAGCGCCGCCCGCGCCTCCGCCATGGTGCGGGCGATGGCGCTCTTCGGCATCTCCAGGCCGATCCGGGCCATAGCCGCGCGGAACTTCTCGCGGTCCTCGGCCTTCTCGATGGCCTCAAGCGAGGCGCCGATGAGCTCGCAGCCGTAGCGTTCCAGCACCCCTTCCACGGCCAGGGTGCGGGCTACATTGAGGGCCGTCTGGCCGCCCATGGTGGGCAGGAGCGCATCGGGGCGCTCGCGGGCGATGATCTTTTCCACGAATTCCGGCGTGATGGGCTCCACATAGGTGGCGTCGGCCATCTCCGGGTCGGTCATGATGGTGGCGGGGTTGGAGTTGACCAGCACCACCCGATAGCCCTCGGCCCTGAGGGCCTTGCACGCCTGGCTGCCGGAATAGTCGAACTCGCACGCCTGGCCGATAATGATCGGCCCGGCGCCGATCACCAGGATGGAGCGGAGGTCGGTACGTTTGGGCACGGGTCAGCTCCCGCCGCGTTCGACGAGGGTGCGGAACCGGTGGAACAGCTGGTGGGCGTCGTGGGGACCGGGTGAGGCCTCGGGATGGAACTGGACCGAGAAGGCCGGCCGGTCGAGGGCGCGGATCCCCTGGATGGTGCCGTCGAAGAGGGAGCGGTGGGTGACCTCGATCCCCGCCGGCAGCCCCTCATCGGCGATGGCAAAGCCATGGTTCTGGCTGGTGATCTCCACCCGGCCGCTGGCCAGCTCCTGCACCGGATGGTTGGCGCCGTGGTGACCGAAGGGCATCTTCACGGTGCGCGCACCCAGGGCGAGGCCCAGCATCTGATGGCCGAGACAGATGCCGAAGAGAGGCATACCGGCATCCAGAAGTGCTCGGATCTGCGGCACCGCCCAGCGGCCGGTGGCGGCGGGATCGCCGGGACCGTTGGAGAGCAGCACGCCGTCGGGCTTGAGCGCGAGGATGTCGGCTGCTGCCGTGCGCCCCGGCACCACGGTCACGCGGAAGCCGGCGGAGACCAGCGAGCGCAGAATGTTGCGCTTGACCCCATAGTCCACCACCACCACCCGCGGCCCATCCGGGGTGGTGGCGGCATGGCCCTCGGGCCAGCGCCACAGCCCCTCGTACCACTCATAGCGCTGGCGGCAGCTGACCTCATCCACCAGGTCCATGCCCACGATCCCCGGCCAGTCGCGGGCCATGCGGGCAAGCTCCTCGAGGTCGAGCGCACCCGAAGGGTCATAGGCGATGGCGGCGTTCTTGAAGCCCTCCTGACGCAGGATGCGGGTCAGCCGGCGGGTGTCGATGCCGGTGACGGCAAAGAGACCGTGGCGTTCGAGCCAGCGGCCGAGGGACTCGGCCGCACGCCAGTTGGAGGGATCGGCGATGGAGGCGCGCGCCACCATGCCGCGCACCACCGGGGTGGTGGCCTCGTGGTCCTCGGCGTTGGCGCCGACGATGCCGATGTGGGGGAAGGTGAAGGTGATGATCTGGGCGGCGTAGGAGGGATCGGTGAGGATCTCCTCATAGCCGGTCATGGCGGTGTTGAAGACCAGCTCCCCCACCGCCCGGCCCGGCTGGCCGCAGCCATGGCCGAGAAACGCCCTGCCGTCCTCCAGCACGAGCGCTGCGTCGGGACGGCGCCGGAAGGATGGGGACATGGCGGGATGGTCCATAAGGGATCGGTGCGATCGACCGGCCGGGGCGCGGGGCCGCGGCCGCCCGGCATTCTAGGTTGCGGAGGCCGCGGGTCAACCGCGGTGCGACGCCCCCCGCCGGGGTCGCCAGCGGCGGCCGCGCTTGACAGGGCAGGGCGCTTGGCGTTTGTCGGCTGTGGTGGCGACGGCGAGGGAGGTGCAGCATGGAGCCGGTGTACGACGATAACAACGTCTTCGCAAAGATCCTCCGCGGCGAGATCCCCTGCCGGAAGGTCTATGAGGACGATTACGCCCTCGCCTTCCACGACATCAACCCGCGCGCGCCGGTCCATGTGCTGGTCATTCCCAAGGGCAAATATGTCAACATGATCGACTTCCACCGCCGCGCCAGCGATGAGGAGATCGCCGGTTTCTTCCGGGCAGTGGGGCGCACCGCCGCCGAGCTTGGCCTCGAGGCGCGGGGCTATCGCTTTCTCGCCAACAATGGCGCCGATGCCAATCAGGAGGTGGGGCATTTCCACGTGCACATCTTCGGCGGCGCGCCGCTCGGGGCCATGATCGGCCGGGTGCGGGGCGAGGGCTGAACCGCCGTCGCAGGGTGTGAGATCAGCGACAGGGGAGGCGGATCATGGCACGACGGGTGGTGGTGCGGCGGCACGGCGGTCCCGAGGTGCTGGAAATCGAGGAGTACGACCCGCCGCCGCCGGGGCCGGGGGAGGTGCGGGTGCGGCATACCGCCATCGGCCTCAACTTTATCGATGTCTACTTCCGCACCGGCCTCTATCCGCCGCCGCAGCTGCCCTTCACCCCCGGCTTCGAGGCCTGCGGCGTGGTGGAGGAAGTGGGCGAGGGGGTCGACTTCCTGCAGGTGGGCCAGCGGGTGGCCTATGGCACCGGGCCGCTTGGGGCCTACTGCGATGTGCGCACCATGCCGGCGGAGGTGCTGGTGCCGATCCCCGACTCCATCCCCGACGAGGTGGCGGCGGCGATGATGCTCAAGGGGATGACGGTGCGCTATCTGCTGCGCCGCACCTATGAGGTGAAGCCGGGCGACTGGATCCTGTTCCATGCGGCCGCCGGTGGTGTCGGGCTGATCGCCTGTCAGTGGGCCAAGCATCTGGGGGCGGTGGTGATCGGCACCGTCGGCAGCGACGCCAAGGCCGAGCTTGCCCGCGCCCACGGCTGCGACCATCCCATCAACTACAGCCGCGAGGACTTCGTCGCGCGGGTGGAGGCCCTCACCGGCGGCGAGAAACTGCCGGTGGTCTACGACGGGGTGGGACGTGCCACCTTCCTCAAGTCCTTGGACTGTCTGCGGCCGCTGGGGCTGATGGTGAGCTTCGGCAATGCCAGCGGGCCGGTGGAGCCGTTCGACATCGGCCTGCTTGCCAAGAAGGGGGCGCTGTTCCTCACCCGCCCCACACTGTTCGTCTACACCCGCACGCGCGAGCTGCTGCTGGAACACGCCCGCGACGTGATCGAGGTGGTGGCAAGCGGCGTGGTGCGCATCGAGATCGGCCAGCGGTTTCCGCTGGATCAGGTGGCGGAGGCCCATCGGGCGCTGGAAGCGCGCCGCACCGTGGGTGCCACCGTGCTGCTGCCCTGATGGTCCGGCAACGGCGGCCTTGACGGGGGCCGGAGCGGCGGGCACCACCCCCGTGGTTTCGCATTTGCGCATAAGAGGGGGAGCAGCATGAGTGACTGGCTGGCGTTGGAACAGGCCTATGTGGCCCGGGCCCGGAGCTTGTATCGCGACGGTGGCGCCCCCATGGAGGCCTTCCGACGTCTGGTGCGTGCCACCGCCACCGACGGGACGCTCACGCACCGGGTGAAGGAGCTGATGGCCCTGGCGATAGCCGTGTGCATTCGCTGTGAGGGTTGCATCGTGTTCCACGCCCGTGCCTTCGTGCGGCTCGGAGGAACCCGCGAGGAGCTTCTGGAGGCTCTCGGAGTGGCGGTAGAGATGGGGGGTGGGCCCGCCACCATCTATGCCGCCAAGGCGCTTGAATGTTTTGACCAAATGACGGCCGCCGCAACCCGCGGCCAGGCGGCCAGCTGAGGGAGAAAAGCGGTGGAGGCCTTTGAGGCGCTGTTGGGACGTCGCACCGTGCCGCTGCCCAAGCTGGGCGAGCCCGGGCCGGATGATGCTACCCTCGCCCGCTGGCTCGAGGCGGCGGCAGCCGCACCCGACCACGGCAAGCTGGTGCCCTTCCGCTTTCTCATCGTCCGCGGCGAGGGGCGCCGCAAGCTCGCCTCATTGTTGGAACGGGCGCTTTTGAGCGAGCGCGATTCGCCACCTCCCGGCGAGCTCGAGAAGATGCGCACCAACCCCCTGCGGGTGCCGCTGGTGCTGATCGCCTGGGCGGAACTGCGGCCCGATCATCCCAAGATTCCCGAGATCGAACAGATCGAAGCGGTGGCCGCAGCGGTGGAGAATCTGCTGGTGGCGATCCATGCTACCGGCTTCGGTGCCAAATGGGCCACCGGCTTTCCCGCCTACAGCCCGACGGTGCGGCAAGGACTGGGCCTGCCGGCAACAGGGCGCATCGTCGCCATCATCTATGTGGGCACCCCCAAGGCTGAACAGGCGCTGCCGCCCAGGCCCGCGGTGGCGGACATCGCCCGCCTGTGGCCCGAGAACCGGCCCTTCGGTGCCGGTGACGGGAGCTGACCCCGGCGCCCCTGCGGGTGTGGGGAGATGAGATGTGCGGGCGTCGGGGGCGGCCCTGGCACCGCCCCCGATCGGGACCTCAGGCGCCCAGGCGCCGGCGCAGTTCCGCCTCGATCTCATCCATGAACTGGGTGGTGGTGAGCCAGGGCTGATCGGGGCCGATCAGCAGCGCCAGGTCCTTGGTCATCCGGCCCGACTCCACCGTGTCGATGCACACCCGCTCGAGGGTCTCGGCAAAGCGCACCACCTCAGGCGTGCCGTCGAGCCGCCCGCGGTGGGCCAGGCCGCGGGTCCAGGCGAAGATGGAGGCGATGGGGTTGGTGGAGGTCTCCTTGCCCTGCTGCCACAGGCGGTAGTGGCGGGTGACGGTACCGTGGGCCGCCTCCGCCTCGACGGTGCGACCGTCGGGGGTCATCAGCACCGAGGTCATCAGGCCGAGGGAGCCGAAGCCCTGGGCGACGGCGTCGGACTGGACGTCGCCGTCATAGTTCTTGCACGCCCAGACGAAGCCGCCTTCCCACTTGAGCGCTGCCGCCACCATGTCGTCGATCAGGCGGTGCTCATAGTGAATTCCCTTAGCCTCGAAGCGTTCCTTGTATTCCTTCTCGTAGATCTCCTGGAAGATGTCCTTGAAACGCCCGTCGTAGACTTTGAGGATCGTATTCTTGGTCGAGAGATAGACCGGATAGCCCCGCTCGAGCCCGTAGTTGAAGCATGCGCGGGCGAAGTCGCGGATCCTGTCGTCCTGGTTGAACATCCCCAGGGCGATGCCCGGGCCGGGGAAGTGGTGGACCTCCCACTCCTGCACCTCGCCGCCGTCTTCCGGCTCGAACCGGAGGGTCAGCCGGCCGCGGCCGGGAATCGGCACATCGGTGGCCTTGTACTGATCGCCGAAGGCATGGCGGCCGATGACGATGGGCTTGGTCCAGGTGCGCACCAGCCGTGGCACGTTACGGCAGATGATGGGCTCGCGGAAGACGGTGCCGCCCAGGATGTTGCGGATGGTGCCATTGGGCGAGCGCCACATCTTCTTGAGGCCGAATTCCTCGACCCGGGCTTCATCAGGCGTGATGGTGGCGCACTTGACGCCGACATTGTAACGCTTGATGGCCTCGGCCGCTTCGACGGTGATGCGGTCCTCGGTGGCGTCGCGGTTCTGGATCGAGAGATCGTAGTAGATCAGCTGGATGTCCAGGAAGGGCAGGATCAGGCGCTCGCGGATCATGTGCCAGATGATCCGCGCCATCTCGTCGCCGTCGAGCTCGACGACGGGATTGACGACCTTGATCTTGGCCATGCAGGAATCTCCGGACTGTCACGGATTGCCGCGTTCGCGCGGCTCTCTAGCGGCTTTTCGCAGCGCGGCAAAGGCCGCCGCGGCAGCCGGTCACTCCGCCCGGCGGGCTGACACCAGCCCGTCCTCCCCGGGTGGCACGAGGCCGCGGCGCTGCAGTTCGACGATCAGGCGCGCGCGCACCTGCTGAACGTCAGCGAGCGGGCGTTTGCGGGCGCGGCGGATCTCGTCGACGCTGTAGGGGCGGAAGTCGGGGGCGAGTTCCTCGGGACTGTAGGTGGCAAGCAGCCAGTTCATGAGCCGCGTGAGGCGCTCATCATCCAGCATCGCCCACACCACACCGGGCACCCGGATGAGATAGTCGCGGCCCTCGGGCAGCTGGGTGAAGAGGCCGACGAAGCCCCTAAGCCGGGGGACGCTGCCGAAGGCGCCCATGCCGTCGGCGCGATGGCAGCCTTGGCAGTTGCGGGCATAATCCTCCTGCACCGGCGTCACCCGATCCGTTTCAGCAAGGGCGGTGCCGGCAAGCGCCAGGCTCAGCGCGAGCACCAGCAGGAGCTTAGGCGCGCCCCACCAGCCCCGCGGTGGTGCAGTGATAGACCATGCTCCGGGCACCGAAACACCAGTCGATGTCGTTGGAGAGCTGCGGGCGGTAGACCGGCATCTCACCCTCGGTGGAGAGGCACGGGCAGCGGCCGCACACGCCCTTGCCGCAGCAGTCGCGGTAGGCGATGAGATAGGTCTGGCCGTCGTCGGGATTGATGCAGCTCCCCACCCAGGAGGTGGGCGAGGGCTCGGAGCCGGGCGGGCAGGCGTTCACCGCGCCATTGCAGCAGGTGCAGAGATAGCCGTCCATGGCACAGTAGCGCCAGTAGTTGCAGGCGGTATCGTCCTGGGTCTGGGCCTGTTCGGCGAAGGCCTGGGCGTGGGCGCGCTTCAGCCGGCCGCTGCGGTCCACCGGCAGCAGCGGCAGCAGTGCCCCGCCCGCCAGCGCCGTGCCCAGCCGGGCGAGAAAGCTTCGGCGTGAGCTCTTCTGGGCGACCCGGCGGGTGAGGCGCTCCACCACCCGGTCGAACATGCTCGCCTGCGTCATCGGCTGTGCCCCCCTGGATCGTCCCCATGCGTGGTCGCCGGCGCCGGCTGGCGCTCACCGAGATACTGCTGGATGCTCACATAGCCGGTTTCCTTGGCCACCAGCAGGCTCTCGAGGTGTTCGCGCGAATTCACGAGCCCCTTGGAGCGCACGATGCCCTGTTCGTCGATGAGGATGGCATAGGGCAGCTTGCCCACCTGAAAGCGCATGCCCACTTCGGGCGCGATCACATAAGGCACCTGCTGCAGCCGGTGGCGCGCCACCAGCTCCTCCTGGGCACGGCGTTCGCCGTCGCCCACCAGCACCAGGTCGAGATGGCGCCGTTCGTCGCGCACGAAGTCGCGCACGAGCCCGAGGAGCTTCTTGCATACGGGACAGCTGGGCGAGACGAACAGCAGCATCTGCGCCCGCTCGCGCGCACCGCCGATGGTCACCGGCCGCCCGGCGAGATCGGTGAGCTCGAAGCGCGGCGCGGCATCCCCCACATCGATGCCGCCCGGCATCATGAGTGCTCCCAGCGGCGCCACCCGCTCGTGCAACACGCCGATCTGGCGGGCGAGGGCGAGGGTCACCAGCGCCAGCACCACGAAGCCGATCCACAACAGCACCTGGGAGACCAGCAGGGCCTCATTCACCGGCCTTCTCCGGGATGTGGGAGTTCCAAAAGCGCGCTCAGGGCGGCATAGCCCGCCAGCAGCACGGTGGTGGCGGCGGCCACGGTGAACAGATCGAAGGCCCCCAATGGCCGCGCCGCCGGCGGCGGCAGCAGCAGCACCCCGCAGGCCCCCACCAGCAGCAGATTGCGCACCACCAGCGACCAGCCGATGCGCTGTCGGGTGAAGCCGACGAAACAGCCGCAATCGATGGCGGTGCGCCCGCGCAGGATGTTGATGGCCATGGCGGCGGCAAAGACCAGGAGCAGAAGGCCGGCTGTGAGCGCCCCCAGCCGGGCGGTGGCCGGCAGCAGCAACAGGCCGGCCGTGACCAGCTCGGCCCAGGGCAGCAGCCGCGCGAAGGGGGCCACCAGCGCCGGCGGCAGCAGCCGGTAGTTGGCGACGATGCCCTCGAAGGCCTCGCGCCGGCGCAGTTTGGCCAGCGCCGCCGTGGCGAACAGCCCTGCCAGCATGAGGCGCAGGGTGAGGGCCAGCACCGGGTCCACGCTCATGGCCAGGCCCTCATGGTGCGAAGGCATCGAGCAGGAAGGGGGTGACCCCGGCACCCTCGATCCGGCGCTGCACCTCGCCGCTCGCAGGATCGAGGATGGTGAGAAGCCCGGTGTCGCTGAGGGCCGCCAGGAGCGGCTCTTCACCCGCGGTCACCAAGAGGCTCACCGCCGGTTCCTCCAGCGGCAGGCGGGCGATGCGGCGGTTGGCCGCGGGATCCAGCACCCAGACCTCCTCGCCCGGCCACTTGTGGGACCATTTCGGTCCCTTGTGCATCAGCAGATAGAGCCGGCCGCTTCGGGGGTCGCGGGCGAGCAGCTGCCAGCCGCCCGGCCGCCAGCCCTCGGCTGCATCCTCGGCGCTCACCACCGACCAGGATTCCCGCAGCGCCGTGCGCCCGTTCTCATCATAGCCCACCTCATAGAGGGTGCCGTCGTAGGAGATGAAATACCACAGGCGGGCGTCGGGATCGCGCGCGGCGTGTTCGAACACCGGATCGTTCTCGGCGTCGAAGAAGGGCTCATTGTCCGCCACCCGGGCGCTGCCGTCCTCGGCGAAGGCCACATCCACCAGCGAGCCGTCGGGGCAGAGCATGGAGAAGCTGCGCGCGCCGGTGGGATAGACCAGCGAGCAGCCGGGGGCTTCGATCTCGCCCACATAGGCGCGCCGCTGCACGTCCACCAGGCTCACGCTGGTGGCGGGCGAAAGGTTGAAGGAGAGGAGGAAGCGGCCGTCGTCGGAGAGCTGGGCCACGGGCTGTTTGGACACGATCAGGGCACGGCCGCGGGGCAGGGGAATCTCGGCCAGCACCTCGAGGGTGCGGGCATCGAACACCGTCACCAGATCCTCGCGCCGGCCGCGGGTGCCGTGGGTCCAGTAGGTCTCCACCACATAGACCTCGCGGCGATCAGGCGCCGGCAGCACATTGGGCACATAGCCCGAATGGAGCACACCCAGGAAGTCGCCGCTGAGAACATCGAAGATGTTGACCCGGGAGGCCACGAGATTGTCGAACGCCACGTCCAGCACGTAGATCCAGGAGGGTGCCGGCGGCGGCAGGGTGCGGGTGGTGAAGGCCTCTTCGGGGACCAGACGGGCTTCCTCCGGCAACGCTTCAATGTCCTGGGCGGCCCATGCCGAGGACGCCAGCAGCACGAGGGCGGTCGCCGTCGCCAGAATCGGTGCCGAGCGTCGCATGGCCTCCCCTCCCCGATGGACCTGTAGCTTGTGGCGAATCGGGTCTCTTCCTGTTCCCTACCACACGGTCTTCCACCGGTAAAGCATCCTCCCGGACATCAGCGGGGGAGGGTGAGGATCGCCACAAGCCCGCCCTCGGGGCGGTTGGCGAGGCGCACATCACCACCATGAGCGCGCGCAATGGTCCGGGCGATGGCAAGGCCGAGGCCGCTGCCGCCGGTGGCGCGCGAGCGGCTGGTCTCGAGCCGCACGAAGGGCTCGAACACCCGCTCGAGGGAATCCTCGGGAATGCCGGGCCCCTGATCCTCGATGAGGATGCGGACCTCCCGTGGCTCGACCTCGAGCCGTACACGCGCGCACCCACCATAGCGCAGCGCATTGTCCAGGAGATTGCGCAGCGCCCGCCGCAGAGCTGTGGCCCGCACCGGCACCACCACCGGTGGCGCACGCTCGAGGGTGATAGCGCCACCGCGATCGGCCAGGTCGTCCACCAGACTCTCCAACAGCGCCGCGAGATCGGTGGGCCGTACCGGCTCCTGCGGAGTCTCCGCCCGCAGGAAGGCGAGCGCCGCTTCCACCGTCGCCTCGATCTCATCGAGCCCCGCCAGCAGCCGCTGGCGGGTCTCCTCGTCCTCCACCAGCTCGGCCCGCAGCCTGAGCCCCGTGAGGGGTGTGCGCAGGTCATGGCCGATGGCGGCGAGCACCTGTGCGCGATCCCGCAACAGCCGCTCGAGCCGTTCCTGCATGCGGTTAAAGGCCGCCACCAGCCGGCGCAGCTCGAGCGGACCGCGCTCCGGCAGCGGCGCCGTCGGCCGACCGCGGCCGAGATCATCGGCGGTTCGGGCCAGCGCCGCGAGCGGCCGGGTCAGGCGTGAGAGCGCGAACCACGCCACCAGCGCCACCGCCACGCCCACCGCCGCTGCCTGGGCGATGCCATGCAGCGCGAACAAGGCCGGCAGCCGTTCGAAGGCCAGCACCGCATCGAGCCGGAGGCCATCGCGGTCCAGCGGCAGCGAGATCAGCAGCGCGTGCCGGGCCCGGTCCAGCAGCCGATGGGCATCCACCCAGCCAGGCTCCACCAGTCTCACCGGATCGGTCCCGAACAGCAGGGCGGCCACCGGATCATCGGCCGTGGGGTCGAACGGCGGGGCCTCGAGTGGATCCGCGAGGGATGAGGCGGGCGGCGGGGTGCGGGCGAGGCGGGCGGGATCCAGAAGCCGCACCGAGACCTCATCCGGTGAAAGGCGCAGTCTTCGGG
>WFXL01000006.1 GCA_015490605.1 Rhodospirillales bacterium
ATTCCGGACTGGTCCCCAGGGCCTCGGCAAGCCGCACCACGATCTCCGGCGGCGGCACATATTCGTCCCGTTCATAGGGGCCGATCACCGTCTGATGGCGGCCGATGCGGCGGGCGAGCTCGGCCTGGGTAAGGCCGCGGGCCCGCCGCAGCGCCTTGAGGCGGGCGCCGAAGCTCTGCGGCAGCAGCATCTCTCATATCTCCTGGGAACGCGGATCGAGTATGGGCCTTGGGAGAATCGGGCACAACCCGATTGAACCCTTTATGCCTCTTCTTCAGCCCCGCGCGTCCGCCGTTCGCGCGCCACCATGGCCGGGGTGCGCTGGCGTCGCACCTCGGCCACGGTGATGCGGAAATCGCGGAACAGCCCCCGTTCCAGCGCCTCCGCCTGGGCCCGGCGATGGGCCAGGTGCGTCTTCCAGCGCTCCACCGCCGCCATGTCCCGCCAGAAGGACACCGAGACAAAGCGCCCGGGGCGGCTGAGGCTCTGAAAGCGCTCCACCGAGATGAAGCCGTCGATCCCCGCCACCTCCTCCCGCAGCGCCTCGGCCAGTTCGAAATAACGTTGTCCGCGCGCGGGATCCGGCTCGAACTCGAACACCACCACGATCATCCTCACCTCCCTCCGCGATCCGCCGCTGCTTGTGGCTTTTGCTGGAAAGGCCCGCCGTCCGGCGCTATGTCGGAGGCGGCTTCCGGGCACACCGGGGAGTGGATCCGATGCACGCCATTGCCGCAAGACCTGCGGCCCGGCTCCTGGCCGCAGCCATCGCCATCGTCGGGCTTGCCGCCTGCAGCGGTGTCGAGACCAAGCCGCCGGACGTGCCCCTGGACAATCCCGACGTCTATCGTGACTACCAGAAATATGGCCGGCTGTTCGGCGAGGAGGGACTGGTCTTCCGTGCCGGCCGCGCCGAGGACGACCGCGGGGTCACCGGCATCGGCGTCAATGCCTATCTCTGGCGTGCGGCCCTCGATGTGCTCGACTTCGTGCCCATCGCCTCGGCCGATCCCTTCGGCGGGGTGATCATCACCGAATGGTACCGCCCGGCCGAAAGCCCCGACGAGCGCTTCAAGATCACCGTGCTGATCAAGGACCGGCAGCTGCGGGCGAGCGCGCTTGAAGTGTCGGTCCACAAGCAGAAGCGCGCGCCCGATGGCGGCTGGGTGGATGTGGCGGCTACCGACCGGCTCGCCCGCGAGATCGAGGACCGCATCCTCACCCGCGCGCGCGAGCTGCGCATCGCGGATGTGCGGCCCACCGGCTAACCCGACCCGCCCGAACGACGGAGAGATCCGCCCAATGGCCCCCCAGCGCTATCCCTTCCGCGCGAGCGAGCAGAAGTGGCAGCGCATCTGGGAGGAACGGCGCTGTTTCCAGACGGCGACCGATCCCGCCCGGCGCAAGTGCTATGTGCTGGAGATGTTCCCCTATCCGTCGGGCCGCATCCACATGGGCCACGTGCGCAACTACACCCTGGGCGATGTGGTGGCGCGGCTGCGGCGACGGCAGGGCTACAATGTGCTCCATCCCATGGGCTGGGACGCCTTCGGCCTGCCGGCGGAGAATGCGGCGCTGGAAAAGGGGGTCCATCCCAAGGACTGGACCTATCGCAACATCGCCGAGATGCGCGAACAGATCCGCGCCATGGGCTGTTCGCTCGACTGGTCGCGCGAGTTCGCCACCTGCGATCCCGCCTATTATCGCCATGAACAGGCCATGTTCCTGGACTTTCTCGAGCGCGGCCTCGCCTATCGCGCCGAGGGCTGGGTCAACTGGGACCCGGTGGAACAGACGGTGCTGGCCAATGAGCAGGTGATCGACGGTCGCGGCTGGCGCTCGGGCGCGCCGGTGGAGCGCCGCCGCATGCCCATGTGGTTCTTCCGCACCACCGTCTACGCCGAGGAGCTGTTGCGCGATCTCGACCGGCTCGAGCGCTGGCCCGAGCGGGTCAAGACCATGCAGCGCAACTGGATCGGCCGCTCCGAAGGGGCCCGGGTGCGGTTTCCGCTGGCCGAGCGCGAAGGCGAGATCGAGGTCTTCACCACCCGCCCCGACACCCTCTTCGGCGCCGCCTTCGTCGCCATCGCCGCCGACCATCCGCTGGCCGAGGAGCTCGCCCGCAAGGATGCGGCCCTCGCGGCCTTCATCGAGGAGTGCCGGCGGCTGGGCACCTCGGAGGAGGCCATCGAGAAGGCGGAGAAGAAAGGCTACTTCACCGGCCTCCACTGCCGCCATCCGCTGGCCGAGCATGGCGCCCCCGACCCGCTGCCGCTCTATGTCGCCAATTTCGTGCTGATGGACTATGGCACCGGCGCCATCTTCGGCTGTCCCGCCCACGACCAGCGCGATCTCGAGTTCGCCCGCCGCCACGGCCTGCCGGTGCGGCCGGTGGTGCGCCCGCCCGAGGCTGATCCCGCCGGCTTCGAAATCGGCGAGGAGGCCTATGTGGGCGACGGCATCGTTTTCAACTCCGCCTTCCTGGACGGGCTGCGGGTGGAGGAGGCCAAGCGCCGAATCACCGAATGGCTCGAGGCCCATGGCCGCGGCCGGCGTGAGGTCACCTACCGGCTGCGGGACTGGGGGGTCTCGCGCCAGCGCTACTGGGGCTGTCCCATCCCGGTGATCCACTGCCCCCGCTGCGGCATCGTGCCGGTCCCGCGGGCGCAGCTGCCGGTCACCCTGCCCTATGATGTGGACTTCTCCAAACCGGGCAATCCGCTCGCCAACCATCCCACCTGGAAGCATGTGGACTGCCCCCGCTGTGGTGGCCCCGCCGAGCGCGAGACCGACACCTTCGACACCTTCGTGGAGAGCTCGTGGTACTTCGCCCGCTTCGCCTCACCTTTCGTCGAGGACCGGCCGTTCCTGCGGGAGGACGTGGACTACTGGCTGCCGGTGGACCAGTACATCGGCGGCATCGAACATGCGGTGCTGCACCTGCTCTATGCGCGCTTCTTCACCAAGGCCCTCAGGGATTGCGGCTACCTCCAGCTGGATGAGCCCTTCGCCGGCCTCTTCACCCAGGGGATGGTGACCCACGTCACCTATCGTGATGCCGAAAGCGGCCGCTGGCTGGCGCCGGAAGAGGTGACCCGCACCGAGGATGGCCGCTGGGTGACGGTCGAGGGCGGCCGCCCGGTGGTGGTGGGTCGCACCGAGAAGATGAGCAAGTCCAAGAAGAACGTTGTCGACCCGGCGCACATCATCGAGTCCTACGGCGCCGATACCGCGCGGCTGTTCATGCTGTCCGACAGCCCGCCCGAGCGCGACCTCGAATGGACCGAGGCCGGGATCGACGGCGCCTGGCGCTATCTCAACCGGCTCTGGCGGCTGGTTCAGGAGCGCCGTGAGCTGCTGCCGCCGCCCGGCACGCCCCCGGGGGAGCCGGCCGATGAGAGGGAGCGCGCCCTCAAACAGGCGATCCACCGTACCATCGCCCGGGTGACGGACGAGCTCGAGCGCTTCCACTTCAACAAGGCAGTGGCGCTGCTGCGCGAGTTCCACAACGCCATCGAGGACTTCCAGCCCACCACACCCAATGGCCGGGCGCTGTTGCGGGAGGCGCTGGAGACGCTGGTGCTGCTGTTCGAGCCCATGGTGCCGCACCTCGCCGAGGAGCTGTGGCAGGCCCTGGGGCATGAGCGTCTGCTGGCCGAGACCCCCTGGCCCGCGGCCGATGAGCGCTGGACCGCGGTGGCGACGGTGCGGGTGGCAGTCCAGGTCAACGGCCGCCGCCGCGGTGAGATCGAGCTGCCGGTGGATGCGCCCGAAGAGCTCGCGCGCGAGCGGGCGCTGGCCGAGCCGCGGGTGCGCCAGCACCTGGGCGACCGGCCCATCCGCCGCTTCATCTATGTGCCGGGGCGGATCGTCAATATCGTGGTGTGAGCCGTGCGCCGTCGCGACTGGCTGCTGCTGCCACTGCTCCCGGCCCTTGCAGGCTGCGGCCTGCGGCCGCTCTATGGCGGCGCCGGCCATGCGGTGGCGGAAGAGCTCGGCGCCATCGAGGTGGTGGCGCCCAAGACACCTCTGGGCTGGCTCCTGGCGGACCGGCTGGTGGGCGAGCTCGCCGCGGTGGTGGCGGATGTGCCGCGCTATCGCCTCGAGATCCTGCGGCTCAGGCGCCGGCGGGATGCGCTGGCGGTGCAGCTGGATGATTCGGTGACGCGCTACGAACTCACCCTGATCGCCGAATTCCAGCTCACCCGGCTTGCCGATGGCGCCCGGCTGCTTCGGGCCGATCTGCGGCGGGTGGCGAGCTACAATGTGCTGCGCCAGCCCTGGGCCACCCGTGCGGCCGAGCGCGATGCCGAGCGGCGGGCGGCAGGCGAGCTCGCCCGTGCCATCCGCAACCGGCTGGCGCTGTACTTCGCCCGGCAGGTGTGAGATGAAGCTGCGGCCGCGCGAGTTCGACGCCGAGCTCAAGCGCGGACGGCTGCCGGCGCCGGTGGTGCTGCTCTACGGGCCCGACGGCGGCCTCGTGGATGCCCGCGCCCGCCGCTTGCTGGAGCTGGCCGCGGGTGGGCAGGAGGACCCCTTCCGCACCACCGTGCTCGAGGGCGAGCGCCTTGCGCGCGAGCCTCATCTCCTGGCCGAGGCGGCGCTGGCCCTCACGCTTACGGGCGAAGAGCGGATCGTGCGGGTGCGCGAGGCCGATGATCGCACCGCCCCGGCGGTGGAACTGCTGCTGAAGGGGCCCCGGCCGGCCGCCCGGCTGGTGGTGCTGGAGGCGGGCGATCTGCCGCCGCGCAGCCGGCTTCGGCGGTTGTGCGAGGAGGCCACGGGGGCTGCTGCCTGCCCCTGCTATCGCGAGGAAGGGCGCGAGCTTGCCCGCACCGTGGGCGAGCTGCTGGCGGCCGAGGGGCTGGTGGCGGAACCTGGGGTGGTGGAATGGCTCACCGCCCATCTCGGCGCCGACCATGGCATCACCCGGCGCGAGATCGAAAAGCTCGCCCTCTATCTGGCCGACCGGCCCGAACCGCGGCGGGTGCGGCTTGAGGATGTGGAGGCGGTGGTGACGGATGCCGCCGCAAGCGGCGGCGACCGGCTGGTGCTGGCGGTCTTGGGCGGGCGCGTGGATGAGGTGGCAGCCCTCAGTGAGCGGCTCGAGGCGGCGGGTGAACAGCCGGTGCAGCTGCTGCGCCTTCTGGGCCGCGAGCTTCTGCGGCTGTGGCGGCTTGCGGTGGAGGTGGCGGCGGGGCGGTCGCCGCGTGAGGTGGTGGCCGGCGCCCGGCCGCCGGTGTTCTTCCGCCTGCGGCCCCTCTATGAGCGGGTGCTGGCGCAGAGCGAGCCCGCCCAACTCGCCCGGGCCCTCGCCCGGCTGCAGACAGCCGAGCTCGCCTGCAAGCAGACCGGCGCCCCCGACCGGCTGATCGCCCGCCGGGCGCTGTTGGAACTCGCCCGGACGCTGGCCGGGGAGGCGGGGCGGTGAGCGGCTTTCCCCCGGCACCGCCACGGGCGGGGCAGTATCGCGTCATCTATGCCGACCCGCCCTGGCGTTTTGCGACTTGGTCGGCCCGTGGCAAGGGCCGCAGCCCCGAGGCCTGGTACGACTGTCTGTCGGTGGAGGACATCTGCCGCATTCCGGTGGCCGCCTGGGCGGCGGCGGATGCGGTGCTGCTGCTGTGGACTACTGACCCCATGCTGGAGCGCGCCTTCGAGGTCATCCGCGCCTGGGGGTTTCGCTACAAGACGGTGGGCTTCTACTGGGTGAAGCTCAACCGCAGGAGCGATCCCGACCACATCCGCCCGCACGACCTGTTCACCGGCCTCGGCTTCTGGACCCGCGCCAATCCCGAGCCGTGCCTGCTCGCCACCCGCGGCCAGCCGCGCAGGCGGGCGGCGGATGTGGCACGGCTGGTGGTGGCCCCCCGCCGCGCCCATTCCGAGAAGCCGGAGGAGGTCTATGACCGCATCGAGCGGCTCCTGGAGGGGCCCTATCTGGAACTGTTCGCCCGCCGCCGACGGCCCGGCTGGGACGCTTGGGGGCTGGAAGTGGGGCTGTTGGATTCCGCCCGCCCGCGCCGGCGCTGGAAGGCGGACGCGCCGCCCGATCGGGCCTAGGTGCCGTCGCCGGGCCGCCAGGGCGCCACCTGGTCCGGCAGCACCGCGCCGGGATTGAGGATGCCGTAGGGATCCAGCAGCCGCTTGAGGGCCGCCATCAGCGGCAGCTCCCCGGGGCGAGCGTGGCGTTGGAGCAAGGCCCGCTTGGTGCGGCCGATGCCGTGTTCGGCGCTAAAGGTGCCGCCCAGGGCCACCGCCAGCTCCGCCACCGCCGGCAGAAGCCGGCGTTCGGCCTCCTCCCGGCGGGCGGGCGGGACCACGAAATTCAGATGGATGTTGCCGTCGCCCAGATGGCCGAAGGGGATCGGCAGAGCCTCCGGCACAAGCCGTGCCGCCAGCGCCTCGGCCTTCGCGAGCAGCTGCGGAATCCGGGCGAGCGCCACCCCCACATCGCTGCGCACCACCCGCCCGGCCCGGGCCGCCGCCTCGCTCTGGCGTTCCCGCAGGGCCCAGAGCTCGCGCCGCTGGGCCTCACTCTGGGCGAGGGTGGCATCCCGCACAAGCCCATCCTCGTACAGCGCCGCCAGATGGGCTTCCAGCGCCGGCGCCAGATCAGAGGCAAACCCCCAGGCCAGCTCCAAGAGCAGGTGCCAGCGGCCTGTGGTCGCAAGCGGCCGCCGTGCTCCCAGATGCCGCACCAACAGATCGAGGCCGGCATCTGACAGGAGTTCGCAAGCTGCCAGCAGCTCGCCGAAGGCCTCGCGGGTGCGGCGGAAGACTTCCACCGCAGCTTCGGCCTCGGCCAGCGCAAGCCAGGCAGTAAGCCGATGGCGCGGGCGCGGCACCAGCCGGAGGCTGGCGGCGGTCACCACCCCGAGGGTGCCCTCGCTGCCCACGAACAGCTGCTCCAGCGCATAGCCGCGGTTGTCCTTCTCCAGCGTGCGCAGCCGATCCACCAGGGTGCCATCGGCCAGCACCACCTCAAGCCCCAGCACCAGCCGCCGCATCATGCCGTAGCGCAGCACATCGAGCCCGCCGGCATTGGTGGCCACATTGCCGCCGATGCGGCAGCTGCCCGCAGAGCCCAGGTTCAGCGGCAGCAGCCGGCCGATGCGGGCGGCCGCCTCCTGCACCTCGGCCAGCACGCAGCCGGCCTCGGCGATGAGATATTCGCCGGCGGGGTCCACATGGCGGATACGGTCGAGGCGGGCGAGGGAAAGCACCACCATGCGCCCGGAGTCGTCGGGAATGGCGCCGGCGGCGAGCCCGGTGTTGCCACCCTGGGGTATCAGCGGAATGCGGTGGCGGAAGGCGGCGGCCAGGATGTGGCGCACCTGCTCCACGGTGCGCGGGCGCAGCACCGCTGCCGCCCGGCCGCGATGATCGCCCCAGAAGTCCACTTCATGGGGAGCGCGCGCCTCCGCCTCCCGTACCAGCCCGGCCGGATCCAGCACGTCGCGGCAGGCGGCGAGAAAGGCCTCGAGCGCCGTCATGGCGCACTCCCGGTCTCAGGCCCGGCTGCGGGCGAGGTGGCGCGGCTCGCCTCCCCTCTCGGCGAAGGCGGGCCCGGCCAGCGCCTCCAGAAAGGTGCGGCGCCAGCGGTGGATGTCGTAGTGCTGCACCGTCTCCATGGCCTGCTCCCACATCCGCCGGCGTTCCGCCAGATTGAGGCTGAGGGCGCGATGCAGCGCCTCCGCCACCTGGCGCACGTCATAGGGGTTCACCTGCAGCACGCCGCGCATGTAGCGGGCGCAGCCGGCAAAGCGGGAGAGCACCAGCACGCCCGGATCCTCCGGGTCCTGGGCGGCGACATATTCGAGCGCCACCAGATTCATGCCGTCGCGCAGCGGCGTGATGAGGGCGGCGCGCGCGAGCCGGCAGAAGCCCATGAGCGCCCGGCGGCTGTAGGTGCGGTTGATGTGCCGCAGCGGCACCCAGTCGGCCTCGCCATAGGCACTGTTGATATGGCCCGAGAGCAGCTCCACCTCGCGCCGCAGCTCCACATATTCCGGCACCGTCTCGCGCGAGGGAGCGGAAATCTGCATGAAGGTCACCCGCCGGCGGTGGTCGGGATACTCCCGCAGCAGCAGTTCGAACGCCCGCAGCCGTTCGGGAATGCCCTTGGTGTAGTCGAGCCGATCCACGCCCAGCACCAGATGGCGCCCGGTAAGGGTGGTGGCCACCCGGTGGGCATAGCGCATGGCCTCGCCCGAGACCGCCATGGCCCGCACATCGTCCACCTCGATGCCGATGGGATCGCTCAGGGCCAGGAACTCGCGCCCGCAGGCGCGCACCCGCCCATCGGCCCCCACCTGGCCGCCGAGCTCGTGGATGACATAGTCGGTGAACTGGCGCAGGTCGGAGTCCGTCTGAAAGCCCACCACATCGTATTCGCACAGGGCGGCGGCGAGCTGACGGTGCCACGGCATGGTGACATAGACCTCGCTCGCCGGAAACGGGATGTGGAGGAAGAAGCCCATGCGCGCCCGCACCCCCAGCCGCCGCAGCTCGGCGGCGAAGGGGATCAGGTGGTAGTCGTGCACCCAGATGACGTCGTCATCACCCAAGAGCGGCCGCAGCTGGGTGGCGAGCCGGTGGTTGACCTCGAGATAGACGCGGAACCACTCGTGCTCGTAGGTGGTGAGGTCGATCCGGTAGTGGAACAGCGGCCACAGCACCCGGTTGGCGAAGCCGCCGTAGAAGGCGTCGAACTCGCCGCGGGTAAGGTCGGTGAGGGCGTAGGTGATGCGGCCGGTGCGGAAGAGTCGCGGCTCGGCCGGCGGGTGTTCGGCAAGCTCGCCGCTCCAGCCGAACCACAGTCCGCCCGTGTGCCGCAGCGCCGACAGCACACCCACGGCGAGGCCGCCGGCGGTGTGGGCCTGTTTGAGGGTGACCGGAGTCACCCGGTTGGAGACGACCACCAGACGAATCGGTCTCCCTCCCGCTGGGCCCTCAGAGGACGTCGCGCCAGCGCCGGCTGAGGCCGAAGGCGCAGCCGACGAGGCCCACGTGGGAATAGGTCTGAGGGAAGTTGCCCCACAGTTCCCGCGTCAGCGGATCCACGTGTTCGGCGAACAACCCCAGACGGTTGCGGCAGGCCAGCACCGCCTCGAAACGTTCGCGCGCCTCGTCGACCCGTCCCACCTCCGCGAGGGCGTTGATATACCAGAAGGAGCACACGAGGAAGGCGTTGACCGGTCGGCCGAAGTCGTCCTCCGCCAGATAGCGGTGGACGAAGGGACCATCGGCAAGCTCGCGGCCGATGGCCTCGACGGTGGCGCGATAGCGTGGATCATCGCGGCCGAGAAAGCCGATGGATTCCAGCAGCAGCAGGCTGGCATCCAGCTCCTCGCCGTCGAAGGCGGCGACAAAGCTCCGGCGCCGCTCGCTCCACGCCCGCGCTTCCACCGCCCGGCGGATCACCGTCGCCCGCTCCTGCCACAGCTGCGCCCGCCGCTCCTCGTCCAGATGGCGGGCGATGCGGGCGAGCCGGTCGCAGGCGGCCCAGCACATGACCGCCGAATGGGTGTGCACCCGCCGGCGGCCGCGATACTCCCACAGGCCGGCATCGGGCTTGTCCCACACCGCCCAGGCCTTCTCCCCCACCCGCTCCAGCAGCTGAAACAGCCGCCGCCCGGCGGGCCGCTCCAGGCGCCGGTCGAAGAAGGCCTGGATCACCGCCAGGATCACCGAACCATAGCCGTCGTGCTGGTCCTGGGCATAGGCGGCGTTGCCCACCCGCACCGGCCGGTTGCCGCGATAGCCCGAGAGATGGGGGAGGACCGATTCCTCGAGCCGCGCCTCGAGACCGATGCCGTAGACCGGCTGGAGATGGCCGTCGGGGCTGTTGGAGACGATGTTGGTGAGATAGTCGATGTAGTGTTCCATCGTCTCCACATAGCCCAGCCGGTTGAGGGTGCGCACCACGAAGAAGGCATCCCGCAGCCAGCAGTAACGATAATCCCAGTTGCGCTCGGTGCCGGGGATCTCGGGGATGGAGGTGGTGTGGGCGGCGACGATGGCGCCGGTCTCCTCGAAGCTGCAGAGCTTGAGGGTGATGGCCGAGCGGATCACCGCCTCCTGCCAGTCCACCGGCACCCGCAGCCGCCGCACCAGCCGGCGCCAGTAGTCCACCGTGCGCTCGAGGAAGTCGCGCGCGGTCTCGCGCACGCCCTGGGTGAGGCTCTCGTCGGGGCCGAGGATGAAGGCCAGCGGCCGCTCCAGATGGAACGGGGTCTCATCCAGCACATAGGTGATGGGGGCGTCGGTGGTGAGCCGCAGCGACTGGGCCGCCCACACATAGCGCACATGGTTGGAGCCGCGGGTGATCTGCGGCGGCATCCGACCCCAGTCGAAGCGCGGCCGCAGGCGGACGCGGATGCGGGGGGCTTCGCCCACCGGCTCCACCTGGCGCACCAGCATGGTCGGCCGGAACATGCGCCCGAACATCTCAAAGCGCGGCGCGAAGTCGAGGATGCGCACGCCGCCGCCGCGCGAGTCCCGCAGCACCGTCTCCAGCACCGCGGTGTTGTCGAGATAGCGCTGCTCCGCCGCCACACAGTCGAGCAGCTCGATCTCGAACAGCCCGGCCTCGCCCTCCTCGTCCACCAGATGGTAGAACACCGGATCGCCATCGAAGCGGGGTAGACACCACCACACCACCCGCGCGCGCGAATCCAACAGGGCGGCGATGGCGCAATTGCCGATGAGACCGAGTTCCAGGTCCTGGATCGGGGCCATGGTGGGGCGGTCCGAGGGCTCCGGCTCAGACCATGGGGCACGCCACCCCGGCGGATCAAGCCCGCCGCGCGGGCAATCGTCACCAATCTCCGGGACTTGTGTCCCAAATGGTGGCCATCAGGCCCCCTCGGTCGGAATCCGCAGCACCGTGCCGCAGTGCTTGCAGTGGATGGCGTCGGGATCGTGCAGCCTGAGACCGCAGCGGGGACAGGGATATTCCACCTTGGGCGGGCGCACCAGCTGTTGGGCGAGGCGGATGAACAGCGAGATGCCGACGATCATCACCGCCACTGCCAGCACCCGGCCGGTGGTGCCCACCGGCACGATGTCGCCGAAGCCGGTGGTGGTGAGGGCGGTGACGGTGAAATAGAGGGCATCGAGATAGTCGTCGATGGCCGGATTGACCGGCTGCTGCTGGACATAGACCACAGCACTGGTGACGAACACGAACACCACCAGATCGAGCGCCGCCTGGATGGCGTGGCGGCGGGTGCGCAGCGCCGGCAGCTGGCGCTCGAGCCGCCGCAGCACCACCCGCGAGTGCAGAATGCGCACCGCCCGCAGCACCCGCAGAAAGGCGAACTGGCCGGCGAAGGCGGGGATCAGCAGGGTAGCGATCACCAGAAGATCGGCCAGCGCCTGCCAGGAGAGGAGAAAGCGCCGCGGGCGGCGCTCGGCGAGCGCGCGGGCGACGAACTCGAGGGCGAGTACCAGCCCGAGGGCGAATTCGGCCGCCGTGAGCGCAGGCGTCGGCTCGACGAAAGTGGCCAGCAGGAAAAAACCGAGGGCGGCGAGATCGAGCCCCAGCAGCAGCAGATGAAAGCGCGCCGCCCGGCGATCCTCGCCGAAATAGAGCGCCCGCAGCTGCCGGCGCAAAGCCAGCAAGGGTGCACCGAGCCCGGGGTGGGTCGGGCGCGCGCTCATGAGACCGGCCAAAGCCCAAAATCAGCCCGGGGCCGCAGGGTGCTGCCCCCGGCCTCAGCCTGGTGGGTGCGGTGCGTGCCGGCAGCAAGGGGTTCTCCCGGCCCGCTCCAACCCCTTGGGCGTTCATGCCGCCGCAGCCGTCCCATCGCCGCCCTCAATAGCCGCGCCAGCGCCGGTGCCAGACGATAAAGCGGGGCAGCCCCTCCTCCAGTGGTGTAGTGGGGGCAAAGCCCAGCTCGCGCTGGGCGGCGGTGATGTCGGCGAAGGTCTCCTCCACATCCCCCGGCTGCATGGGCGCCAGCTCCTTGACCGCCTCGCGGCCGATGGCCTGCTCGAGCATGTGCACGAAGTCCAACAGCGCCACCGGCCGGTGGTTGCCGAGATTGAACAGCCGGTGGGGCACGCCGTCCTCGCGCACCGGCTGGTAGGCCGCCGCCGCCAGCACCCCGGCCACCACATCCTCGATCCAGGTGAAGTCGCGGCGCATGCGGCCGTGGTTGAACAGGCGGATGGGACGGCCAGCGGCGATGGCATCGGCGAACAGGAAATAGGCCATGTCCGGCCGGCCCATGGGGCCATAGACGGTAAAGAAGCGCAGCCCCACCTGCGGCAGCCCATAGAGGCGGGCGTAGGTCTCGCTCATGAGCTCGTCGGCCCGCTTGGTGGCGGCATAGAGCGAGACCGGCTGGTCCACCCGATGGTGCTCGGCGAAGGGAATCTCGCGGTTGGCGCCGTAGACCGAGCTCGAGCTGGCATAGACCAGGCGCTCGAGCACCGGCAGATGGTGGCGGCAGAGCTCGAGAATGGCGAGATGGCCCAGCAGATTGCTGCGGGCATAGGCGAAGGGGTTTTCGAGCGAATAGCGCACCCCCGCCTGGGCCGCCAGGTGGATCACCACCCGCACGCGCGCAAGCTCATCCCCGAGGGCTGCCACCAGCCCCTCGAGATCGGCGATGTCCGCCTGGATGAAGCGGAAGCCCGGAAGCTCACCGAGCCACTCGAGGCGATGGCGTTTGAGGGCGGGATCATAATAGGGGTCGAGATTGTCGATGCCGATCACCCGCTCGCCGCGCTCCAGCAGCGCGCGGGCGGTGAAGGCGCCGATGAAGCCGGCAGCGCCGGTGACGAGAACGGCCAACACATCCCTCCGCTCTGCCCCAGCCGGCAGGTGGCACGGCCAGAGGCTGGCGGCAAGCGCTTACTCCTCGAGCCGCTGGAGGATGCGCCGGCGCTGGTCCTCCGGCAGTTCAGCGAGCGCCTCCAGCAGCCGCCGTAGGCGGCGCCTCAGGCCATAGAGCTGGTCCATCAGCCCCAGCACCACCGGCAGCACATCCTCCCCGAGGCCGAGCTCATCCCGCAGCTCCACCAGCAGCCGCAGGCGCGCCAGGTCGAGCTCGTCAAAGGCGATGGCGCCATCGCGGCGCGCCGGTCGCACCCAGCCGCGCACCACCCAGCGCCGAAGCCGCCGGACGGTGAGGCCGGGAATCTGCGCCACCACCTCCTCCTCGCGGTACCACATCAGGCCACCTCCCGCAGCAGCTCGCGCCTGGGGTCATGGGCGTGGCGCTCGCGCCAGCGGCGCGCCAGCTCCTCGAGCTCGGGGTCGATGCGCTCGGGCAGGACGATCTGCACCTCCACATATTGATCCCCGCGCCGGCCCGTGAGCGGATTGGGCAGGCCCTTGCCGCGCAGGCGAAAGCGCCGGCCGCTGGAGGTCCCCTTGGGGATGGTAAGGCGTACCCGCCCCTCAACGGTGGGCACCTCCACCTTGGCCCCCAGCACCGCCTCATCCAGGGTGATGGGAAGCCGCACCCACACATCGTCGCCGCGGCGCTCGAACACCGGGTGCGGTCGCACCACCACCTCGATCAGCGCATCGCCCGGCGGGCCGCCATGCACCCCGGGCTCGCCCTCGCCGCGAAGCCGCAGCACCCGCCCGCTCTCGATGCCGGCCGGGATCACCACCGTGAGGGGGCGGCCCTCCGGCGTGGTCACCCGCTTGGTGGCGCCGCGAGCCGCCTCGAGGAAGTCCACCTCGAGCCGGTAGTGGCGGTCGCGCCCGCGCCGCGGCCTCGGGCCGCGACGTTCGCCGCCGCCGAAGATCCCGCCCAGGATCTCGTCCAGATCGAACAGGTCCTCGAAGCCTGCGGCCGACTCGTAACGGTGGGGACCGCCGGCTTCGGCATATTCGCGCCAGTAGCGCGGCTGCGGCCGTTCCTGACCGGCCTCATCAATCTCGCCGCGATCATAGCGGGCGCGCTTGTCGGGATCGCCCAGGATCTCATAGGCCTGGGAGATCTTCTTGAATTTCTCCTCGGCTTCACGATTGCCGGGGTTGAAGTCCGGGTGGTATTTCTTGGCGAGCTCGCGATAGGCCTTGCGAATCTCCTCCTGTGAGGCCGTCCGCGGCACGCCGAGGATGGCGTAGAGATCCTCCGCCAAGGTCTGCTCTCCTCCGCTTGCGGAGCCGATCCGAAACGACGCCTGAGCTCAGGCGCGATCAGCCCTCAGGCCGCCGCCTCCTCGCTGTGGCCGTGGGGCACGCCCTTGGGTTCGAGGGCATGATCAAGGGCGTCGTCCACCGTCTCCAGCCAGATGAAGCGCAAGGCCTCGCGCACCGTCTCGGGGATGTCCGGCAGATCCTTGCGGTTGCGCGCCGGCAGCAGCACCGTGCGGATGCCGGCACGGTGGGCCGCCAGGGTCTTTTCCTTGATGCCGCCCACCGGCAGCACCAGCCCGCGGAGCGAGATCTCGCCGGTCATGGCCACGTCCGGCCGCACGGTGAGCCCGGTCACCAGCGAGGCGATGGCGGTGAAGATGGTGATGCCGGCGCTGGGACCGTCCTTGGGCACGGCACCGGCCGGCACATGGACGTGCAGATCGCTCTCCTCGAACACCTTGGGGTCGAAGCCGAGGATCTGGGCGCGGGCCTTGACCAGGGTGAGCGCCGCCTGGGCGCTCTCGCGCATGACATCGCCCAGCTGGCCGGTGAGGATGAGCTTGCCCTTGCCCGGCACCAGCGTCGCCTCCACGAACAGGATCTCGCCGCCGAAGGGAGTCCAGGCAAGGCCGGTGGCAACCCCGGGCAGTGAGGTGCGCATGGCCACCTCATTCTCATACTTGGGCGGCCCCAGGATCTCGGGAATGTCGTCGGCCCGCACCTCCACCCGCTGGGCGCGCCCCTCGGCGATCTGCACCGCCGCATGGCGCACCACCGCGCCGATCTCCCGCTCGAGATTGCGGCAGCCGGCCTCGCGCGTGTACTCACGGATGATGCGCATCAGCGCCTCATCCTCAATGGCCAGCTGCTCCGGCTTGAGGCCATTCTGCTCCAGCTGGCGCGGCAGCAGATAGCGCCGGGCGATCTGAAGCTTTTCGGCATCGGTGTAGCCCGGGATCTCGATCAGCTCCATCCGGTCCCGCAGCGGTCCGGGGATCATCTCGGCGACATTGGCGGTGCAGATGAACATCACCTGCGAGAGATCGAACGGCACGCCGAGATAGTTGTCGCGGAAGCTGTGGTTCTGCTCCGGGTCGAGCACCTCCAGCAGGGCTGAGGCGGGATCGCCATGAAGGCCGGTGCCGAGCTTGTCCACCTCATCCAGCATCAGCACCGGATTGCGGGTGCCGGCCTTGCGGATGGCCTGGATGATGTTGCCGGGCAGCGCACCGATGTAGGTGCGCCGGTGGCCGCGGATCTCGGCCTCATCGTGCACCCCGCCCAGGCTGATGCGCACGAACTTGCGCCCGGTGGCGCGAGCGATGCTCTGGCCGAGGGAGGTCTTGCCGACCCCGGGCGGGCCCACGAAGCACAGGATCGGCGCCTTGCCGCTGGGGTTGAGCTTGCGCACGGCGAGATATTCGAGGATGCGGCGCTTGACCTTCTCCAGGTCGTAGTGATCGGCATCCAGCACCTCGCGGGCCTTGGGGATGTCGATCACCTCCTCATCGAGCTTCGACCAGGGAAGCTCCACCAGCCACTCGAGGTAGGTGCGAAGCATGCCGTATTCGGCCGCACCCTCGGGCATGCGCTCGAGTCGGCGCAGCTCCTTGCGGGCATGCTCCTCCACCTCCTTGGGCATGCCGGCCTCGGCGATGGCCTTTTCCAGCTCCTCGATCTCGGCCTCGCGCTCGCCCTCCTCGCCCAGCTGGCGGCGGATAGTGCGCAGCTGTTCGCGCAGGAGCCGCTCGCGGTTTTCGCGCTCGATGGTCTGGCGGGTCTCCTCGGCGATCTCCTGGGAAAGCCGCAGCACCGCCACCCGGTGGGCCAGAAGCCGCAGCACCAGCGAAAGGCGCTGTTCCACCTCGAGGGTCTCCAGCACCTGCTGCTTGTCCTTCGCCTCGAAGTCCATGAAGGAGGCCACGAAGTCGGCCAGCATGCCGGGCGAGGTGATGTTGCGGATGGCCTCTACCACCTCATTGGGGACCTGCGGCAGCAGCTGCAGCGCCTCGCCGGCCAGGCGCTTGAGCTCATTCATGCGCGCTTCAACCGCCGGCGTCAGCTCCTCGCGCACCTCGATCTCCTCGATGCGGGCGGCGAGGAAGGGATAGCCCTCGACGAACTCGATGATGCGGAAACGCCGCACCCCCTGGCAGATCAGATGATGGTGGCCCTCACCGGTGGTCACAAAGCGCAGCACATTGCCGAGGGTACCGATGGTGTGAAGCGCCTCACCTCCCGGCTCCTCCACCTCCGGTTCCTTCTGCAGCACCACCCCAAGTGGCCGCTCGGCCTCGAGCGCGGCCTGGACCGCCAGCACCGAGCGCTTGCGCCCCACCGACAGCGGCAGCACCACGCCGGGAAACAGCACCGCATTGCGCAGGGGCAGGATGGCCACCACCCCTTCCGGCAGCTTCGCCCGCGCCTGCGCCTCACCCGCTGCCGCCGTCTCGACGGTTGCCCCGGCCGCAGGCGGCGTCTGTCCTTCGAGCCGTTCCTCGCTCACGGCGTCACCTCACATGCGTTCGAGTAGGAGCGACAGCAGCCCGTGTTCCAGCCGGCTGGAGGCCAGCACATAGCGCCCCCGTGGCAGCCGCAGCCGGCGCTCGAAGCGGCCGTGGGGGATCTCGAGGCGCACCAGACGGGCCCGGTGCGCGGCTGTCGGCAGCACCCGCCGGCCGCGCACCACCAGCGTCTCGCCCTCGAACAGCACCTCCAGCTCCTCCGGCGCCACCCCCGGCAGCGCCACCTGGATCCACAGGCGGCCGTCCTCCGCGAACACGTCCACCGGAGGCTCCCACTGCGAGACCTCCACCGCCGGCGGCTGCGGCTGGAAGAACTGGCGCTGCAGCCGCTCGGCGCGGGCGAGCATCTCGCACGCCTCCATCCACATCCATCGCGTGGGATCGAAACTCATGGGCGATGCCATCCTCCGGCTGGACTGCCCGCGCGGGCCCGGCGGCCCGCCGCCTCCGATCCCTATATGGGGCCCCGCGGGAGGCTTTTGAGGGCACGCGGCCGACGGATGTTCCACCTCCGTTCGAGCCGCCGGGAAAGCGGCAGGACAACACAAGGGGCCGCCCCGAGGGCGGCCCCACCATGCGGTCGATGGATTTCGGGGGCTTCAGCGACAGCGGCGCACCCAGCGGTTGAGAGAAAGCCGCTTGAAGATCAGCTGCACCCCGAGCTGCCGGGCCTCACGGCACCAGCGCCGGCGCAGGCGCTTGCTGCGCCGGTACTCCACCACATAGACCGGCTTGCCGGCATCGAGGAAGGGCTGGACCTTATCGCATTCATCATAGGTGAAGCACGCCTCGACGATGGCGAAGTCGAAGTCATCCACGAGATCCGCCATCTGGTCGAGATCGTTCTTGAGCGCCACCGCAAGGCCGCGGGCGTGGGCTTCTTGTGCGAGCCAGCGATTGAAGCGCAGCTGGTCGGCGGCGGTCAGCGGAAAGCCGGTATCATTGGTCCAGCCGTCGACATTGTCGAATTCGACACCATCAAAGCCGCGGTCTCGGCAGTGGTCGAGACGTGCCCTGAGGATCGGCCCCAGCACATCCAGCCGGTGAATGTCGACCCAGCGCTCTCCCTCCCAGCCGTCCAGGGGATTTCCCAGCACACCCGCAGGATAAGCATCGGCATCATCACGCCATTCCTCCCAGGCGCCGGCATTGATGTAGCAGACGACCTTCTTGCCCTTGCGCTTGAGTTTGCGCAGCGCGCGTTCGGTGACATCGAACGCGTCCACATCCATCACCGTCACCCACCGGCGCGCCTTGGGGCGGTCGACGAACTGGATGTCGAGGCGGTCGCCCGCGGTCGGCCGCCACCATCCGGTCGCATCCTCCTGGGCTGTCGCCGGCGGGGTCAGCACACCGGCGGCCAGAACCAGGCCCCAAGCCAAGACCAACCAACGCCTGCATGGATCCATCGCACTCTTCTCCTGCATGCAATGTCCGTTCCCATGCCATCCACGGCAATCCGCGTCATGCTTGTGTAGGCGCGGCCATCGGCCATATTCAAGTCGGAGGCCCAGCGGGAGAGCGACCATGCCGTCCCTACAGAACATCGGACAGGCCCTCGCCCGCCGGCCCGGCTCCCGCTTCCCGGCGCTCGCGCCCCTCGGCACTGCCTGGATCCATCGGCGCGAGGTACAGGCGGGGCGCGCAGGCCGGGCCTGGGACCATCGCTGGGTGCTGGAGTTCGAGCCCACCGCGCCGTCGCTGCCGGATCCGCTCATGGGCTGGAGCGGCAGTGCCAATCCCTATGGCACCATCGTGCTGGAATTCCCCTCGCTGGAACGGGCGGTGGAGTTCGCCGAGAGCCGGGGCTGGAGCTGGCAGCTGGTGGAACCACCCCGCCGCCGCCTGGTACCCCGCTCCTATGCTGCCAATTTCACCGAGCGGCTGAACCACGGCACCTCGCCGCTGGCGGGTGGGGGTGCCGGCGATCATGAGGTGCCGCCACCTTTGCCGCCGGAGATGGAGGCGCCGGTGACCGATCCGGTGGAGGAGGCGGATCGGGAATCCTTCCCCGCGAGCGATCCGCCCGCCTGGACCGGGGCGGCGATTCCCTGAGGCGCGGGCTTTCCCCGCCGCCGCGTACGGCTATCTCGCCGGTGGGAGACCGCATCTTCGGAGCGCGCGCATGGACCGGCCGCTGCGGCTGCTTGTGGGCAATTTTACCACTTCGCCGCGTTCGCTGGCGGTCTGGTCGGTGCTGGTGCGGGCGGAACTCCCATTCGAGCTCGAGCGCTTCGACCTTTACGCCGAGGGTGCGGCCGCGCGGGTGCTGGAAGTGGCCCCCCATGGGCGGTTGCCGCTTTTGCGGCTGGATGGGGCGGTGCTGGACGAGCCGCTCACCATCGTCGAGTTCCTCGCCGAGGCCCATCCGCCCCTGTGGCCACAGCATCCGCTGCGGCGGGCCCGTGCGCGCGCACTGGTGGCCGATCTCCTCTATGGTTTTCCCGACCTGGAAGCGCTTCTGCCGTTCGACCTTTTGGGCCGCTTTTCCCGTCCCGAACGGCTGACGCGGCTGCAGGAGCGGGAGCTTGCGCGCCTGCGCGGGCGGCTTGCCGAGGAACTGGAGGAGACCGAAGATGGCCCGCGGCTTCTGGGCGGGGCGGCGGTGGCGGAGGCCTTCGCCCTGCCCTGGGCGGTGCGGCACCGGACCTATGAGCTGTTCGCCGACGAGCCGGTGGATGCGGCCCTGCGAGCACTGCTGATGCGGCCCGAACTTGCCCGGTGGGCGGAGCTCACCCGCGCGGAACAGGGTGGCGAGCCCGCCGCGGAACCGACTGCGGCGGCGCCAGGGGTGCCCGCAACGCCCTCCCCGCAACCCGCCACGCCTCTGGCGGAGATGGAGGCCGAGGTGAGCGCACTCTCGCCACCACCCGCCTCACTCCGGCGGCGCGGCCTGTTCCGCCGGCGGGTGCCGCTGCCGCCGGAGGGGGGTGACGCCGGGCCTGCCGATAAGGAGGCGCCGGCGGAGGAACGACCGGCTGCGGCCCGTGGTCCCGTGGTCAAGCCCTTCGATCCGGGGGCGGCACGACGCCGACGAGGCGGCTGAGTGTCCATGCGACATCTCGGCGCCACCTCGAGACTTGCCCTTGACCCCCCCGGGTCCGCCCCCTACCGGGTGAGAACGAACGGGTACCCCGACCGTGGAATCCACCTGGGAGGGTCAGTCCATGCGCATGGTTCGTCTCTTTGGTGCGGCGTTTGTGGCCGCCGTGCTGGGTGCCGGCCTAGCGCCAGCCTATGCCGACAGTCACGGATCAGAGGGTGATCCGGCCAAGGGCGCCAAGGTCTACCGCAAGTGCAAGGCCTGCCACGAACTCACCAAGGAACGGAACAAGGTTGGTCCGCATCTGGTGAAGATCTTCAACCGGCCGGTGGCCGCCGTGGAGGGGTTCAAGTACTCCAAGGCCCTCAAGAAGGCCGGTGAGGAGGGCATGGTCTGGAATGCGGAAAACCTCGACAAGTGGCTTGAGAACCCCAAGAAGTTCATCCCCGGCAATCGGATGGCCTTCGCGGGCATCAAGAAGGAAGCCGATCGCAAGAATCTCATCGCCTACATGAAGAAAGAGGGCGGTGTCTGGGGCGAGTAAGCCCGGACACACACCGTCTCTCTGTCCGTGCGGGCGGGCTGCGGCCCGCCCGTAGTCATTTCACAGCGGCTCGAGAAAGAATTCCAGCAGCGCCTGCACCGTTTCCCACGGTGCCTCCTCCGGCAGGAAATGGCCGCACGGCAGCGGCCGCCCCCGCACCGGACCGCGCGCATGGGCGCGCCAGACGGCGAGTACGTCGAAACAGCGGTGCATGAGCCCCTGCTCGCCCCACAGCACCAAGAGCGGACAGCGGATGCGCCGCTCGCCGTCGGCTCGGTGGTGGGCCACATCCACCGTCGCCCCGGCGCGATAGTCCTCGCAGCTGGCATGGATCGCCGCCGGATCGTCAAAGCCCCGCTCATAATCAGCGAGCGCTCTGGGGTCGAACACCTCAGCCGCCGGCCGGCCGCACCAGCGGCCCAAAAGCCAGTGCAGCCAGAAGCGTGGCTCGGCGGCGATCAGCCGTTCGGGCAGAGGTTCCGGCTGGGCGAGGAAGAACCAGTGAAAATAGCCCATGGCGAGGGTGCGGTCGGTGGCATCGAACACCGTGGCGGTGGGGACGATGTCCAGCACCGCTGCTGCCACCACACGCTCTGGATGGTCGAGGCACAGGCGGTGGACCACCCGCCCGCCGCGGTCATGGCCGGCGATGCGAAAGCGCGTAAGGCCCAGCGCATCGGCCAGTTCCACCACATCCTGCGCCATCCGCCGCTTGCTGTAAGCGTAATGGTCGGGATCGCCCGGCGGTTTGTGGGAGGCGCCATAGCCGCGAAGATCGGGGCAGATCACGGTAAAGCGCTGGGCCAGGAGCGGGGCGGTGCGGTGCCACATGGCATGGGTCTGGGGATAGCCGTGGAGCAGGATCAAAGGCGGCCCATGGCCACCCAGGCGCACGAACAGCTCCACCTCGGAAAGCCGCAGCCGTTCGCTGCGGAATCCCTCAAACCAGCCGTCCGCACTCATACTGCCACCATCGCCAGATTGCGCCGCATCGCCACTGTGGCCAGCCGCCAGGCCACCCTAGGGTGCCGGGATTGCCTCGGACCATAACCGCTCCAACCAGCTTACGCCAACAGCGCCATCGGCACCACCGTACGGGGCGGTCGCCGGCAGTCAGCCCCAGACCCCGCGCAACCGTGGCGGCAGCGGCCTGACCCTGCCGGCACCGGCAACCGCCGGGACCATCACCATCAGCAGCATAAAAGAGACGGAAGATGTCCTGGCCGCGACATTGGGCGTCGGATCCCGTGGGGTGGCATGTCGCCTGCGGCGCGTCCGCGGATCCGTCCGCCACCGACCTTGGCATCGGATGCAGCGCGGGAGACGGGCCATGGCGCTCGGCGGCACGGTCGCAGGCGGTGAGCTGGCGGAGCCCCGGGCCAGCGTGCCGGGGCGGTGGTGGTGGCCGTGGGCCCATCTGCGGGTGTGGTGGCTGGCGGCATCCACCCGCCGCCGGCTGCGGGCGCTGCCGCCGCGGCTTTTGCGGGATGTGGGCGTCGAGCGCGCGGCGATCGACCGGATCGCGCGGGATGCCGCCTATCGTGCGGTGTTCGGTGAGGATGCGGGCGCCGGCGGCCGCTCGCGCCGGCGGATGCGGTAATGGACCAGGAATTCCGCCGCCAGCAGGAAGAACAGCAGCAGCCCCTGGAACACGCCCGTCACCGCCTCCGGCAGGCCCACCTCGATCTGGGCGTTCTCGCCGCCGATATAGCTCAGCGCCACCACCAGCCCGGCCAGCAGCACGCCCAGCGGATGGAGCCGGCCGAGGAAGGCGACGATGATGGCGGTGAAGCCATAGCCGGGGGAGACGGACGGCAGCAGCTGGCCGATGGGCCCGGCCACCTCGAGGGCGCCGGCAAGCCCGGCGAGACCGCCCGAGAGGATGAAAGCATAGCGGACGATGCGGCCCTCGGCGAAGCCGGCATAGCGCGCCGCCCGCGGCGCCAGCCCCTCGACCCGCCAGGCGAAGCCCTGGAGGGTGCGGGCGGTGAACCACCAGGCCAGCGCCACCGCCAGCAGGGCGAACAGGGCGCCCACATGCAGCCGGGTGCCGGCGAGGATCACCGGCGCGAGGGCCGGCTCCTCGAACAGGCGCGATTGGGGAAAGCCGAAGCCCTCGGGGTCCTTGAGGGGGCCGAAGACCAGCGCCTTGAGCAGGAGATCGGCCACATAGACCAGCATCAGGCTCACCAGGATCTCATTGACCCCAAGGCGCACCCTGAGCTCGGCCGGCACCAGCGCCCAGAGGATGCCGAAGGCGGTGCCGGCCAGCAGCATCGTCGGGAAGATCCAGCTCCCCTCGAGGCCCCAGCTCGCCAGCGCCACCAGGCCCGCGCCGATGGCGCCCATGATGAGCTGGCCTTCGGCACCGATGTTCCACACCCCGGCGCGAAAACCCAGCGCCAGACCGGTGGCGATGAGCACCAGCGGCGTTGCCTTCACCCCGAGCTCGCCGAGGCCATAGAGGCTGGCCACTGGCGTGATGAAATAGGCCGTGAGCGCGGCCCCGGGATCGTGGCCCAGGAGCGCGAACAGGACGAGGCCGGCTGCCAGTGTGGCCAACAGGGCCACCGGCGGTGCCGCCCAGCGCCACAGCCGCGAGGGCTGCGGCCGCCGTTCCACCACCCAGCCGCTCATGACACCGTCTCGGCCCGCACGGTCCCGAAGCCGGCACCGCCCATGAGCAGCCCCAAACGCTCAAGGGTGACCTCGCCCACCGGCATGGGGGCTGACAGGCGGCCGCGATAGAGCACCGCCACGCGGTCGCAGAAGCGCAGGATCTCGTCCAAATCCTGCGAGACCAGCAGCACCGCCGCCCCCTCTTCGGCCAGCGCCACCAGCGCCCGATGGATGGCGGCGGCCGCACCCGCATCCACCCCCCAGGTGGGCTGGTCCACCACCAGCACCTTGGGCTTCTGGGCGATCTCGCGCCCCACCACAAAGCGCTGGAGATTGCCGCCGGAGAGGGCGGCCGCGGGGACCTCGAGGCCGGGCGTGCGCACCCGGAAGCGTTCCACCACCGTCGCCGCCAGCGCCGCGACCTGCCGCCGGCGGATGGTGCCATGGCGCACCATCCCCGGCTGCGGCCAGGCGGTCAGCAGGGTGTTGTCCACCAGATCCATCGCCCCCACGGCGGCATGGCCCAGCCGTTCCTCCGGCAGCACCGCAAGCCCCAGCCGCCGCCGCGCCGCCGGCCCCAGCCGCCCCACCGGCTCGCCCATGAGCTCCAGCATGCCCGCCTGCGGCAGCAGCCGCTCGCCCGCAAGCGCCTCCACCAGCTCGCGCTGGCCGTTGCCGGCCACGCCGGCAATCCCGAGGATCTCGCCGGCCCTGAGTTCCAGCGAGATCTCCTCAAGCGCCACCGCGTGGGGCCGATCGGGCGGCAGACTGAGCGCGTGTGCGCGCAGCCGCACCGGCGCCGCTTCGAGATCGGGATGGCGGCGCTCGGGCTCGCGCACATCATCCCCCACCATCAGCCGCGCGAGGCTCGCCGGCGTCTCAGCGCGCGGGTCCACCGTCGCCACCACCCGCCCCGCCCGCAGCACGGTGGCCCGATGGCACAGCTCCACCACCTCCTCCAGGCGGTGGGAGATATAGAGGATGCTGCGGCCCTCGGCCGCCAGCCGCCGGAGGGTGACGAACAGCCGGTCCGCTTCCTGGGGGGTGAGCACCGAGGTGGGCTCGTCCAGCACCAAGAGCTTCGGCTCCTGCAGCAGACAGCGCAGGATCTCGATGCGCTGGCGCTCACCGGCCGACAGATCGTGCACCGTGCGCGCGAGATCCAGCTCGAGGCCGTAGCGCTCGGCCAGCTGGGCGAGGCGGCGGGCGAGCTCGCGCCGCCCGGGCCACCACTCGAGCCCGAGGGCGATGTTTTCGGCCACATCGAGCGCCTCGAACAGGGTGAAATGCTGGAACACCATACCGATGCCGAGGCGGCGGGCGTCGTGGGGGCTGCGGATCACCACCGGCCGCCCCTCGAAGCGGATCTCACCCGCATCCGGCCGCAGCACGCCATAGAGAATCTTCACAAGCGTGCTCTTGCCGGCGCCATTCTCGCCCAAGAGCGCATGGATCTCACCCGGCCGTACGGTGAGATCCACCGAGTCATTCGCCACCACACCGGGAAAGCGTTTGGTGATGCCGCAAAGCTCCAGCCGCGGCGGCCGGCCGGCGCCCATCTCCATGCTGCCGCTCCCACGCTCGCGCCCGCAAGGTGTCGCAGCCCACCGCCCACGACAATCGCGCCGCGGCCACAGGTGAGCGGATCCTAGGCGGCGTCGGTGGTAAGCACGATCTTGCCGGCCACCCGCCGCGCCAGGAGATCCGCCAGCGCCTCGCGCGCTCGCGCCAGCGGATAGGTGGCGGCCACCTGGGGCCGAAGCCGGCCCTCGCGCCACCAGGTGAGCAGGGTGAGCAGCCCCGCCCGCACCCGCGCCGGGTCGTGGCGGCGATAGCTGCCCCAGTAGAAGCCCAGGGCCGCCACATTCTTCACCAGCAGGTGGTTGGCCGGAATCTGCGGCACCTCGCCCGAGGCGAAGCCGATCACCAGAAGCCGCCCCTCCCAGGCGACGGTCCGGAGACCGACGCGGAAGAGCTCGCCGCCCACCGGGTCGAACACCACCGCCACGCCCTCGGGAGCGAGCGCGCGGATGCGGGCCACGAGCTCCGGATCGGTGGCCTCGAGCACATGGTCGGCGCCATGGGCCTGCACCAGCTCCGCCCGCCGGGCGCCGCGGACGGTGGCGATCACCCGTGCACCCATGGCCTTGGCGCATTCCACCGCCGCCAGACCGGAGCCGCCCGCAGCCCCATGCACCAGCACCGTCTCCCCCGACTGCAGGCCGGCACGCCAGGCGAGCGCCCCGTGGGCGGTGCCATAAACCACCGGAAAGCCGGCAGCCGTCACCAGCGGCAGCTCCTCCGGCAGCGGCACCACATCGACGCTGCGGGCCACCGCCCATTCGGCGAAGGCACCCTGGTCCACAACCGCCAGCACCGGGGTTCCCGGTGCCGGCTCCGCGACCCCGGGGCCCAGCGCCTCCACCCAGCCGGCCAGTTCCAGCCCCGGCACGAAGGGCGGCTCGGCCCGCTCCTGATAGCGCCCGGCCACCGCCAGCGTGTCGGCGAAATTGACCCCGGCCGCCGCCACCCGGATCAGTATCTCACCCGGGCCCGGTGTCGGCGGGGGCACATCCCTGAGCTCCAGCGCCTCGACCCCCTCGAGACGTGGGCAGACGACGGCTCGCACGGCCTCGACCTCCCGCGATCCCGCCACCATATGGCGCCGCGGTTCCGTCCCGCCCGGCACCCCGACGGATCCAGCGGACCCGAGTCCCGATGGAACGCGTGCGCGGCTTCTTCGGCGTCGGCGCCGAGGGTATAAGCAAGCCCATGAACCTGGGCAATCTGGTGCGCTCAGCGCATGCCTTCGGCGCCAGCTTCGTGTTCCTGGTGAACGCCCACTATACGGTGCGCAGCGCCCGCTCCGACACCTCGCTGGCGGAATCCCACATCCCCATCTACGACTTCGCCTCACCCCAAGAAGTGGTGCTGCCGCGCGGCTGCCGGCTGGTGGGGGTGGAGCTGGTGGACGAGGCGATCCCGCTGCCGAGCTTCCGCCATCCCCTGCGGGCGGCCTATGTGTTCGGCCCCGAAAAGGGCAGTCTCTCGCCGGCGATGCTGGCACGCTGCGATCATGTGGTGCGCATCCCCACCCGTTTCTGCATCAATCTCGCGGTGGCTGGCGCGATTGTCATGTATGACCGGCTCTTGAGCCTCGGCCGCTTTCCCGAGCGGCCGCTGCACGAGGGCGGCCCGCCGCCGGAGGTGGTGCGGCTCGATGCGCCGCTGTTCATCCCGCACCGGCACGGCCGCTGACGACACATTGAACGCCCGCATGGGCGGGCTAAGCTGCCATCGGGGACGTGGACCTGCGGGGAAGGATGGGACCGATGAAAACCACGGTGCGCCTCGCGAGCCTGTTGCCGGTGCTGCTGCTGGCGGGCGGCATGGCCCTCGCCCGCGAGGCCAAGTTCCTCGAGACCTATGGGGACTGGAACGTCTTCACCTTCGAGGACGACAAGGGCCGCACCTGCTATGTCGCCAGCGAGCCGGTAAAGATGGACGGCAACTACAGCCGCCGCGACCCGCCGGTGGCCATGGTGGCGCGCTTTCCCATCGCCGAGCCCAACGTGCAGGTGGTGGTGCAGTCGGGCTACCGCTACAAGAAGGGCAGTCGCGTGGACGTGGACATCGATGGCACCAAATTTTCCCTGTTCACCCACGGCGACAGCGCCTATGCCGACACGCCCGACGACGACGCCAAAATCATACGGGCCATGAAGAAGGGCCGGACCATGAAGATCCGCGGCACCTCCACCAAGGGCACCTGGTCGCTGGACACCTATTCCCTCAAGGGCTTCACCCGCGCCTACCAGGCCATGATCCGCGCCTGCCGCGGCAAGAGCCGCGGTAAGAAGAAGTGAGATGGAGGCCTCCATGGGCGCAACCGAAGCGACGACAACCGAGGCGGCGGCACCGGAGTCATCGCGCGAGCCGCTCTATGGGCTCGATCGCGACGGGCTCATGGCAGCACTGGCCGAGCTGGATGTGCCCGCGCGCGAGCGGCGCATGCGCGCGCGCCAGATCGTCCATGGGGTGTTTCACCGCGGCGCGACCGATTTCGACCAGCTCACCGATCTGCCCAAGACACTCCGCACCCGGCTTGCCCAACACTTTCATCTTGTCCGCCCGCAGGTGGTGGCGTGCCACCAGGCCGCGGACGGCACCCTCAAATGGCTGCTGCGGCTGGATGACGGGCAGGAGATCGAGACGGTGTTCATCCCCGGCGGTGGCCGCGGCACCCTGTGCGTCAGCTCGCAGGTGGGCTGCACCCTGAGCTGCGCCTTCTGCCATACGGGCACCATGCCGCTGGTGCGCCAGCTCACCGCCGCCGAGATCGTGGGTCAGGTGCTCCATGCCCTCGACCAGCTGGCCGACTGGCCCCGCAGCGGCCGGCCGCGGCGGCTGACCAATGTGGTGTTCATGGGCATGGGCGAGCCCCTGTTCAACTATGAAGCGGTGGCGCGGGCCTGCCGTATCCTGCTGGATCGCCACGGCCTCGGCTTCTCCCGGCGCAAGGTCACCGTCTCCACCGCCGGGGTGGTGCCCGCCATCGACCGGCTCGGGCGCGAGCTCGGGGTGCGGCTTGCGGTCTCGCTTCATGCCCCTGATGATGAGCGCCGCAGCCGGCTCGTGCCCCTCAACCGCAAATGGCCCATCGGCCAACTGCTGGAGGCCTGCCGCCGCTATCCCGGCGGGCGGATGATCACCTTCGAATATGTGCTGCTGGCGGGCGTCAATGACGCCGATGAGGATGCCCGCGCGCTGCTGGCGCTGCTGCGGGGCCTGCCCGCCAAGGTCAATCTCATCCCCTTCAATCCTTGGCCCGGCAGCCCCTTCCGCTGCCCTGACGAGGTGCGCATGCGCCGCTTTCGCCGCATCCTCGAGGAGGGCGGGATCGAGGCGCCGCTGCGCACCCCGCGCGGCCGCGACATTCTCGCCGCCTGCGGCCAGCTGCGCACGGCCGCCCGCAGGCGACCGCGGCGCCGGGCCGCCTGAGCGCGGGACATGGGAGATCCGGCGTGCGGCGCTTCTTCACCGGCTGCTTTGCCCTCTTCGGCCTGCTGGTGTTTCTCTTGGTGGTGGGAACCGGCATCGCGCTATGGTATGCCGCCCGCCTCGCCACACCCACACCGGCTCAGCTGCCCGAGCGCATCCTGCTGGTGGTGGACCTGCGCGGCCGCTTGCAGGACCGGCCGCTGAGCCCACCCGGCTGGCTCCTGGGGCGCGCGCGCCCCGATCTCACCGACACCCTGAGCCTGCTGGCGCGGGCGCGGGAGGACGAACGGGTGGTGGGGGTGCTGGCCCGGCTCGATGCCACCGCCCACGGCCTCGCCGTGGCCGCCGAGCTGCGCCGCGCCATCGCCGCCCTAGGCGAGAGCGGCCGGCGCACGGTGGCGGTGGCCGACACGCTGGGCGAGCTCGGCCCCGGCAATGAGGGCTACTATCTCGCTACCGCCTTCGATGAGGTGGTGCTGGGGCCTACCGGCGTCGTCGGCCTCACCGGCCTCGTGGTGGAACTGCCCTATTTCGGCGAACTTCTGGAAAGGCTCGGCATCGGCGCTGAGATCATCCGCCGCGAGCGCTGGAAGACCGCCTTCGAGAACTGGGTCGCGAAGGAGCCCAGCCGCGAACAGCGGCAGATGCTCGAAGCGCTCCTGGACGATGTCTATGGGCGCTTTCTGGAGGCCCTGGCGCGCGGCCGCGGGCTGGATCGCGCGCGCATGGCGGCGCTGGTGGACGGCGGTCCCTGGAGCGCCCGCGAGGCGCTGGCAAGAGGCCTCATCGACCGCATCGGTGATTTTCGCGCGGAGCGCGAGCGCCTTGCCCGGATGCTGGATGCCGAGCCGGTCACGCTTGCGGACTATGGCCGTGGCCTTGCCCCCGAGGCCGATGCCGTCACCGTCGCCTATGTGAGCCTCGCCGGCACCCTCCAGCCGGGCGACGGCCCGCTGGTGGAGGGGGTGTTCGCCGAGGCGGTGGAGGAGGCGCTGGATGCGGCGGCGGAGGATCGGCGGGTGCGGGCGG
>WFXL01000007.1 GCA_015490605.1 Rhodospirillales bacterium
GCCGTGGTGGCGATCTTCATAATACCGGAAAGTTCCAGGGCGCGGATCTCGGCACGGATGGGATCGGACATGGCGGCACATCCCGCGGCCAGGGCCCGGCCCGAGGGTGGCACGGCGGCAGCCACCGTGCTAGTCGCCTCCTGCGAGAATGGTTGGGGAGGGAGCATCCATGTGGCGACGGCATGTGCTGGCGGCGGTCCTCGGGCTTGTGGCGGCCCTCGGCACGGTGGCTGCCGCCGTGCCACCCTCGGGCCGGGCCCTGGCCGCGGGATGTGCCGCCATGTCCGATCCCATCCGTGCCGAGATCCGCGCCCTGGAACTTTCCGGTATTATGAAGATCGCCACCACGGCGCTGGAGGATCCGGAAGTGATCCCGCTGTGGTTCGGCGAGAGCGATCTGGTCACGCCCGATTTCATCCGCCGGGAAGCCATCCGCGCGCTCGAGGCGGGCCACACCTTCTACTCCTATCCCCGCGGCATCCGCCCCCTGAGGGAGGCGATCCAGGCCTATCTCGAGCGCCTTTATGGCATCCGCCTTGATCCCGATCGTCTGCACGTGCCCGGCTCGAGCATGCTGGCGGTGACCATCGCCGGCCAGTGCCTGCTGGGGGCGGGGGATGAGATGCTGCTGATCGGCCCCTACTGGCCCAACATCCGCAATGTGGTGCGGGTGTGCGGGGCGCGGGTGCGCGAAGTCCGGCTCGAGGAGGGGCCGGAGCGCTGGTGGCTCGATCTCGAGCGGGTGGCCGCCGCCATCACCCCCCGAACCAAGGCCATCTACGTCAACTCCCCCTCCAATCCGACCGGCTGGATCGCCCGCGAGGAGGAGCTGCGGGCGCTGGTGGAACTGTGCCGCCGCCACGGCCTCGGGCTCGTGAGCGATGAGGTCTACCATCGCCATGTGCTGGACGATCCCGGCGGGGTGGCGCCCTCGGTGCTGCCGCTGGTGGAGGAGGACGAGCCGGTGTTCGTCATCAACGGCTTCTCCAAGCCGTGGGCCATGACCGGCTGGCGGCTGGGCTGGCTGGTGGGGCCGCGGCGGTTGGTGGAGCCGCTGGCGGTGCTGGCCGAGTGCGACAACACCGGTGCGACGGTCTTCGCCCAGTGGGGCGCGATCGCCGCCCTCGGGCCCGAGGGCGAGGCCTTCGTGCGCCGTTTCGTGGCCCGCTGTGCGCAGAATCGCGACCTGCTGATGACCACCCTCGGGGGCCACCCGCGCATCCGGCTGCTGCGCCCGGAAGGCGCCTTCTATGCCTTCCCCGAGGTGGTGGGGATCGACGACTCCCTGGCCTTCTGCCGGCGGGTGCTGGCCGAGGTGAAGGTGGGGATCGCCGCCGGCTATTCCTTCGGCGAGGGCAACCGCCGTCACATCCGGCTGTGCACCGCCATCGCCCCCGAGCGGTTTGCCACCGCGCTGGCGCGGCTGGTGGCGGTGCTGGACCGCCTCTGAGGCGGGCGCGGCGGCATCAGGCGCAGGTGCCGCAGCCCGTCCACCGCCGCCGGCCGGCCGCTCTCGAGCACGAACGCCATGTGCTGCAGCACCGCGCCCGGACGACCGCGGCCATCGTCGAGGAAATATGTGTGGCCCAGGGGATCGGCCTCATCGTTCACGAGGTCGCAGTCGATTGCCACCACATGGCGCGGCAGTCGACCCAGGTCCTCAGGCCCGGTATGGCCCAGCCGCCGGCTCACCACCCGGTTGGCCACATTGACGAGCTTGCTGGCGCGCAGCGCCAGATCATCGGCGGCATAATAGACCAGCAAATTGCGGCTGATGCGGGTGAGCGGATGGCCGGGCTCGCCCGGCGCCAGCGTCTCATTGGCCACATCCGCTGCCATCATGAAGACCGAGCGAAAAATGGCCGGCACGCTGCCGAACTGGGCGGCGAAGCGGCCGACGGCGGCACGCAGCAGCCGGTTGCCCATGGAGTGGGCGAGCAGATTGAGATGCCGCCGGCACGGCCGCGGCTGGCGCTCGCGCCAGTCGAGAAAGCGCCCCAGCAGGCGGGCGAAGGCGAAACCGCTCATATCGGCGGCATCCTGGTCGGCGAAATAGTCGCGCAGATAGCCGAGCCGCGCCCCACACGGCCAGATCAGCGGCACCACCGCCACCTCGAGGCCGAGCTCCCGCAGCCCCGCCTGCAGCCGGCGGGCGGTGGGGAAGATCTGGCCCTCGGGGGTGCTGGAGAAGCCGTGGATGTAGAACAGCACCTGGGCGGCGGGGCCGGATGCGAGCCGGGCGAACAGCCCCTCGGCGCCGATCTCGCGATAGTCGTCGGGTCCCCGCCGTTCGCCGAACACCAGCGAGGCGCGCGGCTCGCGGTCGTCGGGATGAAAGCGCAGCCGCACCTCACCGGCGGCCTCCGCGCGGATCATGGGGTGGTTGGTGACGAACAGCATGGTGCAAGGTCCGCAGGCGGCCGTGGCTATGAATATAATCCTAGAGCTCGGCACGCAAGAGGGCGGCCGCTGTCGGGGTGCGGCGGTGCTCGACTTGCCGGCCCTGGGGTTGCGGCCTATGTGGGGCGCGGCCTCGGGGCCGGGGCCGTCATCCCCGGGCGAGGGAGCCTCCCCGTGACGCTGGTGGTGCAGAAGTTCGGCGGCACCTCCGTCGCCAATCTCGAGCGCATCCGCCATGTGGCCGCGCGGGTGGCGCGCCATGTGCGCGCCGGCGAGCGCGTGTGCGTGGTGGTCTCGGCCATGGCCGGCACCACCAACCAGCTGGTGGAGTGGGTCACCGGCATCGAGCCGGTGCACTATGATCGCGCCGAATATGACACGGTGGTGGCCAGCGGCGAGCAGGTGACCATCGGGCTGCTGGCGCTGGCGCTCCGGCGCGAGGGCATTCCCGCCCGCAGCTTCCTCGGCTGGCAGGCGGGAATCCGCACCGACGGCGCCCACAGCAAGGCGCGCATCGTCGAGATCGACCCCGTCCCCCTCAGGAGCTGTCTCGAGGCGGGCATGGTGCCGGTGGTGGCGGGGTTTCAGGGGATCGGCCCTGATGGGCGCATCACCACCCTCGGCCGCGGTGGCTCGGATACTTCGGCTGTGGCGGTGGCCGCCGCCCTCGGGGCCGATCGCTGCGACATCTTCACCGATGTGGATGGAGTCTACACCAGCGATCCGCGGGTGGTGCCCAAGGCGCGCAAGCTCGAGCGCATCACCTATGAGGAGATGCTGGAGATGGCCTCGCTCGGGGCCAAGGTGCTGCAGACCCGCTCGGTGGCGCTGGCGATGCGCTATCGGGTGCGGCTGCAGGTGCTCTCCAGCTTCGAGGACGTGCCCGGGACGCTGGTGGTGGACGAGGAGGAGATGGTGGAATCCCAGATCATCAGCGGCGTCACCTACAGTCGTGACGAGGCCAAGGTCTCGGTGCTACGCGTCCAGGACCGCCCGGGCGTGGCCGCCGCCCTCTTCGGCCCCCTGGCCGAGGCCCACATCAATGTGGACATGATCGTCCAGTCGGTCTCGCGCGACGGCCGCTATGCCAACATCACCTTCACCGTCTCGCGCGCGGACCTGGCGCGGACGGTGGAGATCCTCGAGCGGGTGCGCGACCAGCTGGGCTTCGAGCGGGTGGACGCCGATCCCGATGTGGTGAAGGTGTCGGTGGTGGGCGTGGGCATGCGCTCCCATGCCGGCGTCGCCCACCGCATGTTCCGCACGCTTGCCGAGCGCGGCATCAACATCCAGGCGATCTCCACCTCCGAGATCAAGATCTCGGTGCTGATCGCCGAGGAATATGCCGAGCTGGCGCTGCGGGCGCTGCACGCGGCCTACGGGCTCGATCGCAGCTGAACCATGCTGCGCGCCGCCGACTTCCCGCGGCTTTCCGCCCTCGCCGCCCGGGCGCGGGCCTTTCTGGGCTGCGAGCTGCCGATGTTGGGCGGGGCCATGACCTGGGTGTCGGAGCGTCGCCTGGTCTCGGCCATCTCCAATGCCGGCGGCTTCGGCGTGCTGGCTTGCGGCTCCATGGCGCCCGCCCAGCTGGCCGAGGAGATCCGCGCCACCCGCCTGCTCACCGACCGTCCCTTCGGTGTCAACCTCATCGTCCTCCATCCCGAGCTCGAGGCGCTGGTGGAGGTGTGCATCGCCGAGGCGGTGGGGCATGTGGTGCTGGCCGGCGGCCTGCCGCCGCGCGAGGCGGTCGCCCGCCTCAAGGCCGCCGGCGTGCGGGTGATGGCGTTCGCACCGGCGCTGGCGGTCGCCCGCAAGCTCGTGCGCGGCGGCGTCGATGCGCTGGTGGTGGAGGGTTCCGAGGCCGGCGGCCACATCGGCCCGGTGTCCACCGCGGTGCTGGCGCAGGAGATCCTCCCCCACATGGACGGGGTGCCGGTGTTCATCGCCGGCGGCATCGGCCACGGCGAGATGATCGCCGCCTTCATGGCCATGGGCGCGGCCGGGGTACAGATGGGCACCCGCTTCGTCTGCGCCGAGGAGAGCATCGTCCATCCCCGCACCAAGCAGGCCTATGTGCGCGCGAGCGCGCGTGATGCGGTGCCGTCGGTGCAGGTGGACCCGGAGTTTCGGGTGATTCCGGTGCGGGCGCTGCAGAACGAGGGCACCCGACGGTTCGTGCGCTTCCAGCAGGAGGTGATCGCCCGCTATCGCGCCGGCGAGGTCTCCTATGAGGAGGCGGCGCTGGCGATCGAACACTATTGGGCGGGGGCGCTGCGGCGGGCGGTCTTGGAGGGCGACGTGGCCACCGGCTCGTTGATGGCCGGCCAGAGCGTCGGTATGGTGAGGAAGATCGAGCCGGTTGAGGCGATCCTGGCGGAGCTCGCGGAACAGGCGGAACGCGCCCTCGCCCGGCGGCTTGCGGGCTGAGGCAGCAGAGAGGGGACGGCCAGGGGTGAGTGCGGCGGTCCGAGGCGGCGCGGGCCAGCACGACGGCTGGGCTCGTGGTGTCGGCGAACTCTCGCCGGCGCGCCGGCTGCTGCGCCGCATCGTCGAGCTGGTGGCCCAGCCGCTGCCGCCCCAGACCCGGCTCGATCGCATCGTCGAGGTGATCGCCGCCAATCTCGTGGCCGAGGTCTGCTCCCTCTACATCCTGCGCGCCGGCGACGTGCTCGAACTGTTCGCCACCCACGGGCTCAAGCCCCAGGCGGTGCACGTCACCCGGCTCGCGGTGGGCGAGGGGCTGGTGGGCACCATCGCCGCCGAGGGCACGGTGATCGCCACCAGCGACGCCCAGCGCCATCCCCGCTTCGTCTACCGGCCCGAGACCGGCGAGGAGGTCTATCATTCCTTTCTCGGTGTGCCGGTGGTGCGCGGCGGGCGCGTGATCGGCGTGCTCACGGTCCAGAACCGCACCCGCCGGCGCTATGCTGAGGACGAGATCGAGGCGCTCCAGATCACCGCCTCGGTGCTGGCGGAGATGCTCGCCTCGAGCGACATCCTCGACCGCTCGCGCTATGCCGATGTGGCCGGCCGGCCGGTGGAGCCGCTGCGGCTTGAGGGGGTGCGGCTGGTGGCCGGCCTTGGCGTGGGGCGCGCCTGGATGCACGCGCCCCGGATCGACGTCACCCGCATCCTCGCCGACGACCCCGCACATGAACGCGAGCGGCTCCACCGCGCGCTGGCGGAGCTGCGGCGCTCGCTCGATCGGGCGCTGGCGCGCCACGAGCTGGGCCCCGGCGAGGAGCGCGAGGTGGTGGAGCTCTACCGCATGTTTCTGGAGGATACCGGCTGGCGGCGGCGGATCGAGGAGGCCATCGCCACCGGCCTCACCGCCGAGGCGGCGGTGCGGCGGGTGCAGGATGAGACCCGCCTGCGGCTGGGGCGCGCGAGTGACCCCTATCTGCGCGAACGGCTGGTGGATCTGGACGAGCTCGCCGAACGGCTGCTGCTGCACCTCTCGGGCCGCGACCCGGTGGCCGAGGCCCAGAAGCTCCCGCCCGATTCGGTGATCGTCGCACGCCAGCTCACGGTGGCGGAACTGCTCCAGTACGACCGCGCGCGTATCCGCGGGATCGTGCTGGAGGAGGGCTCGCCCACCGCCCATGTGGTGATCGTGGCCCGCGCCTTCGGCATCCCCACCCTCGGCCAGTGCCGCGGGGCGATGGTGCAGATCGAGCCGGGCGATCTGGTGGCGGTGGATGCCGACCACGCCCAGTGCTTCGTCCGCCCGGGCGAGGAGGTGCTGGAGGCCTTCGGCCGCGCCGCGCGGCTGCGGGAAGAGCGGGCGCGGGCGCTCGAGGGGCTGCGGGAGCTTCCGGCCGAGAGCCGCGATGGGGTGCGGGTGCGGCTCGAGATGAACGCTGCCTTTCTGGTGGACCTGGCCCACATGGCCACCTTCGGCGCCGAGGGCTGCGGCCTGTTCCGCACCGAGATGCTGTTTCTCGATCGCGACAGCTGGCCCGACCACCGCACCCAGGCGGAGTTCTACCGGCGCGTGCTGGAGCGCGCGGGCGAGCGGCCGGTCACCTTCCGCACCCTCGATATCGGTAGCGACAAGCACCTGCGCTATTTCCGCCCGCCCGAATCCGACAATCCCGCCCTCGGCTGGCGGGGGCTGCGGCTGACGCTTGAGCGACCGCGGATCCTCAGGACCCAGCTGGCGGCCTTGGTGGAGGCGGCCGCGGGCCGCCACCTGCGGCTGATGTTTCCGGTGGTCACCGAGGTGGCCGAGTTCGAGCGGGCGCGGGCGCTGCTCGAGCGGGTGCTGGCGGCGCGCCGGGCGGCCGGCGGCGCGCTGCCGGCGCGGCTCGAGGTGGGGGTGATGTTCGAGGTGCCGGCGCTGTTCTGGCAGCTCGACCGGTTGCTGCCGCAGGTGGACTTCCTCTCGGTGGGCAGCAACGACCTGGTGCAGTTCCTGTTCGCCGTCGATCGCACCGATGCCGCCCTGGCCGAGCGCTATGACGTGCTGGCACCGCCGGCGCTGCGCTTCTTCCGCGAGCTGGCCGAGCGCTGCCGTGCCCATGGCGTGCCGCTGTCGGTGTGTGGCGAGATGGCGAGTCGCCCGCTGGAGGCGATGGCGCTCGTGGGCGTAGGCGTGCGCCATCTCTCGGTATCACCGCCGGAGGTGCTGCCGGTGAAGGCCATGGTGCGCAGCCTCGATGTGGGGGCGCTGGCCGACTTCCTCGAGCGCGCCCTCGACTGGCCGGTGGCAAGCCTGCGCGAGGCCCTCGGCCACTATGCCGCCGACCACGGGGTGGCGCTGCCGCCGGCACTGCCCCGCACTTCGCCCGCAAGGTGAGATTCCGGCCGTCATCGTCTCGACGGCCGCGCCGGCTTCGTGATAAGGGGGAAGCGCCTCGAGCGGAACCGCCCCGAAGACCTTCGGCACAGGGGGGAGCCCCATGGACAGGCGTGCGCAACCGGAGCTGGCTGCCTTGACTGCGGAGGCCCGCGAATTCCTCGCCCGCATCGGCGCCGCGCTGCGCGAGGCGCGCATCGAGGCCGGCGAGGACCTCCACCAGGTGGCGGACACGCTGCGGATCAAACCAGCCTATCTGCAGGCCCTCGAGAGCGGCGACTATGACGTCTTCCCCGGACGGGCCTATGCCTTCGGCTTCCTCCGTGCCTATGCCGACTATCTCGGCTTCGACGGTTCCGAGGTGGTCCGCCGGGTGCGCGCCCGCCTGACCGCCGACGAGCCGCCGCCGGCACCGCCGGTGCGCCGCCCCTTCATCGAGCGCCACCGGCCCACCGCGCTCGCCGCCACCGCCCTGGTGCTGCTGATCGGCGCTGGCTACTGGGGCTGGTATGCGGTGCGCGCCCTCGGCCCGGATCTCCTGGAGCGGGTGGGCGAGGTGCCGGGCGAGCTCGCCCGCGCCACCGACCGGCTGGTGGAGGAGCCCACCATCCGACCGGCACCGGAGGAGACGCGGCCGCAGCTGGTGCGGCTTGCGGCCGAGGACGGGGCGCCGACGGTGATCGCCCGCTTGGGGCCGGATGACATGGCGGCCATCGTGGTGGCGGCCACCACCCGCCAGGGCAATGCCGCCAGCGCCACCGCTGCCGAGCTGCCGCCGACGCTGGCCACCGAGGCGCGTGGTGAGGCCGGCGCAAGCCCGGCTGACGTCGCCCTGCCGCAGCGGGTGGTGCTGCGCGCCCGTGCCACCACCTGGGTGCAGATCTACACCGAGGACGGTAGCTTCACCGACACCCGCACCCTCGAGGCCGGCCAGGAGCTGGTGGTGCCCGACCGGCCGGGCCTGCGCCTGTGGACCGGCGATGGCGGTGCCGTGGAGCTGGTGGTGGATGGCCGCAGCCTCGGCACGGTGGGCGCGCGCGGCCAGGTGGTGGAGGGCTTCGTGCTGGAGCGCCGAAGCCTCGCAGCACGGCTGCGGGAGGCCGGCTGAGGCCTGCAGCGCTAGCCACTGCGGCGGGCAAAGCCCGCCAGCATGTGCACATGGGTGAGGATGCCGCGGCGGAAAGCGGCAAGCTCGAACTTCTCATCGGGCGCGTGCACCCGATCGTCCTCGAGCCCAAAGCCCACAAGAAGCGGCACCAGACCCAGCTCGCGCACCAGCAGCGCCACCACCGGGATCGAGCCGCCGCAGCCGATGGCCAGGGGCTCGCGCCCAAACACCCGGGTGAGGGCCTCGCGGGCGACGGCGAACCAGGGCGATGTGGTGTCCACGGCGATGGGATCGCCCCGGCCGAGGTCAGTGAGCTCGAAGCGGAAGGGCGGGGCAATGCGCGCGCGGCAGGCCTGCTCGATGGCGGCGAACACCTCATCCGCCCGCTGATCCGGCACCAGCCGGCAGCTGAATTTGGCGCGCGCGCTTGCCGGGATCACCGTCTTCGCCCCCTCGCCGCCATAGCCGCCGACGATGCCGTTGACATCGAGACAGGGGCGCGCCCACAGGCGCTCGAGGGTGCCGAAGCCGGCCTCACCCACCGGCCGGGTGAAGCCGCCGCTCTCAAAGAAGCCGGTCTCATCGAAGGGGATCGCCGCCCAGGCGCGGCGCAGGGCCGGGGAGAGCGGGCGCACCCGCTCATAGAAGCCGGGCAGCGTCACCCGCCCCTCGTGGTCGTGGAGACCTGCGAGGAAGCGGGCGAGGGCATGCAGCGGGTTGGGCGCAACACCGCCATAGAGGCCCGAGTGGAGGTCGCGGGCGGGCCCGTGGACGGTGAGCTCCACGTAAACAATGCCCCGCAGGCTTGCGGTGATGGCGGGCGTGTCCAGGTCGATCATGGCGGTGTCCGAGATCACCGCCACCTCCGCCTGCAGCGCCTCGCGGCGGGCGCGGATGAAGGCCGGCAGGTGGACGCTACCGCTTTCCTCCTCGCCCTCCACCATCAGCACCACCGGTACCGGCAGCCCGCCGGTCTCCGCCACCCAGGCGCGCAGCGCTTCGACGATGGTGAGCAGCTGGCCCTTGTTGTCCGAGGCGCCGCGGGCGACGATCCGGGGGCCACGGGGCCCCTCCACCAGACGCGGCGTGAAGGGATCGCCGGACCAGCCCTCGCCCCCCTCCGCCGGTTGCACATCATAGTGGCCGTAGTAGAGCACCCGCGGCCCCGAGCCCGCGCCGCCGCGCGCCAGCACCACCGGATGGCCGTCGGTGGGGGCAAGCTCCACCTCGAGGCCGAGCTCCCGCAGTTGCCCGGCAAGCCAGCGGGCGGCGCGGCGGGTGTCTTCGGCCCGCGCCGGGTCGGTTCCCACCGAGGGGATGCGGAGGAAATCTTGGAGCCGCTGCACCGAGGCGTCGAACTCGGCCTCGGCCCGGGCCACCACCCGCTGCAACAGTGTCTCGTCCACCCGCACCCCTGACCCTCACACCAGCTGCAGGCGCGCACCCCCGCGGCGATAGGCGGCGAGATAGCGCGGCACCACCACCTCCACCGGCGTCGGCGCGATGCCGAGCTCAGCGAGGCCGGGATGCTCGCCCGAGACCACATTGTCCCGCTCCAGCAGCAGCACCTGGTCGCGGGTGAGCGGCGGCTCCGGCAGCCATTCCAACAGCGCTCCCATCAGCCGGGCGAGGCCGAAGGGCACGGGCAGCACCAGCCGCCGGCGGCCGGTCGTGGTGAGGATGTAGCGGATCAGCTCTTCAAACGTATAGTGCCGCGGCCCGCCCAGCTCATAGAGGCCGCCCGCCGTGTCCTCGCGCTCGAAGCCAGCCATCACCGCATCCGCCACATCCCCCACATAGACCGGCTGGAACCGGGTCTTGGGACCCACCACCGGGATCACCGGCGAGATCTGGCTCATGGCGGCGAAGCGGTTGAAGAAGCGGTCCTCGGGGCCGAACACCACGCTCGGGCGGAGGATGGTGGCGTCGGCGAAGGCGCGCCGCACCCGCTCTTCCCCCAGCGCCTTGGTGCGGGCGTAGGTGGAGGGCGAGGAAGGGGAGGCGCCGAGGGCCGAGATGTGCACCAGCCGCTTCACCCCTGCCTGCGCCGAAGCGGCGGCGATGGCTTCGGCCAGCTCCTCGTGCACCCGGCGGAAGTCGCCGCGCCGGCGCTCGTGGAGGATGCCGGTGAAATTGGCCACAAGGCGCGAATCCGCCACCAGCGGTGTGAGACTGTCGGCGCTGATCTCGGCCGGATAGGGCTGCAGGACAATCTGGCCGACCTCGCCGAGCGGCTTGAGGTGGAGGGCGGTGTGCGGGTCGCGCGTGACCACGCGGATGCGGGCACCGCGGGCGGCCAGGCGCTGCACCACATAGCGGCCGATGAAGCCGGATCCGCCGAAGAGGGTGACGACAACATCGCGCATGGCCCGGAGCTTCTCCGCTCGACCTGCCCTCGACCCGGGCCAGCATAGGGCGGGTGTTCGGGGGGCTCAACGCGCCCGCTGCCGCACCCCGGGCCTGTCAGGGGCCCAGAAGATCACGCAGCATCGCCACCAGCGGGCGATCCGCCGGCGGCATGGGCAGGGCCTCGAGCTCGGCCGGCCGCACCCAGCGCAGCACCTGGCCCTCGCGCCCGCGGGGGATGCCCTCGAACACCCGGCAGACATAGAGCGGCATCAGCAGGTGGAAGTCGTCATAGGGGTGGGACGCGAAAGTGAAGGGCGCAAGGCAGCTGGTATGGGTGCGGATGCCGAGTTCCTCTTCGAGCTCGCGCACGAGCGCAGCCTCGGGGCTCTCGCCCGCTCGGGGCTTGCCGCCGGGAAACTCCCACAGGCCCGCCATGGGCCGCCCCGGCGGCCGCTGTGCCACCAGCACCCTTCCGTCGGGATCGATCAGGGCGCAGGCCACCACCAGCAGAAGCGGGCGCCCGTTTCCCTCGGCGGCGTTCACGTCTCCTCCTCCGGCACCCCTCCCGCTGCGGCGCCGGCGGCTCCGGTGTCGGTGGAGGCCTCGGAGAGATGCGGCTCGGCCGGGGCGGCGGTGCGGCCGGAAGCCGCCCGCGCGCGCTGCTGGGCCTTGCGGCGGCGGAGGTTGGCGCGCATGGCCGCGGCCAGGCGGGCGGCGCGCTCTGCCTGGCTGCGGGCGGTGGCGGGGGTGATGCGGGGCACCGAACGGCTTGCCTCGTCGCCCATGGCCGCTACATAGGCGGTGGGTCCGGCGCCGATATGGCAGGCTGGCCGGCGCCCGTCGAGATGCTGCCGTAGCTCAGTTGGTAGAGCACGTCCTTGGTAAGGACGGGGTCGGAGGTTCGAGTCCTCTCGGCAGCACCAACAGCCCCAAGGACTTCGCCGAGACGGCCCGGGAAACGAAAGAGGCGCTGGGAAACACCTGGGAAACACCCGGAGCTCGAGGCGAGGGGCGCCGAAGCGGCAGGTGCGCACGCGCCGGAAGCATAGCGCTATGCCGCGCCCGTTGAGGAGCGTGCCGGGCAGACGGCCCGGCGGACGCCATCACCCCTTCCGCCCCGCCCCGCGCATCGGATGCGCCCGCCAACGAAAGGGGCCGCGCGAGGCACGGCCCCTCATGTGTCCCGGCAGTTGGTGGCGGCGCGGCGTCAGTGCGCCTTCCTGCGCGCCGCGGCCTCCGCCGCCGCCGCGGCCTCAATGGCGAGCGCGGATAACTCATCAAAGAGCCTGCTAGCCTCGCGGCGCAGACGACGCGCCTCGACCCGAGCGGCGACCGCCCCGGCGGCACGGGCGCGGTCGTCCTTGGAACGCTGCCCGGTCCGTTCGGCCCTGGCCCGGGCCTCCGCCCTCGCAGCAGCCGCACGGGTTGCCGCCCAAGCCAGGCGAAGAGCCTCGAGCTTGCGCACCGCCTCGACGAGACGCTTTGCCGGGTCGCGATCCGCATGCGGCTCTTTTGCGGTCTCGCACGCGCGAACGGCCGTTTCGCCCCCGGCCGGTACCCTACTACCCGCGCCCCCATGGCGGCCGTGCTCGCGGCCCAGGGTGCGAAATGCGGCCGTACTTGTGGTCGGGTTATGGCGTGCGCTCATCTTTGCCGTCCCTCATGAATGCACCGTGCGCTTCGCCCACGACGGCCGGGCAGCCCCCGAGGGCCTCGCGTGCCACCTCGCCCAGGTCCGCCAGGCCGCGCGAGTCGAGGCCGGGTGGCGCCCGGCGCCCAGAACAGCCCCGCGAGCATGAGGTAGCGGCACAAGCGCACCCGTTCGGCTTCACGACGGGTCTCGGCCTCGACGCGACACCGGTGCTCATGCTCGCACCAGCGCGCCACCGCCCACGACGGCCGGGCGACGGTCGATCCGGAACGAGACGGTGCAGCACGTCGCACATGGCGGCTCCCGATCACAGCCGCGGCTCGAGGGGGCCGAGTTCCTCGAGATGGGCGGCCAGCCGGCGTTCCAAGGCAGTCCGCACCCGGGCAGTGTCCTCGATGCCCAGGGCCGCGGCGAGGCCGGCGGCGGCCCGCTCCGGCCACCGGCGGATGTGGTCGAGAATGGCGCGCGTGATCGCTCTTATGGCCTCCCTCGCCCGCGCGCGGTCCACCACCTCGGCCTGCCGACGTTCGAGCTCGCAACACTTCAGCGCCACGTCGAGGCGCAGCAGCTCGCGCCGGAACTCGGCGACGTTGGCCCCGGGCGGCAGGCGCCCGCGTGCCTCGCCGCTGCGCACCGGGTCCACGAGTTCGCGACGCAACCGCAGGCTCGCCTCGCCGTCGATGCTGCCGTCAGGATGCAGCACCACGAGGCCGCGGGCGATGTCCTTGCGCACCTGCGCCCGCGAGATGCCGGCGAGCTTCGCGTACTCGCGCTGCGAAAGGCCGGAACGGCGACGGCTCATCAACGAAGCTCCCGAATATCCAACCTGCCGCGGGCAACCCGCCACCACTCGGCCCGTACTATCGTTGCAATTATGCCACATCCAAACGGCGACGCAGGCGGGCACCACCGCTCGCCCCAGACGCTAGCGAAGTCCCGCGCCCGCGCGGCCGTATATCTCGGAGCCCCGGAAAGGACCCGCAACCC
>WFXL01000008.1 GCA_015490605.1 Rhodospirillales bacterium
GCTCGCCTATGTGCGCGAGCGCCGCCAGTTCGGCCGGCCGCTGGCCGACTTCCAGGCCACCCGCTTCAAGCTCGCCGACATGTACACCGAACTGGAAGCCGCGCGGCTGCTCACCTGGCAGGCGGCGGCCCGGCTCGATGCCGGCGATCCCGCCGCCACCATGGCCGCGGCCATGGCCAAGCGGCTCGCCACCGACGTGGGCTATCGGGTGGTGGACGAGGCGCTCCAGCTCCACGGCGGCTACGGCTACATCCGCGAGTATGGGATCGAGCGCTATCTGCGGGACCTGCGGGTGCACCGCATCCTTGAGGGCACCAATGAGATCATGCGGGTGATCATCGCCCGCCGCCTGCTGGACGGCTGAGGTGGAGGGAGATCCGGAGGATGGAGGCGAGCCCCCACATCCGCATCGAGCGCCGCGGCCATCTCGGCGTGATCGTGCTCGACCGCCAAGAGGCGCTCAATGCGCTGGACCGGGCCATGGTCCGCACCCTCTCCCGCACCCTCGCCGCCTGGCGCGAGGATCCCGAGATCCAGGGCGTGCTGGTGCGCCCCGCCCCGGGGCGGGCCTTTTGCGCTGGCGGCGATGTGCGCGAGATCATGACGGTGCGCGCGCGCGACGGCGTTGAGGCCGCCTGGGGGTTCTTCCACGACGAATACCGCCTCGACTGGCGCGTGCGCCACTTCCCCAAGCCCTACATCGCCTGCCTCAATGGCATCACCATGGGCGGCGGCGTCGGCATCTCGGTCCACGGCCGCATCCGCATCGCCACCGAAAACACCGTCTTCGCCATGCCTGAAGTGGGCATCGGCTTCTTCCCCGATGTCGGCGGCACCTTCTTCCTGCCGCGGCTGCCCCACCGCTTCGGCTGGTACATGGCGCTCACCGGCGAGCGCGCCGGGCCGGCCGACTGCCTCGCGCTCGGGCTTGCCACCCACTACATGCCCGCCGCCCAGCTGGCGGTGCTGGAGGAGGAACTGGCGGCCGCCCCCCGCCACCAGTTCGCCCAGATCCTGGAACAGGTGCTGGCGGGCCTTGCCGACGACCCCGGCGAGGCGCCGCTTCTGGGCCTCGCCGAGACCGTCGAGAGCTGTTTCGCCCCCGACGACCCCCTCGCCATCCAGCACCGGCTCGCCGACGAGCCCACCGGCTTCGGCGCCCGCACCCTCGAGGTGATGGCCACCAAGTCGCCCTTCTCGCTGCGGGTGACGGCCGAGCAGCTGCGCCGCGGCCAGAGCCTCGGCTTCGACGACGCGCTGCGCCTGGAATACCGGATGGTGCGGCGTTTTCTCGAGGGCGACGAGTTCGCCGAGGGGGTGCGGGCGATGGTGGTGGACAAGGACCGTCGGCCGCGCTGGCGCTGGCGCCGGCTTGAGGAGGTGCCGGAGGTGGAGATCATGCGGGTGTTCGACCCGCTGCCGGGGGGCGATCTCGCCTTCGACTGGCAGGATGTGTGAAACCGGACGGGGAGGGGAGGAGATGCGGATAGCCTTCTTCGGCCTCGGCAACATGGGGCTGCCGATGGCGCGGAATCTCGCGCGGGCGTTCACCGTGGTGGGCTATGATGTGGTGGAGGCGGCCCGGGCACGGGCACATGCGGCGGGGCTGGAGGTGGCGGATGAGCCCGAGCGGGCGCTTGCTGGCGTGGGCGCGGTCATCACCATGCTGCCGGCCGGGCCCCAGGTGCGCGAGGCCTATCTCGGCGACGGCGGCATCCTCGCCCATGCCCCCGAGGGGGCGCTGCTGGCGGACTGTTCCACCATCGATGTGGACACCGCCCGCGAGGTCCACCGGGCGGCGGCGGAGGCCGGCTTCACCATGGTGGATGCGCCCGTCTCCGGCGGTGTTGCCGGCGCCGAGGCCGCCACCCTCACCTTCATGGTGGGCGGCCATGAGGAGGCCTTCCAGCGGGCGCGGCCGATCCTGGAGACCATGGGCCGAGCGGTGATCCATGCCGGTGGCCCGGGCACCGGCCAGGCGGCCAAGATCTGCAACAATATGATGCTGGGCATCCAGATGATCTCGGTGTGCGAGGCCTTCGCCCTGGCCGAACGGCTCGGGCTCGCTGCCGACAAGCTGTTCGAGATCGCGTCGCGCTCCTCGGGCCAGTGCTGGTCGCTCACCAGCTACTGTCCCGTACCCGGGCCGGTGCCCAGCGCCCCCTCCAACCGCGACTACCGCCCCGGCTTCACCGCCGCCATGA
>WFXL01000009.1 GCA_015490605.1 Rhodospirillales bacterium
GGCGCAGCTTGAGGCGCTGCTCGCCACCCTGCGCCGGGGTGAGGGCCGCCGCCCCGCCAGCGGTTTCGGCTGCGGGCGGCGGCGGCTCCTGGGCGGCGAGGGGGGCGGTCCCGACCAGCGGGACCGCGAGCCACAGCACCAGGGCGAGGATCCACCGGATCATTCGGCCAGCTCCGGCCGGCGCAGCACCTCCGCCAGCAGCGGCTCCACCGGGGCACGATCGTCTGTGAGGACGGGCGCGCCCTCAAGGGGGATGGCGAGCTGGCGGAAGGCGTAGCCGCTGGCTAGGCGATGGTCGAGGGTGGCGCCGGGGTCGGCGAGCTCTGTGCCCGCCACCAGCAGCCAGGTGACGCGCCCGTCCAGGCGGGCGGCCTCCTCCAGCTCGAGCCAGCTCTCCACCTGCGGAAACACCTCCTGCAAGGTCCGGACCACCGCGGCGGCAAGCTGGGGGCGCTGGCGCCGGTCCACCAGATTGAGCAGCAGCATTCCGCCCGGCCGCAGGCGCCCGCGCACCTCTAAAAAGAACTCGCGGGTCAGCAGGTGGAAGGGGACAGCGATGTCGCGGAAGGCATCCACCACCACCACATCGAAGCGCATCACCGGCGGCAGGCGGCGCAGGGCGCGGCGGCCGTCGTCGTGAATCACAACAGTCCGTGCATCCGGCTGGAACCACAGGTACCGGCGGGCCACCGCCGTCACCGCGGGATCCAGCTCCACCACCAGCTGGCGGCGGGCGCGCCCCTGCCAGGCTCGCGGCAGGGTGTAGGAGCCGCCGCCCAGGTGGAAAGCGTCGAAGGGGCGGGCGCCGAAGGCCGCCCGCACCCGTGCGTCGATGGCGGCGAGATAGGGGCTATAGAGCCGCGTGGGATCGTCGCGGTCGTTGATGCCATGGACCAGATGGTCCAGCACCAGAAGCCGGCTGGGCCGGCCGGTGAGGGCCAAGGCGTCGTCCACGCGGATGCAGAAGTGGCGGCTCTCCACCAGACAGGGGGAGGCGAGGGCACCCCAGCGCCAGGCCACGAACCCGAGGCTGCCACCCAGGGCCACGAACAGCCCCAGGGCCAGCAGCAGGCTCTGGGGCCGCCGGCGTAGCTGGAACAGCGCCAAAAGCGCCAGAATTCCGGCCACCGCCAGCACGCTCCGCAGGCTGCCCAGATAGGGGACGAAGACGAAGCCGCCCGCGAGGGTGCCGAGGATGCTGCCCAGCGCCCCCGCGGCATACATCGCGCCCAGCACCGGTCCGGGACGCTCGGGCCGGCGGGCGAGAGCGGCGCGGGTAGCCAGCGGCGAGACGGCACCGGCGAACAGCGCCGGCAGCGCGAACAGCAACAGCGACAGCAGCCCCACCTGCAGCATCACATCGAGATCGGTGCCCAGCAGGCGCGGGGCCAGCAGCCGCAGCAGCAGCGGGATCGCCAGGGTAAACAGCGCGCCTGCCGCCAGCATCGCCGCCGTGCGCCCGCCAAGCCGGGATGCCGGCGCATCGGCGAGGCGCCCGCCCAGCCAGTGGCCGGCCGAAAGGCCCGCCAGCACGGTGGCGATGATGGCGGTCCAGCTGTAAAGGGACACCCCCACATAGGGGGCGATCAGCCGCACCGCCACGATCTCCAGCACGAGGGCGCAGCCCGCCACCAGAAAGACGGTTACCGCCTCCGGCAGGATCATGCTGCGTGCCGAGGGTGCGGGAGCTGTATCCGCCATGGCGTCCACCGCTCCACCGGGGCCGCTTGTGCTTGCCCCAGCCGGCCGACGTCCGCAAGCTTCCGCCGGAGCCAGCAGGGTGATGAGCCCACCATGAGCCCATCAAACCCGCGCCCGCCGGTGGCCCGGCGGGTGGAACATGTGCGCGAACATTTCGGCGTGCGGCTGGAGGATCCCTATGCCTGGCTGCGCGATCCCGCCTATCCGGAGGTCAGGGACGGTGCCATCCGGGCCCATCTCGAAGCCGAGAATGCGTACTGGGAGGCCATGACCGCCCATCTGCGCGGGTTCGAGCAGGAGTTGTTCGAGGAGCTCAAGGGCCGCATCGAGGAGGAGGACAGCTCGGTGCCGGTGCGTGAGGGCGGTTTCGAGTACCGCTGGCGCTATGCCAAGGGGGCCCAGTACCGCATCTGGGAGCGAAGGCCGCTGGGGCAGGAGAGCTTCCGCCCGATCCTGGACGAGAACCGGCTGGCGGCGGGGCTGGACTATTTCGATCTGCGGGCGCTTGCGGTCTCACCCGATGGTCGGCTTCTGGCCTATGGCGTCGATACCGACGGCTCCGAGCGCTATGAGCTGCGGGTGCGCGATCTTGAGAGCGGCGAGGAGCTGCCGTTTCGCATCCCCCATACCACCGGCGTGCCGGTGTGGGTGGAGGAGGGGCGGAGTCTCGCCTGGGTGGAGCTGGATGAGCGGCTTCGCCCGCACCGCGCCCTGGTCTGCCGTCTTGCCCGGCCCGAAGAGCGCCGGGTGCTGCATGAGGAGCCGGACCCAGCCTTCTTCGTGGGCCTCACCCGCACCCGAAGCCGCCGCCTGCTGCTGGTCACCAGCGGCACCCATGTGACCCGCGAGACGCGCCTGTTCGACGCGCGCACGCTTGAGGGTGGCGCGCCGGTGGTGCCGCGACGCGAGGGCCACGACTATCGGGTCGACCACGCCCATGGCCGGCTGTGGATCCTCACCAACGACCGCCATCGCAACTTCCGCCTGGTGTGCGCGCCCGAGGCCGATCCGCGCGAGGGCAACTGGGAGGAGGTGATCGCCCCCTCGGATGAGGTCTATCTGTTAGACCATGCCTGTTTTTCTGAGGTGATAGCGATTGAGGAGCGGTACCAGGGCGTCGATCGCATCCGCATTCGCCACTATGACGGCCGCGAGCACCATGTGGACTTCGGCGAGGAACTCTATGCCGCCGGCCTTGGCGACAACCGCGAGTTCGCCACCGACCGGCTGCGGCTACACTTCTCCTCGCTGCTGACACCGGCCACCGTCTATGACTATGTGCTGGCCGAACGGCGGCTGGTGGTGCGCAAGGTCCAGCGCATCCCCCGCGGCTATGATCGCGACGCCTTCGTGGCCGAGCGGCTGTGGGCCGTCTCCCGCGATGGGGTGCGGGTGCCGCTGAGCCTCGTGCGCCCGCGCAACCTGCCCCGCGACCGCCGCCGGCCGGTGCTGCTCTACGGCTATGGTGCCTATGGCCACGGCCTCGTACCGGCCTTCTCGCCCCATCGGCTGGGGCTTCTGGAGCGTGGGGTGGCCTTTGCCATCGCCCATGTGCGCGGCGGCGACGAGCTCGGCTATGGCTGGTATGAGGACGGCAAGCTTTTGCGGAAGTGGAACACCTTCCACGACTTCATCGCCTGCGCCGAGGCCCTGTGCCATGCCGGCTGGACCGTACCCGGCCGGATCGCCTGCCAGGGCGGCAGCGCCGGCGGCATGCTGATCGGCGTGGTGGTGAACGAGCGGCCCGATCTGTGGGCGGCGGCGGTGCTGCAGGTGCCGTTCGTGGACGTGCTCAACACCATGATGGACCCGAGTCTGCCGCTCACCCCCATCGAATGGCCCGAATGGGGCAATCCGCTCGCGGACGAGACCGCCTTCCGCTACATCCTCTCATACAGCCCCTATGACAACATCCGCCGCCAGCCCTATCCGCCGATGCTGGTGACCGCAGGCCTCCACGATCCCCGGGTGACCTACTGGGAGCCGGCCAAATATGTGGCCAAGCTGCGGGCGCTGCGCACCGACGACCGGCCGCTGTTGCTGCGCACCGAAATGGGAGCAGGCCATTTCGGCCCCTCGGGGCGGTTTGAGCATCTGCGCGAGCTCGCCCGCATCCAGGCGTTCGTGCTGGACCGCTTCGGCCTGGCACCTGCCTCGGAAGGCTAGGGGCAGCTTCCCCCCGCCTTCGGATGGTCCTACATGGACCCCGGAGGTGGGGAGGAGGCGGCCATGGCGCGCGATGCGACCCTCCTGGAGCTGGAGATCCCGCCGCTTGAGCTCGGCGCCTTCCTCGGCCTGCCGCCGAAGCCCCGGGGGCTCGTGGTGTTTGCCCACGGCAGCGGCTCCTCGCGCTTTTCGCCGCGCAACGGCTATGTCGCCCGCGAGCTGCGGGAGGCGGGCTTCGCCACCCTGCTGTTCGACCTGCTGACCGCCGAGGAGTCCCTCGATCGCGCGCGGGTGTTCGACATCACCCTGCTGGCCGAACGCCTGCTTGCCGCCCTCGACTGGGCGGGCCAGCGGCCCGAGCTGGCATCCCTGCCCGTTGGCCTGTTCGGCGCCAGCACCGGTGCGGCGGCGGCGCTGGTGGCGGCAGCAGAGGAGCCCGAGCGGGTGCAGGCGGTAGTCTCCCGCGGCGGTCGCCCCGACCTTGCCGGCCCGGCGCTGCCGCGGGTGCGTGCCCCCACTCTTCTGATCGTGGGCGGTGAGGATGCGCTGGTGCTGGACCTCAACCGCAGCGCCATGCGGCGGATGGCGGCCACGGTGGAGCTGGCGGTGGTCCCCGGTGCCGGCCATCTGTTCGAGGAGCCGGGGGCGCTCGAGCGGGTGGTGGAGCTCGCCCGCGACTGGTTCGAGCGGTGGCTTGCGGGGACGCGGGCGTGAGCACGGGCGGCCCGGACTTTCCCGAAGACTTCCTCTTCGGTGCCGCCACCTCCGCCCATCAGGTGGAGGGCAACAACCGCCACAGCGACTGGTGGGAGGCGGAGATGGCCGGGCGCCTGCCCCACCGTTCAGGTGCCGCCTGCCGCCATTTTGAGCTGTTCGCCCAGGATTTCGACCTGGCCGCCGGCCTCGGCCATGGGGCCCATCGCTTTTCGGTCGAATGGGCGCGGCTCGAGCCTGAGCCCGGGCGCATCGATAGCGACGCCCTCGACCACTATCGCCGGGTGGTGACCGCCCTTCGCGCCCGCGGCCTCGAGCCCTTCCTCACCCTCCAGCATTTCACCCTGCCTGCCTGGTTTGCGCGCGCGGGTGGCTGGCTCGGTCCCGATGCCGTGCGCCATTTCACCCGCTATGTGGAGGTGGTGGCGGAGGCACTGGGCGCGCAGGTCACCTACTGGATCACCGTCAATGAGCCCACCGTCTGGACCAAATGGGCCTATGTGAAGGGCGCCTGGCCGCCGTTTTACCGCGGGCGCTGGGATCTGGCGGCGCGGGCGCTCGCGGCCATGCTGGCAGCCCACCGCGCTGCCCATGGCGTGCTCCACCGGCGGCTGCCGCACGCCCGGGTGGGGCTCGCCCACAGCGCACCGCACGTGATGCCGCGCACCCCGGCGACGGTGCTGGACCGGGCGGTGGCCCGGCTGCGGGATCTGCTGCTCAATCGGCTGCCAGTGGCGGGCGCGGCCCGCGGCGGCGCGCTCGACTGGCTCGGGCTCAACTATTACACTCGCGCGCTGGTGTGCTGGCGGCCGCACGGGACCGCCCTGCTGCTGGGGGCGGACTGGTCCGGCGAGGATCCGGCCGGACCGCGGCGCTTTTCCGACATGGGCTGGGAGATCTGGCCCCGCGGGCTGGAGCTGGTGCTGCGGCGCTTCGCCCGCCTCGGGGTGCCGCTGGTGGTGACGGAAAACGGCCTTGCTACCCGTGATGAGGCGCTGCGGGTGCGCTTTCTGCTGGACCATCTGGCCGCCCTGCGACGGGCCCTTGAGGCGGACGTGGAGGTGCGGGGCTATTTCTGGTGGTCGCTTCTGGACAATTATGAGTGGGCCGAGGGTTTCGCCCCGCGTTTCGGCCTGTTCGAGACCGACTATGCGACCTACGCCCGCCGTCCGCGGCCCATCGCCGCCGTCTATGGTGAGATCTGCCGCAGCCGCAGCCTGGCGGCGGGGGAGGCGCTGGCGCGCAGGATCTCGGCCTCATAGGTGCGATCCGCCCGCGCCAGCGGCGGCTCGCGGTCGTCCAGCAGCCGCGCCATGAGGGCACGGGTCTGAAGCCGCACCCACGGCGCCCGCAGATGGTAGGCGTCGAAGAAGGCCTCTTCCGGCAGCGCCAGCTCCTGGTGGAGGTCCACCACCGCCATGCCGGTGCCGGCCAAGGTGGCGCGCACCCGTGCCATGTGGGCCCGAAGGCCGCGGCCGTCGGGGTCGTAGGCGGCGAGATAACCCGGCCGCATGGGCACCAGCACGAACATGGACTCGATGCCGCGCCGGTCCAGCATCCGTGCAATGGCGCCGAGGGCGGCGTAGCAGCGCGGGTCCGGCTGGGGGAAGATGCCGCGCACGATCTTGGGCGGCACCCGCTCGCGGGTGACGGTCAGTACCTGACCGCCCCAGGGCTCGAGCCGGCGGGTCTCGAGGGTATCGGGCCCCAGCTGCAGCCGGCGCGGCCAGTCCACCACATCGCGCATGAGCCGGAGCGGCGCCAGATGGCGCAGATGGTGGTAGACCAGCGGGAAGCGGCGGGCGATGAGAGCGCGCGCCTCGGTCGGGTCGAACAGGCGGGCGGTGCGCGGCGGACAGGCCTCGAAGTCGATGTAGGTGGACATCAGCACCACCCGCCGCACCTCGGGCTGGAGCCCGAGGACGAACTCCAGCCACATGCGGGTTTGGTGCATCTTCGCACCCAGCACGCCGATGTTGAGAAAGCGCACCGAATCGCCCAGCGCCGCCCGCACCTCGCGCCCGTCGATGCCGTAGAAGGCGGCGGAAGAGCCGGCAAACAGCAGCTCCGCCCGGGGCACGCCCTGATCGCGCCAGCGTTTGAGGGTGAGGTCCACATCCCAGCGCCCGCTCAAGGACGGCGGCGGCAGCCGGCCGAGCGCCTCCAGCAGCGCAAGGCCGCCCACCACAAGCGCGAGCGTGCCCAGCATGCCGGTGAGGAACAGGGCAAGGAAACCGCGCGCCCGCCGCCGGGGCAGGCGGGTCCCGGAACCGGAAATGGAGGAATCAGAACTGGAAATAGAGGAACTCACGGGGAGCCTCCGAGACCAGCGCCAGGATCAGCACCGCCGCCGTCACCCCGAGCGCCAGCGCCTGCGCCGGCCGCGCCTCGAAACGGGCAAGCGGCGCCGGCACCCAGCGTTGCCACAGGGGTTCAGGCGAGCGCGCCCCCTCGAGCCGGAACCACTGCTGGGTGTTGGGCAGGACGAAGGCGATGGCAGCACCGAGGGCGAGCCACAGCGCCTCCTCCATGCCGCGGAAGAGATAGTCGGGGATGTAGCGGAACTCGACCCCGAGCCGCATCAGAAGCGGTGTCAGCGGGCCGAAGAGGGTGGCGAACTTTTCCGGCAGCACCACGCCGTTGAGCCCCGCCATGCCGGCAAGGATCCGCCCGGCCGCCTCGAAGCTCTCGGCACGGAAGGGTACCCAGGCCACCACCACCGCGAGGAAGGTGAGGCCGCGGGCAAGCCAGCTGCCCCACAGGGTCGGGGCTGCAGGCACCAGCCCCAGCCGCGCCCGCAGCGCGCGCCAGCCGTGGTTGATGGCGAGATAGAGGCCGTGGAGCCCGCCCCAGACCACAAAGGTCCAGGCGGCCCCGTGCCACAGGCCGCCCAGGAGCATGGTGATCATGAGATTGACATAGCGCCGCACCGGCCCGCGCCGGCTGCCGCCGAGCGGGATGTAGAGGTAATCGCGCAGAAAGCGCGAAAGGGTCATGTGCCAGCGCCGCCAGAAATCGGCGATGCTGGTGGCCTTGTAGGGGCTGTCGAAGTTGAACGGCAGGCGGATGTTGAACATCCGCGCAAGGCCGATGGCCATATCCGAATAGCCCGAGAAATCGAAATAGAGCTGGAAGGTATAGGCCAGCGCCCCGCCCCAGGCCTCCACCAGTGTCGGCTCCCGGCCCGCCAGCGCCGCATCGAACACCGGCGTGGCATAGACCGCCATGCCGTCGGCGATCACCACCTTTTTCACCAACCCGAAGGTGAAGATCGCCAGCCCCAGGGCGAAATTGTCCGCCCGCGGCCGGTAGGTGGCGGACTGGCGGAACTGGGGCATCATCTCGCTGTGGTGGACGATCGGCCCGGCGATGAGCTGGGGGAAGAAGGAGACGAACAGCGCATAGTCCACCAGCCCCCTCGAGCCCACGAGCCCGCGGTAGGCGTCCACCAGATAGGCGATCTGCTGGAAGGTGAAGAAGGAGATCCCCAGCGGCAGGAACACGCCGGCGATGAAGAAATCCGTGCCGGTCAGAGAATTGACCGTGCCGAGGAAGAAATTGACATATTTGAAATAGCCGATCACCGCCAGATTGGCCGCGATCCCGAAGGTCAGAAGCGCCCTCGAGGGGCGTGCCAGCAGCCGCTCGCCGAGGACGTAGTTGACCAGGATGCTGGCCAGCAGCAACAGCACAAAGGGCGGGTTCCACCACGCATAGAAGAACAGCGAGCAGCCCACCAGCCACAGGGGCGCGAAACGGCGGGTGGTCTCCCGTCGGCCCAGCAGAAAGAAGCCCAGAAGGGTGACGGGCAGGAAGCCCAGCAGAAACTCCAGGGAATGGAACAGCATGGGCCTCTCTTCGCCCCGGCAATGCCATGGGGCCAATCTGGCCCGAGGCGGCGGCCATCGCAACGGTGGCGCGGGCGTGCAGGCGGCCGACACGATCCCGGGTATGCCACCTCGGCCATACCGCGATATGCATCAAGGCTCGGGCTGCCGGCGGGGCAGGATGTCCCGGCGGTTTGGACGGCGCCCTTGGGCCGTGCTAACCGTCGCGCCGGCGGGTGTCGGGCCGTCCTGCAGTCGGGAGAGGGTCGATGAGCGAGGGGGCCGTCGCGCGCGAGCGCATGGAGTTCGATGTGGTGATCGTAGGCGGCGGGCCGGCCGGACTGACCGCTGCCATCCGCCTGGCCCAGCTGGCCCGCGCGCGCGGGCTCGAGCTCTCCATCTGTCTGCTTGAGAAGGGGGCGGAGATCGGCGCCCACATTCTCTCCGGCGCAGTGATGGAGCCGCGCACGCTGGACGAGCTGCTGCCCGACTGGCGCGAGCGGGGGGCTCCCCTCACCACTCCGGCACGCGAAGACCGCTTCCTCTATCTCACCGAGCGGCGCGCCATCCGCCTGCCGACACCGCCGCAGATGCGTAATGAGGGCAATTTCATCGTCAGCCTGTCCAACGTCTGCAAGTGGCTTGCCGGCCAGGCGGAGGCGCTCGGGGTGGAGCTGTTCGCCGGCTTTCCGGCGGCGGATGTGCTCTATGACGAGGAGGGGCGGGTGGCCGGCGTGGTCACGGGCGATATGGGCGTGCGCAAGGACGGCACCCCCGGCCCCAACTATCAGCCGGGGGTGGAGCTCCATGCGCGCTTTACCCTGTTCGCCGAGGGCTGCCGCGGCCATCTCACCCGCCGGCTGGAACAACGCTTCGATCTCCGCCGCGAGGCCCAGCCCCAGACCTACGGCCTCGGCATCAAGGAGCTGTGGGAGGTGCCGGCGGAGCGCCACCGCCCGGGGCTGGTGATCCATACCATCGGCTGGCCGCTCGATTCCCGCACCTATGGCGGCTCCTTCCTCTACCACTGGACCGGCCCCTCAGGGCAGCATTATGTCTCGGTGGGCTTCGTGGTGGGGCTCGACTACACCAACCCGTGGCTCTCGCCTTTCGGCGAGATGCAGCGGTTCAAGCTCCATCCCGCCATCCGCCCGCTGTTCGAAGAGGGCGCGCGGCGGGTGGGCTATGGCGCCCGGGCGCTGGTGGAGGGCGGGCTGCAGTCACTGCCGCGGCTGGTGTTCCCGGGCGGGGCGCTGATCGGCGATGGCGCCGGCTTTCTCAACGTTCCCAAGATCAAGGGCACCCACACCGCCATGAAGTCGGCCATGCTGGCGGCCGAGGCGGTGGTGGACGCGCTCGCCCGGGGCGAGAGCCGCACCGTGCTCGAGGCCTATCCGGAGCGGCTGCGGGCGAGCTGGCTGTGGGATGAGCTCTACCGCGCCCGCAACATCCGCCCGGCCTTCCGCTGGGGCCTATGGCCGGCGGTCGCCTATGCCGCCCTCGACACCTATCTGTTCCGTGGCCGCGCCCCCTGGACCCTGCGTCATCACGCGCCCGATCATGCCACCCTCCGAAAGGCCAGCGAGGCGCCGCGGATCGACTACCCCAAACCCGACGGCAAAATCACCTTCGACCGGCTGTCGTCGGTGTTTCTGGCCAATGTCGCCCACGAGGAGGATCAGCCGTGCCATCTGCGGCTGCGGGATGAGCGCATTCCGGTGGAGGTCAATCTCAAGGACTATGCCGGGCCGGAGGAGCGCTATTGCCCTGCCAATGTCTATGAATTCGTGGACGACGGCCAGGGCGGGCGGCGGCTGCAGATCAACTTCGCCAACTGTGTCCACTGCAAGACGTGCGACATCAAGGACCCGCGCCAGAACATTGAGTGGGTGACGCCCGAAGGCGGCGGCGGGCCCAACTATGTGGACATGTAGCCAACCGGAGCGCGTTGGCGCACGCTGAGGGCCTGGGTGCCGCGGGCCCGTTCATCGCGCTATCGGAAAGCCGCGGTCGCACCCGGCCCGGCCGGAGCCGCGGGCGGGGCGATTCGCCGAGCGCGGGCACGCGCCTCAATCGCGCCGGCCGGCCACCACCTCCGGCCCCTGACCGAACAGCACCCGTCGGGCCTCCTCATCGATGCCGCGTTCGGCCGCGCGGATTTCCCTGGCGCGGGCATAGGCCCGCTGGGTGGCGGGGCGTTGTCGGATCTCCTCGAACCAGCGCTTCAAATGAGGGCGGGCGTCCAGCTCCTGGCGCTGGCGCTTCCACGGCACCACCCACGGATAGCAGGCCATGTCGGCGATGGTGTAGGCGTCGCCGGCGATGAACCGCCGCTCCGCCAGCTGGCGGTCCAGCACCGCATGAAGGCGCGCCACCTCGCGCACATAGCGGTCCATGGCATAGGGGATGCGCTCGGGTGCGTAGTCGAGGAAATGATGCGCCTGGCCCGCCATCGGGCCGAGGCCGCCCACCTGCCAGAACAGCCATTCCAGCACCGTCTTGCGGCCGCGGAGATCGGTGGGCAGGAAACGGCCGGTCTTCTCGGCGAGATAGAGCAGGATCGCGCCGGACTCGAACACACTCAGCGGCCCGCCGCCATCCGGCGGGTCATGGTCGACGATGGCGGGGATGCGGTTGTTGGGGCTGATGGCGAGGAACTCGGGCCGGAACTGCTCGCCGCGGCCGATGTCTACCGGGATCAGACGGTAGGCCAGTCCCGCCTCCTCCAGGAACAGGGTGATCTTGTGGCCGTTGGGCGTGGGCCAGTAGTAGAGATCGATCATGAACGGACCTCCCGCGGGTGCCCTCGGCCTAGCACGAGCAGGCAGGCGGCGACACACGCAGCCCGCGCCAATGGAGCCCAAGGCATGAGTCCCGCCGGGTTCAGGAGCCGCGAGGGCGGTTGGAGTCCTCCTGGATCCGGCGCGAGGCCTCCAGCCAGACCAGCTCGGGGGACCGGGCCGCGAGCGCGAAGATCACCACCATGGCCTGAGCCAGCGGCGGCTCGTCGGTGAGGGTGAGCTCGATCCGGGCCACCATCTCCGGCGGCGTCATCAAGGCCAGCTGCCGGGCGGCGCCGCCATGGAGGCGCACGACAGGCTTGCCCGAAGGCAGGTTCACCACCTCGATATCGCGGAAATGGACGCCGCGCCGGAAACCGGTGCCCAGCGCCTTGGCACAGGCTTCCTTGGCGGCAAAACGCTTGGCATAGGTGGCGGCACGCTGGCGCCGCCGCTCGGCCCGGGCGCGTTCCTCTTCCGTAAAGCAACGATGGGTAAAGCGCTCGCCGAAGCGTGCGAGGGTGCGTTCGATCCGGCGGATGTCCACGAGATCGACCCCAAGGCCGAGGATCATGACACCCTCCGCACCTCATCGAGGATCGCGCGCATGCGCCGCACCGCCGCCACAAAGCCGACGAACACCGCCTCACCGATCAGGAAGTGGCCGATGTTGAGCTCCACCACTTCGGGCAGGGCCGCAACCGGTGCCACATTGTCATAGTCGAGGCCGTGGCCGGCATGGCATTCGAGGCCCAGCTCGGCACACAGCCGCGCGGCAGCGGCAAGCCGCTCCAGCTCCTGCGCCCGCGCTCGACCCTCGGCGAGACAATAGGTGCCGGTGTGGAGTTCCACACAGGGCGCACCCACGCGCTTGGCCGCCTCCAGCTGGGTAGGCTCCGGGTCCACGAACAGGGAAACGCGGATGCCGGCTTCCGTGAGCGGCGCGATGAAGGCGCGCAGATGGGCCTCCTGACCCACCACATCCAGGCCCGATTCGGTGGTGCGTTCCTCGCGCCGCTCGGGCACGATGCAGCAGGCATGCGGCCGCACCCGCAGCGCCATGGCCTGCATCTCCTCGGTGGCCGCCATCTCGAGATTGAACGGCAGCGCCACCTCGCGCGCAAGCCGCAGCACATCCTCGTCGGTGATGTGGCGCCGGTCCTCCCGCAGATGGGCCGTCACCTGATCGCCGCCGGCCTCACGGATCAGCCGGGCTGCGCGGATCGGGTCGGGATGGCGCCCGCCGCGCGCATTCCGCAGGGTGGCGACATGGTCGATGTTGATGCCGAGGCGGATCCGCCGCATGGGCCCTCTCCCCTGCCCCGGAGCGTTCATAGCGGCGGCAGTGGGGCGGGCAAGGGCATGGCGCCCGCCCTTGACGGCCGCTGGTGGCGGGGCGATGTGGATGCATGGTGGAAAGGAGCGTGAGGCCATGGCCGAGCCGCTGGTGGTGCGGGCGCTGTGGGACGATGAGGCCCGGGTGTGGGTCGCCGAGAGCGACGACGTGCCGGGGCTTGTGGCGGAGGCCGAAGGTCTCGAGGAGCTGGTGCACGAACTCGAACGGCTGGTGCCGGAGCTCCTGGAGCTGAATGCGCCCGACAAGCTCACCGACCCCGTGACCATCCGGCTGGTGGCGGAGCGCACCGCGCGGCTGCACCGGGCGGCCTGATGGCCGACTTCGGCCCGGAGCTGCGCCGTCTGCTGCGCAAGGCAGGCTGCAGCAAGATCCGCGACGGCAAGGGCAGCCACGAGATCTGGACCAGTCCGCGGACCCAGCGCGCCTTTCCGGTCCCGCAGCGTATCCGTTCGCGGCATACCGCCAACGCCATCCTCAAACAGACAGGCCTGCCCAAGGCCTTCTGAAGGGGGCGGCCATCGGGGCCAGTAAGCGAGGCCAAGGCGAACGCTCGCGGCATTCGCACCCCCACGGGCGCCGTCGCCGGGTGGTCTCGGTTGGCGGTGGCCGCAGGTGCCTGCTAGGGGAGCTCGCGGGGAGCGTGGAGGCGCGGCCATGGTGGATGCGGCTACCGTCGAGCGCTGGCTTCAAGAGAATTTCGCCGCCTGGGTGCGGGCGCTGCAGATCCGGGTGGAGGCGGTGGAGCCGGGCTTTGTGCGCCTGTCCATCC
>WFXL01000010.1 GCA_015490605.1 Rhodospirillales bacterium
GCGGCGATGTGCTCGCCGGCGGTGGCCAGCTCCGGCGGTGCCTCCGCCATGATGGCGGCCCGGCCGTCGGGTGCGGCCACCACCGTATCGCCCCCTTTGAGCACCACCACCGCCCCGGCCCGTTGCGCCGCCGCCCGCGCCCGCTGGAGCCGGTCGCCCGTGAAGTCGAACAACCGGGCATATTCGCCGTCGTGGGGGGTGAGCACCACATCGGGCCGCAGCTGGTGGAACAGCGCCTCGGGGGCGTCGTGGAAGACGGTGAGGGCATCCGCATCCAGCACCGTCGGCCGGCCGTGGGCGAGGATCCGCAACACCAGCGCCCGGGTTTGAGGCGTCACGCCTGCGGCCGGGCCGAACAGCACCGTACGGATGCGGCGATCACGAAGGAGCGCATCCAGTTCCGCCTCATCGCGCCACACCTTGGTCATCACCGCCGTGTGGTGGGCGGCATAGACCGGCAACGCCTCCGGCCGGCAGGCGACGCTCACGAGCCCGGCACCAGCCCGCAGTGCCGCCTCCGCCGCCATGCGGGTGGCACCGGTGGCATGGGGTGGTCCGCCCACCACCACCGCATGGCCGAAGCGGTACTTGTGATCCAGCGGCGTGCGCGGGCGCAGCAGCTGGCGGAACAGCGCCGGGTGCAGCCGCCGCAGCCCCTCGTCGTGGGCAGCCACATGGTCGTCGGTGACGCCGATGTCGGCCACCACCAGCTCGCCCACGTGAAGCCGGCCCGGCAGCAGCCAGTGCCCCGGCTTGGCGCGCACGAAGGTGACGGTGAGGGCACAGCGCGGGGCGGCGCCCCGCACCGCGCCGCTGGCGCCGTCCACCCCCGAGGGGATGTCCACCGCCACCACCGGCAGGCCCATGGCGGTGACGGTCTCCACCGTGGCGCGCGCCACACCCTCGAGCTCGCGCGCAAGGCCGGCGCCGAAGAGAGCATCCACCACCAGGGCCGCACCTGCGAGCCGCGCGGGCTCGAGCGGTTCCACCGGCCCCGGCCAGCGGCTGGCGGCGCGCGCGGCATCGCCCCGCAGCCGCTCCGGCGCCACCAGGCTCAACACCCGCACCGGCCAGCCGGCCTCCCGCAGACGGCGGGCCACCACCCAGCCATCACCGCCATTGTTGCCGGGCCCGCACAGCACCGCCACCGGCCGCGGCGCAAAGCGCCGCAGGATCTCGCGGAAGACGGCACGGCCGGCGTTCTCCATCAGCACATGGCCGGCGATGCCGTCGGCCATGGCGGTGCGGTCCACCGCTGCCATCGCCGCCGGCGTGAGCAGGATGTGGTCATCGGGATCGGTGCGCATGGAACCGTCCTTCCGCCGCAGATCACACGGGGAGTGTGGCGGAGGCACCCGGGCGCGCAAGAGGCGGAGGGCGGATAGGGCGGCAGGCGGCGGGTGTGGGGGGTTCGCCAGGCGGGCGCCGGTGCGCCCCGGCAGGCTTGAAAAATCCGCCGCTTCGCGCCAGTTGGGCGGTGGGTCCGAGTCCCCTTCGGGGTTGGGGAACGGAACGGTGCGGAGCGACGGGGACCCAGCCAGGTTCGCGGGGAGGCGATGATGCGGAGGCCGGACGCCGCCCTCCCGCTGTCCGCCTGTCCGGCCCTGGTCCTCAACGCCGACTATCAGCCGCTCAGCTATTTCCCGCTGTCCGTCTGGGACTGGCAGGAGGCCATCAAGGCCATCTGTCTCGACCGGGTGGACGTGCTCTCCTGGTATGACCGGGTGGTGCGCTCGCCGGGGCTGGAGATGCGGCTGCCGAGCGTGGTGGCGCTGCGGGAGTATGTGCCCCAGGACCGGCGCCCGCCCTTTACCCGCTTCAACGTGTTCCTGCGCGACATGTTCACCTGCCAGTACTGCGAGCGGCGACTGCCGGCGCAGGAGCTCACCTTCGACCATCTGGTGCCGCGCTCGCGCGGCGGGCGCACCTGCTGGACCAACATCGTCACCGCCTGCAGCGAATGCAATCTCAAGAAGGGCAACCGGCTGCCGCAGGAGTGCGGCATGTACCCCAAGAGCCGGCCGCACGTGCCCACCATGCACGAGCTGCGCCGCAACGGCCGCCACTTCCCGCCCAACTACCTGCACGAAAGCTGGCGCGACTTCCTCTACTGGGACGTGGAGCTCGAGCCCTGAGGGGGCTGCGCCCGCAGGCCGTCGTGGCTCTGACCGGCCCTCCCGGCGCGCGGTGATTTGTGCCGCGACCGTTAACCGGATGTTGGGATTCATGGGCCATCCTCGCCGGTGGGTGATGCGGAGACGGGCTGGTGCAGGAGGTGTGCGCCGAAGCGCCGCCGGCGGCGGCGAGCGACACCATACCGGCGGCCTTTGCGGCAGGTCTGGTGGTGCATCGGGACCCGGGCGGGGTGCTTTGGGTGCTGGCCCGCGGGCCCGGGGCACCGGCGCTTGCGGCGGCGGAGGTGGGAGCACGGCTCGACCCCGCGAGGCTTCCGCGGGAGCTGGCGGCAGCCCTGGCCGAGCTCGATGAGACGGCGCCGGCTGCCGGTGGCGGGACCGGGGCAGCCTGGAGCCGGCGGCTCGGTGCGGGTGCCGAGGCCCTGGAGCTCAGGGCGCTGCCGGCGCCATCCGGCGGCTGGCTGGTGCAGCTCCTCGATCGCGGTGAGGTCGCTCGGCTCGAGCGGGCCCTCGCGCGGGCGCGGGAGGAGCTGCAGCAGTTCGCCTATGCCGCCTCGCACGATCTGCGCGAGCCGCTCAGGACGGTGGCGAGCTTCTGCGAGCTCCTCAGGCGGCGTTATCGCGGCCGGCTCGATGAGGATGCCGACACCTTCATCGATTTTGCGGTGGATGGGGCGCGGCGCATGCAGGCGTTGCTGGAGGCGCTGCTGGAGTTCTCGCGGGTGGAGACCCGCGGCGGCCCGCTGGTGCCGGTGGAACTGGGGCCGCTGGTGGCGCGGGTGGCCGAGGCGTTTGCGCCGCGTTTTGCCGAGCTCGGTGGAAGCTTGCAGATAGGGCCTCTGCCGGTGGTGCGGGGCGATGCCCGCCAGCTCGCCCGGCTGTTCCGCGAACTTCTGGACAATGCGCTGCGCTATCGCGGCGAGGCGCCGCCGCGGGTTCAAATTGACGGCGAGGTCAGGGACGGGGTCGCCTGCATTCGCGTGCAGGATCACGGCATCGGCATCCCGCCCGAGTTCCACGAGCGGGTCTTCCGCATCTTCCAGCGCCTCCACAGCCGGGATGAGATCCCTGGCACCGGTGCCGGCCTTGCCATCTGCCGGCGCATCGTCGAACGCCACGGCGGCCGCATAGGGCTCGAATCCGAGCCCGGCCGCGGGGCGACCTTCTTGGTGGAACTGCCCCTGGCCGAGGGCGTGTCCGGTGCGCCCGCGACAGCCTGAGGGCGCCAAGGCGCCCGCCGACGGCGCCGGTACCGCAAGGGGCTCCGGGGTCCCGGCGCGGGCACGTGGAGACAGGCGCAGAAGGACCATGAGGCCGCCTGCAGGGGCCTTGCCCCCTGCGTCGCTCAGGGCGCCGCCGATGGTCGGCCTGCCCGCCTGCAGGCGGCGACCTGCCCGCGGGAGCCCGCCTGGCACCCTGCCCGGGAGGGGCCATTCGCCCGCAGGCTCTTGCCGGACTGGCTCGGCGGCAGCACGCCGGCTGGCGCATGGACTCCTTCCGCAGCCCCGTGCGCTGGGCCATGGGCCAAGCCGGCCCTCCCAGATAGGACCGCCTTCGCCCGCAGACACCTGCCGGATAGACTTGGCTTACGCGCGCCCGCTGGTGCCGGGGTTCGGCCCGCAGGCACGCGCTGGTCCTGCCGCCGGCCGCCCTCGATCAACGCCCGGGTGGTTCTGTCCGCAGGTGCGTACCGGACCAGGACACAACCCCGCCCCCGGCCTGTGACCACCTCCGCCCTCAGGTGCAGGCGCTTGGCGCCCCATCGGGAGCCTCGGTTCATGAGGATTTCGAGGAAAGCGATCTGGCAGGGCCGAGCTGGCCGAGGTGGCATCGTCCAGACGATCTCAGAGCTTTCCGTGAGAGCGGCCTGATGGGAGCCGGGTGCTGGATTGTAGGCTAGGACACGAACCCGGAGTGCATCGCACAGGGGACAGGTTTGGAGATCCGTCCCGAAGAACGCCGTACCCGGGGTCCGCTTGGGGGCGGCCCCAAAGACGGCCAGGCGCGTGCCGGCACATGCGCCCGGTCCGGGCCTGGGCCGGGGATGGCGGCCGGCAGCCGCGGCTTTCCGCCGGTCGCCCCGGGGTCGTGCATCATGCGGGCCGTCGGGGATCGTGGCCGCCGCTTCTGGACGCACGGGCCAGGGGTCGGCCGGCCGCTGAGTCCCGATAACTTGGCCCCGCCGCCCTATGAGCGCACGGGCCAGCGTCGGCCGCCACCGCCCGCGCCACCGGCCCCAAGGGGCCACCCCGTGGGCCACGCCATGGTCCACACCCTGTTCCGGGGATCCCCAGTCAGGGCGCGCCCGCGGAGCGCACAAGCCTGTTTTGGTGGCGATGGCACGTCCCGCATGTGTGCCCATGCGCCGCGGACGCAGGCGGAACGCTCGTACTGCCGGCGCGGTGCACGGAGCCCCCGAAGCCTGCAGGCTCGGATGTGTTGCGGCGGCTCGTGGACCTCAGCGGAGAGCGCGGTTGGGGGCCTTTTGCACCGTGTCGGGGATGGGGCTCCGGCCGGGTGAAAGTTACGGCCTTGCCGGGGCGGCAGGGGCACCGTAGATGGGAGAACAGGAGGCGAACGACCGGCGCCCGGACGACAGTCGGGGGAGCCTGCCATGGCCCCAAGGGCCGAGCCGCGTGAGATCTGCCCCTGGTGCGGCCAGCCGCTGCGCCCGGTGGTGGTCCATGGCGAGATCCGCTGCGGGCGCTGCCACATGCCGGTGGTGCTGTGCTGCGAGGGCGCCCCGTTGCGGGAACAGGAAGTGCCCGCCTGCCCACTGCCGCCGGCACCTGCTGCCGCCGCCGGCACGGCGTCGGACCGCCAGGAAGGGGCGGCCCGGACATCACAAGCCACGGCCCGGCGTGCGCCCTCCCGCCGCCAGCGCCAGCGCGGCGAAACCCGCAGGCGGCGCTGAGCAGCGCCATCTTCCCAGCGGCGCCGTGGTGCCGTTCGGCGACGGAACCCGGCCACGGCCGGGCCTCCAGCCGCGGACCCAGCAGGGCGCGGTCGAGGACACATTCTGTCCACCGCGCGGCGGATCCCGGGTGTGTCCTCGCCCCTAGGCCGCCACCCCCGGGGCCAGCACCACCAGATGGTCGAGATCGGGCTCGCCCACCTGCCGCAGCAGCCAATGGCGCGCCTCATCCCGCAGCCGCACCGCCGCGCGGAAGTCCGCCCCTTCGGCGCGCAGCGGCGGCCCCACCACCACCCGGACCGGTCCCGGGCGGGGCCACCAGCTGCCGCTCCGGAGCACTTCGCGGGTGCCGGCCAGGGCCACCGGCACCACCGGCACCCCGAGACGCACCGCCGCCTGGAAGGCGCCCAGGCGGAAGGGCAGCAGCCCCGCGGCCCGCACGAAGGTCCCCTCGGGAAACACCAGCGGCAGGCGGCCGCGCTCGAGCAGTGCCTCAAGCGCTGCAAGCGGCAGCCGCCGGTCCTGGCCGCGGCGGACGAACAGCATGCCGGTGCGCCGCAGGAACGGGCCGGCGAGCGGATGGTGCTGGAGCTCGGCCTTGGCCACGAAGGCGGGAAGCCGCGGCAGGGCTGCCACCAGCACCGGCCCGTCGAGATAGCTGGCGTGGTTGGCCACAAGCAGCGCCCGCGGCGGCAGTGCTGCCAGCTCCCCGCGCACCTCCAGGCGCACGCCGGCGGCTCTGAGCGCCAGGCGGGCGAGGGCGCGGAGGGTGTGCTGGCCCACCGGGCCCGCGCCCAGGAGTACGCCTGCAAGCCAGGCGAAGGGAGCTACAAGCCCCACGGCTGTCCAGAAGCGTCCCGCCTGCAGGAGCTCGCGGGCGAGGTGGCAGGTCGTCTGCAGTCGCGTGACCACCACCTGCCGCAGCAGGGTGCTGACGGGCCGGTGTCGGGCGGCCCGTGGCTGACCGAGCTCGCCGCGAAGCCACAAATCCCGCGCGAGGGTGCGGCGGAGCTTGCCGCTCGAGGTCCGGGGCAGCGCCCCCGGCGGCAGGAGCACCACCTCATCCGGCGGTTCGCCGGTGCGGCGGGCCACATGTTCGCCGATGCGGTGGGCCAGCTCCGCGGCATCGCCATCGTTGCGCCGGCGCGTTTCCACCAGCAGCACCAGCCGCTCGGTGCCCTCATCGCCGGCCACGCCCACCGCCGCCAC
>WFXL01000011.1 GCA_015490605.1 Rhodospirillales bacterium
CCCCGCAGCCGGCGATTCCGTGTGCAAGAAGGCGCACGCACGGAAAGGCGGGGCACGCCCGACCACCGGACAGGCGCCCCGCGGGCGGGCAAGGGCGCGCGGATGGGCCGCCTCCGGGGCCGGGGGGAGCGCCGGGTGGCGGAGGATGTCCCTTCAGCCCGCGGCCGGATCTGCCCCCTCGCCATAGCTTTCGACGGCGGTGGGGAAGGTGCCCGCCCGCACGGCCTCCACATAGGCGCGCACGGCCGCCTCGGCCGAGCCGGCCTGCGCCAGAAAGTCGCGCACAAAGCGCGGGCGCGGCGGCGGTGTGAGCCCCAGGAGATCCCACGCCACCAGCACCTGGCCGTGGGTGTCGGGGCCGGCGCCGATGCCGATGGTGAGGATGTCCACCTCCGCGGTGATGCGGGCGGCAAGCGCGCGCGGGACGCACTCCAGCACCAGCATGGCCGCGCCCGCCGCCGCCAGCGCCCGGGCCTGGTCCGCAAGCCGTGTGGCCGCCCCGGCCCCGCGCCCCTGCACGCGATAGCCACCGAGCTCATGGATCGCCTGGGGCGTGAGGCCGAGATGGGCACAGACGGGCACATGGCGGGCGGTGAGAAAGGCCACCGTCTCCACCACCCAGGGCGCGCCGCCCTCGATCTTCACCATCTGCGCGCCCGCTTCCAGAAGTCGTGCTGCCGCCGCGAAGGCCGCGGCCGGGCTCGCCTCGAAACTGCCGAAGGGCAGATCCGCCAGCACCAAGGCCCGGGTGCTGCCGCGCACCACGCAGCGGGTGTGGTAGACCATCGCTTTGAGGGAGGCCGGCAGGGTGGTGGGATGGCCCTGGACCGTCTGGGCGAGGGAATCGCCCACCAGCAGCGCATCCACCCCGGCGCGCTCGGCCAGGCCCGCGGTGGTGGCATCATACACCGCCAGCATGGCAAGGCGTTGGCCCGCCTGCACCTGCCGGCGGAGATCGGCGAGGCTGAGGCGGCGGGGCAGGGCGGCGTGGCTCATGATGCGGCTCCCGGAACCCGCCGCCATTATGTGGCATGGCAACACGGCCCCAAGGCGGGGGCGTCATCGCACCGCCCCATGCCGCCGCGCCACCGTCACCCGCAACGCCGTGGGGGAATGGCCTGTCCTGCGGCGGTCCGCGCCCCTGCCTCCAGGGATACGGCTGGACGCGTATGCGCGGATCAGCCGATACCACCCCTCGCGGGCACGGCAGGCGCGGGGCCCCCGCACCCGAATCCGATCATCCCGCCCCGGCATGACCACGGGACCGCGGGCGAGTGGCCTCCCTGAGCTCCGGATTCGAGGCCGGTGGGATCAGCCCAATGTGCCTGCGGCACCCCAAGGCCCATCACGCCAGCGGCGCATCCGGCCTGTCCGCACCGGCCGGGCCGCCGCCCCATGTGCCCGCGTGGTCCATGTGCTGCCGTTCTGGCCGCATCCGCCGCCATGCCCCGAGCCGGCCCGTGGCCGGCCGGCGCGGATGGAGTGTGCGCGCCCGCGCCTCAGCCCACCTGGGGCAGGGCTTCGAGCGCACGGCGCAGCGACTCCTCATCATAGGGCAGATCGCGCAGGGCGCCGGCGAAATAGTCGGCATAGGCCTGCATGTCGAAATGGCCGTGGCCCGACAGGTTGAACAGAATCACCCGCTCCTCGCCCTTCTCCTTGGCCTCCAGGGCCTCGTCGATGGCCGCCCTGACCGCATGGGTGGACTCGGGCGCCGGCACGATGCCCTCGCAGCGGGCGAAGGTTACCCCCGCCTCAAAACAGGCGAGCTGGCCGTAGGCGCGCGCTTCGATCAGCCCGAGCTCCAGCGCCTGGCTCACCAGCGGTGCCATGCCATGATAGCGCAGCCCGCCGGCGTGCACCGGCGGCGGTACGAAGGCCGAGCCCAGGGTGTGCATGCGCAGCAGCGGCGTGGTGCCGGCGGTATCACCGAAATCATAGGCATAGGTGCCGCGGGTGAGGGTGGGACAGGCGGCGGGCTCGGCCGCCACCACCCGCAGCCGGCGGCCGCCCCGCAGCTGCTCGCCGAGGAAGGGGAAGACCAGGCCGGCGAAGTTGGAGCCGCCGCCGACACAGCCCACCAGCACGTCCACCTCCTCGTCGGCGAGCTTCATCTGCTCCATCGCCTCGAGCCCCAGCACCGTCTGGTGGAGCAGCACATGGTTGAGCACCGAGCCCAGGGCGTACTTCACCTCCGGGTCCTTCGCCGCCACCTCCACCGCCTCGGAGATGGCGATGCCGAGGGAGCCCGGGTGGTGGGGATCCTCGGCCAGAAAGCGGCGGCCCGCCTCGGTGCGCTCGGAAGGGCTGGGGATGCAGCGGGCACCATAGGTCTCCATCAGCGCCCGACGATAGGGCTTCTGCTCGTAGCTCACCCGCACCATGTAGACCTCCACCTCGAGGCCGAACATGGCGCCGGCAAAGGCCAACGAACTGCCCCACTGGCCCGCGCCGGTCTCCGTCACCAGCCGGCGGACCCCCTCGGCGCGATTGTAGAAGGCCTGAGCGACGGCGGTGTTGGGCTTGTGCGAGCCGGGCGGGCTCACGCCCTCATATTTGTAGTAGATACGCGCGGGCGTACCGAGCTGGCGCTCGAGCCGGCGGGCCCGGTAGAGCGGCGTGGGGCGCCACAGCCGGTAGACGTCCAGCACCTCGCCGGGGATGTCGATCCAGCGGCGGGTGCTGACCTCCTGCTCGATCAGCGCCGCGGGGAAGAGCGGGGCCAGGGCCTCGGGCCCCACCGGCTCGCCGGTGGCGGGATTGAGCGGTGGCGGGGGCGGCTCCGGCAGATCGGCGGCGAGATTGTACCAGGCGGTGGGGATGTCATCCTCACCCAGCAGGAACTTGTACGCTTCACTCATCCTACCCCTCCTTCCCCGGCTGGCGCGCCCGCGATAGCACCGCCGGACCCTCGGGGAAAGCACGCCCCCCCTTGATCTGCGCGCGAGAATCCTACGTATAGGGGCGCGGGACGGGGAACGGTGGCAACGCCAGGCCCCGGACCGGAAGCTGACGCGGGGTGGAGCAGTCCGGTAGCTCGTCAGGCTCATAACCTGAAGGTCGTGGGTTCAAATCCCACCCCCGCAACCAAGGCCCGGGCCCCCACCGAAAGGTGGGGGCCCGTTGTCTCAGGGGCGATTTCGGGCCAGGCCGCCGGGCCCGGCGAACGCACCCTTTCCCTCTGTACCGCAAAGGGCTGGCGCCGACGCCGGAAGGGCCCATGACCGCAGCCGCTGGCGCGGGTGCCGCCACACGCCACAAGCCGGCGGCCGGAGGGGGTGCGGGGCGGTCCTCACGCGGCGGCCGCGGCGGGATAGACGATCCGGTGGGCCAGCACGCCGCGGCCATCACGGGCGAGATCGGGCAGAAGCCGCGGCAGGTCCTCGAACCGGCTCTCGCCGGTGAAGACCAGATCCAGGAGCGAATCGCCCAGAAGCTCCAGGGCCTTGGCGAGGCGCCGGCGGGCGCTCCAGCGGGGATGAGGCTCGCGGCCCAGGAGGTCCACCCGCACCGCCGTCAGGCTGAGGCGGCGCTCGCAGAAATGGCGCCCCAGCGGCAGCGGCACGGTGCCGCCGGCATAGCGCGAGACCTCCACCAGCCGCCCCTCCTCGCCCGCCCAGGAACAGGCGCGCACAAGCGCCTCGGGCGCGCCGCTCGCATGCACCACCAGATCGGCCTCACCCATCACCTCCTCCGGCAGGGCGAAAGGCAGGTCCAGAGCCTCGGCCAGCCGCCGGCGGTCGAGACGGTGCTGGTGGACATCGATCCCGACCGCCGGCGGCTGGCCGAGGCTCTGGACCTGCCTTTCGCCCTGCCGGAGGAGGTGATGGGTGAGGCCGATCTGGTGGTGCATGCGAGCGGCGCGCCCGAGGCGCTTGTGCGCGCCTGTTCCTGGGCGG
>WFXL01000012.1 GCA_015490605.1 Rhodospirillales bacterium
GTGATTCACGCCATCTATTACCGCGAGGGCGTGATTCGGCCGGTGGTGGCCGTGGTGAAACCCCTCGCCGCAGCCCTGTCCATCGGCAGCGGTGCCTCGGTGGGGCGCGAGGGGCCCATCATTCAGATCGGCGCCACCTTTGGCTCCACCTTTGCCCAGGGACTGCGACTCGATCCCTGGCAGCGCATTACCCTGATCGCCGCCGGCGCCGGTGCCGGTATCGCCGCCACCTTCAATACCCCCCTCGGCGGGGTGCTGTTCGCCGTGGAGCTGCTGCTGCCGGAGATCTCCCCCCGCACCTTCCTGCCGGTGGTGATCGCCACCGGCACCGCCACCTATCTCGGGCGCCTGTTCTTCGGCCCTGCACCGGTGTTCACCCTGCCCCAGAACACGGGGGCAGCGGTGGGGGATGTGGGCCTGATCACACTCCTCCTGCTGGCGCTGTTGGGGGTTGTCTCGGGCCTCGCCGCCTTCGCCTTCATCCGCACCCTCACCTTTCTGGAGCTGCGCTTTGAGAGCTGGCGGGCCAGCCCCTATCTCAAGGCTGCCGTCGGCATGGCCCTGGTGGGTGCCATCGCCTATGGCCTGTTTCTCCTGGACGGCCGCTACCACACCGCCGGTGTCGGCTATGCTACCATCCAGGCGGTGCTGAACCAGGAGCTCACCGTCGGGTGGTTCCTGGCGCTGCTGTTCCTGCTCAAGCTTCTGGCCACCTCGCTGAGCCTCGCCGCCGGCGCTGCCGGTGGTGTGTTCGCGCCAACCCTGTTCATGGGCGCCACCCTTGGGGGTGCTTTTGGTGCCCTTGTGATCCCGCGCCTCGGCATTGAGGATTTCACCATCGGTGAATTTGCCATCATCGGCATGAGCGCCGTCGTCGCCGGCACCACCGGGGCGGCGCTGATGGCCATCGTCATGATCTTCGAGATGACTCGTGACATTCAAATGCTGTTTCCGGCGATCCTCGCCTGCGGGCTGGCGGTGGGCGTGCGGCGGCTGCTGTTGGAGGAGAATGTCTACACCTTCCGCCTGGCGGCCCGCGGTGCCTACATCCCCAAGGAACGCCACAGCAACATGTTCCTCGTGCGCCATGCGCGCGAAGTGATGAGTACCGACTGTTTCGTCATGGACGCCGACCTCACGGTCCAGGAGGCGCTGCGACGCCTGCCGGAGCGGCCCGATTCCGAATACATTGTCGTCGCCGACCGCGACCATGTGGTGGGAGTCATCCTCATCCCACCGAGTCTCCACAGTCTGCGCGAACTGGCCGGACATGTGACGCTGCGGGACATCGCCGACCGGCGCTGGATCATCGCCCGCCCCGAACAGACCATGTTCGAGATCTTCCGGCGGATGGCGCGGCACGATGCGCTCTATGTGCTGGTGGTGGACCCGGTGCGGATCCCCCATGCTCACGACGTCCTCGGGGTGATCGCCCGCGCCCAGATCACCCAGGCGGTGATCGAGAATTTCGGCCGCACCTAGTCGCCGTGGCACATAGCGGTGCGCCCCCGGGCGCGCTACATCTGCCCGGCGAACGGAGGATGGAGGCACGGTGTTCGCACCTCCCGATCGCCTGGCCGGTGCACCTCCTCACCTCGAGGGGCTCAATCCCGAGCAGCTGGAGGCAGTGACCGCGCCCGACGGGCCGCTTCTGGTGCTGGCTGGTGCCGGCACCGGCAAGACCCGGGTGCTCACCACCCGCCTCGCCCACCTGCTGGTCACCGGCCGCGCGCGGCCCGCCGAGGTGCTGGCGGTGACCTTCACCAACAAGGCGGCGCGGGAGATGATCCAGCGGGTGGAGGCGCTCATCGGCCGCAGCTGCGAGGGGCTGTGGCTCGGCACCTTCCATGCCCTCGGAGTGCGGCTGCTGCGCCGCCATGCCGAGCTCGTGGGGCTGCGACCCGACTTCACCATCCTCGATACCGACGACCAGCAGCGGCTGTGCCGCCAGGTGCTGGAGGCGGCGGATCTGGACGTGCGCCGCTGGCCGCCGCGGGTGCTGCTGGCGCTGATCCAGCGCTTCAAGGACCGCGGCTGGACTCCGGAGCGGGTGCCGGCGGCGGAGGTGGGCGACTTCGCCATGGGCCGGCTGGTGGAACTCTACGCCGCCTATCAGGAGCGCCTCAGGAGTCTCAACGCCTGTGACTTCGGGGATCTGCTGCTGCACGGACTGGAACTGTTCCTTCAGCATCGAGATGTGCTCGAGTCCTACCAGCGACGCTTTCGCGCCATCCTGGTGGACGAGTATCAGGATACCAATGTGGTCCAGTACCTGTGGCTGCGGCTGCTGGCCCAGGGCCACCACAACATCACCTGCGTCGGCGACGACGATCAGTCCATCTACTCCTGGCGCGGTGCGGAGGTAGCCAACATCCTCCGCTTCGAGCAGGACTTTCCCGAAGCGCGCATCGTTCGCCTCGAGCGCAACTACCGCTCCACCGGCCATATCCTCGCCGCCGCCAGTGCCCTCATCGCCCACAATCGCCACCGCCACCCCAAGACCCTCCGGAGTGTCGGCGAGCAGGGCGAGCCCGTGCGGGTGGCGGCGCTGTGGGACGAACAGGAGGAGGCGCGCTTTGTGGCCGACGAGATCGAGCGCTGGCGGCGCGAGGGCCACCCCCTCGCCCAGTGCGCCATCCTCGTGCGCGCCGGCTTCCAGACCCGCCCCTTCGAGGAGCGCTTCATCCAGATCGGCCTGCCCTATCGCGTGGTGGGAGGCCTGCGCTTCTATGAGCGCCAGGAGATCCGCGATGCCGTCGCCTATCTGCGGCTGGTCCACCGCCCCGACGACGACCTCGCCTTCGAGCGCATCGTCAACACGCCGCGTCGCGGCATCGGCGAGACCGCCCTGCGGCGGCTGCGGGAGACGGCGCGCCGCGCCGGCACCAGCCTCTTCGGCGCCGCCCGGCTGCTGGCGGAGACCGACGAGCTGGTGGCCCGCAGCCGCAGCGCGCTGCGCCGCTTCCTTGGGGATGTGGAGCGCTGGCGGGGGCTCGCCGCCGAGCTGGAGCCGCGGCGGCTGGCGGAGGTGGTGCTGGAGGAGTCCGGCTATACCGACATGTGGCAGGAGGCCCGCACCCCCGACGCCCCCGGCCGGTTGGAGAACCTCAAGGAGCTGGTGCAGGCGCTGGAGGAGTTCGACAGTCTCGCCGCCTTCCTCGAACATGTGGCGCTGGTGACGGAACACATGGAGGATCCCGGCGGCGACATGGTCCAGCTGATGACCCTCCATGCCGCCAAGGGGCTGGAGTTCGACCAGGTGTTCCTGTGCGGCTGGGAGGAGGGCGTGTTCCCCAACCAGCGGGCCATCGACGAGGGCGGCGAGCGCGCGCTCGAGGAGGAACGGCGTCTCGCCTATGTGGGCATGACCCGAGCACGGCGGCGCCTGACCATCACCTTCGCCGCCAACCGGCGGATCTACGACCAGTGGATCAGTGCCGCCCCCTCCCGCTTTCTCGACGAGCTGCCGCCCGAGCACATCCACATCCTTCACCGCGATCCCCGAAGCCGCCCGGATTTCGACCCCGCCTTCGATGACGCCCCCTTCGCGCCGCGGGTGGCCCGCTATCGCAGCCGCCGGGCGGAGCTCGCCCGGGTGCTGGAGGCCCGCCCGCAGGAGGCCCGCATCCTCCGCCGTCCCGCGCCCACCCACGCCT
>WFXL01000013.1 GCA_015490605.1 Rhodospirillales bacterium
CCCTATCCGCCCACCCGGCTGCTGGCGCGCCTGAAGGGCCGCGAGGACACGCCGGCGCACACGCCGCCGTGGCTTTTGCTGTTGCGGCTCCTGATCCTCGCGCTGGTGATCCTGGCAGCGAGCGGGCCTGTCTGGAATCCGCGCCCGCTCCTGGGGGCCGCCGCCACCGTGGTGCTGGTGGTGGACAATGGTTTCGAGACGGCGGCCGACTGGCCGCTGCGGCGCCGGACGCTGGCAACACTGCTGGCCCGCGCCGACCGCGAAGGGCGGGAGGTGGTGCTGATCACCACCGCCCCCGAGCGCGCCGGCATCCGCATCCGCCGCGGCACCCCCGCCCGGCTGCTGGCCCAGGCCCGCGGGCTCGAGCCCAGGCCGTGGCCTGCTGACCGTGGCGCCGTGGCGCGGCTGGTGCCGGAGCTCGGGGTCGACTCGGCCGAGGTCCACTGGATCGCGAGCCTCTGGGCGAGCGATGCCGAGGGGCGCGAGGCGGTGGCTGAGCTTGCCCGCGCGCTCGCCGCCCTCGGCCCGCTCACCCTCTATCTCCCGGACGATGCGCCGCCGCTGCGGCTGGCACCACCCCAGGAGGCCCCCGAGGGCCTCACCGTCCGCCTCGAGCGGCCGCGGACCGCAGGGGCTGCCACCTACACGGTGCTGGCCTTCGGCCCCGAGGGTGAGGGGCTCGCCCGGCTGCCGCTGGCGTTCGCGCCCGATGCGCGCGTGGCCACAGGCCGGCTCGAGCTGCCGCTGGAAGTGCGCAACCGCATCGCCCGCCTCGAGCTGGCCGAACGGGCAGGGGCGCTCACCGTGGTGCTGTTCGATGAGCGCTGGCGCCGCCGGGTGGTGGGTCTCTATGGCGCCCGCGAGCTGGAGGCGAGCCAGCCGCTGCTGTCCGACCTCCACTATGTGGAGCGGGCGCTCGCCCCCTGGGCCGAGATCCGCCGCGGCGACCTCGATGCGCTGCTGGCAGGGCCGCTGTCGGTGCTGGTGCTGGCCGATGTGGGGCGGCTTGCGGACGATGTGGTGGCGCGCCTGCGCCGCTGGATCGAGGCCGGCGGCGTGGTGCTGCGCTTTGCCGGCCCGCGCCTTGCCGCCGGCGGCGATGCGCTGCTGCCGGTGCCGTTGCGCCGCGGCGAGCGCACCCTCGGGGCGGCCCTCACCTGGTCGCGCCCTCTGGGCTTCGCACCCTTTCCCGAGAACGGCCCCTTCGCCGGGCTTGCCATCGACCCGGAGGTGCGGGTGCGGCGCCAGGTGCTGGCGCAACCCTCGCCCGGGCTTGCCGCCCACACCCTCGCAAGCCTGGAAGACGGCACTCCCATCGTCACCGGCCGCCGCCTCGGGCGCGGCTGGCTTTTGCTGGTCCACACCACCGCCAATCCCGCCTGGTCCGACCTCGCCCTCTCGCGCCTGTTCCTCGACATGCTGCGGCGGGTGCTGGACCTGGCAGCGGGCGTGGGCGGCCCGGTCAAGGGGCCGCTGGTGCCGGATCGGGTGCTGGATGCCTTCGGCCGCCTCCAACCCGCACCGCCGGCCCTGGCCCCGGTGGAGCTAGCGGACGGCCGGCGGCCGCCGGTGGGCCCCGCCTTCCCGCCGGGACTGTGGCGCCCGGCCGGGCGCGACGATGCGGAGGGCACGGCGCCGGCGGTGGCGGTCAATCTCCAGGAGACGGTGGGGCGTGTGGATCCCGTCGCCATCCCCGGTGCGGCGGCGGTACGCCCGCTGGTAAGCCGCGCCGAGCGGCCACTTGCGCCCTGGCTGTTTGCCGCCGCCCTGATGCTGGCGCTGGTGGACCTGCTGGTGAGCCTGCGGCTTCGAGGGCTTGTGGGTGCCGGCGTGCGGATGGGGCTCGTGGCGCTGGGGCTGTTCGCCGGGATGAGCCCGGTGGCAGCGGCCGAGGATCTGGATCCGGTGCGGCTTGCCGCCGAGACCCGCTTTGCCTGGGTGATCACCGGCCTGCCGGAGGTGGACCGCAAGAGCGAGGCGGGGCTCAGAGGGCTTTCGCTGATCCTCGCTCTGCGCACCGCGGTGGAGCCGGCCGATCCCGTGGGCGTCGATCCCGCCCGCGATCAGCTTGCGCTGTTTCCGCTGCTCTACTGGCCGGTGCCGCCGGAGCATCCCGATCTCGCTCCCGGCACCCTCGAGCGGGTGCAGGATTATCTCGACCATGGCGGTATGATCCTGTTCGATACCGGCGATGGGGGCCTTATGCTGCCGGGTGCGCTGGGCGACGGGCCGGGCGAGCGCCGCTTTCGCGAACTCTTCCAGGGCCTAGATCTGCCGCCGCTCGAGCCGATCCCGCCGGACCACGCCCTCACCCGCGCCTTCTATCTGCTGCAGGACTTTCCCGGCCGCTTCACCGGCCTGCCGGTGTGGGTCGACCGGCCGCGCCCCGGGGTTAATGATGGGGTTTCCTCGGTGATCATCGGCGGCCACGACTGGGCCGGCGCCTGGGCCATCGACGAGCTGGGCGAGCCCCTCTATCCGGTGGTACCAGGCGGTGAGCGCCAGCGCGAGATGGCCCGCCGTTTCGGCGTCAATCTCGCCATGTATGCCCTCACCGGCAACTACAAGACCGACCAGGTCCACGTGCCGGCGATCCTGGAGCGGCTCGGCCAATGACCGGCACCCGCCTGCTGTTCGACCCGCTCCTGCCCTGGCCCTGGTTCATGGTGCTGGCTGCCTTTACCGTGGGTCTTCTCGCCTGGGGCCTGTGGCTGCGCGCCCGGGGTCTGACCTTGCGGGCGCTGTTCCTGGGCGGGCTGCTGCTGGTGCTGGCGGGACCGGAGCTCTACCGCGAGCGCGCCCGCATTCTGCCGGACCGGGTGCTGCTGGTGGTGGATGAGAGCTTCAGCCAACGGCTCGACGGGCGGCCCCAGCAGACCGAACGCGCCCTCGCCGAACTGCGCCAGCGGCTCGACGAGCTCACCGGCCTCGAGGTGGAGGTGCTGCGGGTGCCCGGTGATCCGCGCGAGGGCACCCGTCTCTTCGGCCCGCTCAGGCGGCGGCTTGCCGCCGGCGATCCCGGGCGGCTTGCGGCGGTGGTGCTGGTGAGCGACGGCCAGGTGCACGATGTGCCGGCGACATTCCGCGGCTGGCCCGAGGAGGTGCCGCTCCATCTGATGCTCACCGGCCGGCGCGATGAGCGCGACCGCGCGCTGGTGGTGGAGGCGGCGCCCACCTATGCGGTGGTGGGCGAGGAACAGACGCTGGTGCTGCGGGTGGTGGACGAGCCCGTGCGCGGAGCGGCGCGTGCTCGCCTCAGGCTCAGCCTCGACGGCCGGCCGGTGTTCGACCGGCCGGTGCCGGTGGGCCAGCCGGTGCGGGTGCCCTTCGTGCTGGAGTCGGGTGGCCGGGTGACCCTCGAGGCGACGGTGGAGCCACTTGCGGGCGAGCTCACCGCCCGCAACAACCGGGTGACCCTGACCGTCCACGGCATCCGCGACCGGCTGCGGGTGCTGCTGGTCTCGGGCCTGCCCCACCAGGGGCTCAGGGTCTGGCGCAATCTCCTCAAGGCCGATCCCAATGTGGATCTGGTCCACTTCACTATCCTGCGGCCGCCGGAGAAGATGGACGGCACGCCCATCCGCGAGCTGGCGCTGATCGCCTTTCCCACCACCGAACTGTTCGAGGACAAGCTCGAGGAGTTCGACCTGGTCATCTTCGACCGTTACATGCGCCGCGGGCTGCTGCCGCTCATCTATCTCGACAACATCGCCCGCTATGTGGAGCAGGGTGGGGCGCTTTTGGAGGCGGCCGGACCCGAATTCGCGACACCTTTGAGCCTCCATCGCACGCCCCTGGCCCGGGTGCTGCCGGCGCGGCCCACCGGGGATGTGCTGGAGGTGGCCTTCCGCCCCCGGGTGACAGCGGTGGGCCGGCGCCATCCCGTCACCCGCGGGCTCGCGCCCGAGGAGGGCGAACCCCGCTGGGGCCGCTGGCTGCGGCTGGTGGACAGCGAAACCACCCGCGGGCGGGTGGTGATGACCGGTGCGGGTGGCCGGCCGCTTCTGGTGTTGGCGCAGATGGGGGAGGGGCGGGTCGCCCAGCTCCTCTCCGACCAGGCCTGGCTGTGGG
>WFXL01000014.1 GCA_015490605.1 Rhodospirillales bacterium
CCCATGGGCCGGATCCCCGGTTCCACCCTTGTCAGCCGCCGGCCGACAGACCTAGGCTCGGGTGGAACCGGGGATCCGGCCCATGGGGGTGATTCCGGCACATGTCCGTTGCGTCCTCGCCGCCACGCTGATGCTGCTGGGCGGGCTGCTGGTGGCCGGTCCACTCATGGCGGCCCGCTTTCCGCTGGACTGCCGCCTGGGCGAAAGCTGCTGGGTGGTGCGGCTGCCGGGGGCGCGGGCGCTTGCGGGCTCGCGCGAGGGCCCGTGGAGCCTTGCGGATGAGGACCATCGCGGCCTCGATCTGGCGGTGCGCGATCTGGCGGATGTGATCGCCGGTGTGGGGGTGCGGGCGCTGGCTGATGGTGTGGTGGTGGGCGTGCGCGATGGGGAGCCGGATGGGGCGCTTCGCCGCGGCGGAATCGAAGCGGTGCGCGGGCGCGAGTGCGGCAATGGCGTGCGCATCCGCCAGGACGACGGTCTCATCAGCCAGTACTGCCATCTGCGCCGCGGCAGCGTGATGGTGCGCCAGGGCGATCGCGCGCGCGCGGGCCAGCTCCTGGGCCTTGTGGGGCTCTCCGGCCTGACCAGCTTTCCCCATCTGCACCTCCAGCTGGAGCGCGATGGCCGGTTGCTGGACCCGGCCGCCACCTTCCCCGAACTCTTTGGCAAGCTCGAGGACCTGCGCCGCGCGCGACTGCCGGTGGTAACGGGGATAGGGCTGGCGCTGGCGCCGCCACCTCTGGAGCAGGTGCTCAGGGGCGATTTCCGCAGGCTGCGGCGGGTGGCCGCCACCACCCCGGTGCTGGTCCTGTGGGTCCGGGCCTTTCACCTGCGCAAGGGCGATCGGGTGGATTTCCGGCTGTGGGATCCCGAGGGGCGTCTTCTCCTGCAGGAGTCCGCGCCGGTGCCACGCGATCGCGCCCTCGGGATCCAATATGCCGGCCGGCGGCGGCCCGAAGACGGCTGGCGTGGGGGCCGCTATCGCGCGGTGGTGGAGGTGCGCCGGGGGGAGGCTCTTTGGCGTGGTGAGCTGATCTTCACCGTGGAGTGAGCGCGGCATTGCAGCCCCTTGCCCTCCCCCCTCTCATGGACCATTGGCAGAGCGGGTCCGCCGTCCGGGAGTGCCGCCTGTGGGAGGGATCAGCGAACTCGGCCTTGCCACCGTCTTCGTGGCCGGCATTCTCTCCTTCCTCTCACCCTGCGTGCTGCCGCTGGTGCCGGGCTATGTCTCCTATGTGGCCGGTACCGAGCTCGAGGAGCTGCTGGAGCGCCGCACGGCCCGTCTGCGGGCTCTGTTCTACGGCCTCTTCTTCGTCCTCGGCTTTTCCACGGTGTTCATCATCTTCGGCGCCAGCGCCTCCTGGCTCGGCCAGATGCTGCTGCGCTGGAAGGAGGAGCTCACCATCGCCGCGGGCGTGCTCATCGCCCTCTTCGGCCTCCATCTCATGGGTCTCACACCCTGGGCGGCCATGCGCCGCGAATTCCGCTTCACGGTGGATGTGCCGGGCGGCCGACCCATGGGCGCCTACGCCATGGGGGCGGCCTTCGCCTTCGGCTGGACCCCCTGCATCGGCCCGGTGCTGGGGGCGATCCTCACCATGACCGCCAGCACCGCCAGCCTCGACCAGGGGATTGCACTCCTTGCCATTTATTCCGCCGGCCTCGGCGTGCCCTTCCTGCTGGCGGCCTGGTTCGTGGATGCGCTGGTGGGGCGGTTGCGCCATCTGAGCGCTACCGGACGGCGGCTGCAGCAGGTGATGGGCGGTCTCATGGTGCTGGTGGGGATCGCCATGGTGACCGGTCTTCTGCAGAGCTTCTCCTTCTGGCTGCTGGAGACGGTGCCGGTGTTCTCGCTGGTGGGCTAGACCGGATCTCGGCGCGGCACATTTCGCGCTTGCAAACCGCCCACGAATGACTAAATCGCCTTCGCAGTCAAGCCGCACGAGCGGCCAACGCACTGCTTCGGCCCGGCCGGGGGGTGCGTTTTGTCGTTCGAGGGCGGGGTGCGATCGGCAGCACGGCCCGTAATCGAGCACGGCTGCAGGAGCCTCTCGGAGCCTTCGGGCTCCCGCCCGTGGAACCGCCGGTTCAGGCCCCTCGGGGCCGACCCTTCACTTCCATTTCCGAGTCGAGGAGGAGAGCCATGGCGTACTCTCTCGCCCGGATCGGGATGGAAGCCGAAGCGGAGGTGCTGGACACCCGAGCCGAGGTTTCCGAGTCCTTCATCACCGAAGGCAGCCGACCCGACACCGAGGAACGCAAGGACTATTTCGTCGAGCGCGACGGTCTCCGGTTCGCCGGCACCCACCTGATCCTCGATCTGTGGGGGGCGGAACGGCTGGATGATGAGGCCTTCATGCGGGCCGTGCTGGAGCGCTGTGTGGAGGTGGCCGGCGCCACCCTGCTCCACATTCACCTGCACAAATTCACCCCCAACGGTGGCCTCTCCGGAGTGGCGGTGCTGGCGGAGAGCCACATCTCGGTCCACACCTGGCCCGAGCGCGGCTTCGCCGCCTTCGACATCTTCATGTGCGGCCGCGCCGACCCCCACCGCTGTCTGCCGGTGCTGCGGGAAGCCTTCCGGCCGCGCCACATGAGCGTGAGCGAACACCGCCGGGGGATCTTCTGATGCTGTGGTACACCGAGACCCTCCATCCCCGCTGGCGGCAGACGCTGCTGGTCAAGGAAGTGCTCTACCACAGCAACACCGGCCTGCAGGAGATCGTGGTGTTCGAGCACGAGGACTGGGGCCGGGTGCTGGTGCTGGACGGGGCGCTGCAGCTCACCACCGAGGATGAGTTCGTCTATCACGAGATGCTCGCCCATGTGCCCATCATCGCCCACGGCCGGGCACGGCACGTGTGCGTGGTGGGAGGCGGTGACGGCGGCACGCTGCGGGAGGTTGCGCGCCACCGCTCGGTCGAGCGCATCACCCATGTGGAGATCGACCCCGGGGTGATCGAGTTCTGCCGCAAATATTTCCCCGAGCTCAGCGGCGGCGCCTTCGAGGATCCGCGCTATGAGCTGGTGGTGGCCGACGGCGCCCGCTACATGGCCGGGGAGGGGCCCGCCTTCGATGTGATCATCGTCGACTCCACCGACCCCCAGGGGCCGGGCGCGGTGCTGTTCACCGAGCAATTCTACGCCGCCTGCCGTCGCCGCCTCGCCCCCGGTGGCATCCTCGTCACCCAGACGGGCAATCCCGCCATCGAAAAGGGCGAACTCATCGACACCCAGCGCAACAAGCACCGCGCCGGCTTCCGCGACGTCTTCTTCTATGTCTGCGCGGTGCCCACCTACATCGGCGGCTTCATGTCGCTGGGCTGGGCCACGGATGAACCCGCCTACCGCCAGCTGGAGCTCGCCACCATCCGCGAGCGCTTTGCCGCAAGCGGCATTGGGGGGCTGCGCTACTACACCCCGGAGATCCACTGGGCGAGCTTCCGCCCGCCGCCACATCTGGTGGAACTGGCGGCAAAGGCCACAGCCGGCGAGGCGGGCTCGAACGCCTGAGGTTGGGGGCGGCTGCGGCCGCCCCCGGCACCTTGGTTGCGGGGAGGCGTGGTGATGCGCATCGGCGTCGGCGGGCTCCACCATGAGACCAACAGTTTCGCTCCCCAGCCCGCCACCCTCGAGCGTTTCCTCGAGGCCGACGCCTGGCCGCCCTTGCTCGAGGGCGACGATCTGCTGCCGGGGGTCGCCGGGCGCAATCTCGCCATCGCCGGCATCATTGAGGCCCTGCGCACCGCCCGGATGGCGCCGGTGCCGCTGTTGTGGGCCAACGCCTGCCCCTCGGGTCCGGTCACACGCGCGGCGTTCGAAGAGATCTGGCGGCGTTTCGCCCGCCGGCTGCGCGCGGCCGGGCGGCTTGATGGGCTGGTGCTGGATCTGCACGGGGCGATGGTGTGCGAGCATCTGGATGACGGCGAGGGCGAACTCCTCGCCCGCATCCGCGCTCTCGTGGGTGATCTTCCCATCGTCTGCGCGCTCGATCTCCACGCCAATGTCTCCGAGGCGATGGTGGCGCTGGCGGATGGGCTCGTGGCCTATTGCACCTACCCCCATGTGGATCTGGCCGAGACCGGCGCGCGGGCGGTGGCGCTGCTGCGCCGGCGTCTTGCCCACGGGCCCCTCGCCCGCTTCCACGCCAAGCCCGACTATCTGGTGCCGCTGCCGTTCCAGAGCACCGAGGTGGAACCGGCACGAAGCCTCTATGCCGCCTTGGCAGAGCTGGAGCGCGCCCACGGCGTGGTCGCCTCGCTTGCCATGGGCTTTCCCGCCTCGGACACCTGGTGGCTCGGCCCCTCGGTGCTGGTCTACGGCGAGGAGGAGGCGGCGGTGCGGCAGGTGGGGATGCGGCTGGTGGAGCTCTATGCCGGCGCCGAGCCCCGCTTTGCCGGCCGCCTGTGGTCGCCCGAGGCGGCGGTGCGCGAGGCGCTCGCGCGGCCTGTGGGACGACCGGTGGTGCTGGCGGATGTGCAGGACAATCCCGGTGCCGGCGGCACCTCGGATACCACCGGCCTGCTGGCGGCGCTGATGGCCGCCCGTGCGCCGGCGAGCGTGCTGGGGCTGCTGTGGGATGAGGCCGCCGCCCGCGCCGCCCATGCCGCTGGCCCGGGGGCGGTGCTGCCGCACCTCGCCCTTGGGGGCCACCATGGACCGCCGGGCGTTGTGCCAGCGGTGGCGGACTATGAGGTAAGGGCGCTCGCGGACGGGCGGATGGTGGCCACCGGTCCCATGTACCGCGGCAACCGGCTGGAGCTGGGTCCCATGGCGCGGCTCGCACCGCGGCAGGCACCGGGGGTGGAGGTGGTGGTGAGCTCGCGCCGGATGCAGGCGGCGGACCGCGCCCCCTTCGTCCAGCTCGGCGTGGTGCCGGAACGCTGCCGCATCCTGGCGCTCAAGAGTACGGTCCACTTTCGCGCCGATTTCGCGCCCATCGCCCAGGATATCCTGCTGGTGGAAGCCCCCGGCTACATGCCGGTGGATCCGCGCAAACTTCCCTTCCGCCGGGTGCGACCGGGGCTGCGACTGGCACCCCGTGGCGCATCATTCGGTGCGCCCTGAGGGTCTTCGTCGTACGGAGGGACCGTCATTCGGGGGTTCGCGCTTGAGCCCCCTCCCCCATGGGTTAACCTCGCCCGCGTGACGGCGGTTGCCGGACGTGATAGGCAAGCGGAACCCCAGGGGCGAGGCAGGCGTGATGATCCAACAGCGCGATTCGCGAACACCCCAGACCGCCGGTCCCGCGGCCCGCCCGGCGCAGGAGGCGGAAGGCGACGGCGCCACCATCCCGGTGGTGCGGCTGGAGTGGCTGGTGCCGGACCGACGCGGTGAAATCGTTCTTTATGATGATTCCCATGCCGGAACCATCCTGCTGGAGAGCCGGCGACCGGTGCTGGAGCGGGGGCGCGTGCGCCAGCACCGCACCCTCGGCGGCGACGATGTCAGCGGCTGGAACTTCCTGCGATTCGCCGACGGCCCCACCCTCTACTATCCGCCGGAAGTCACCCTCACGCTGGTGGAACCCGAGGGCGACCGGCGTCCCTGAGGACGCCGGCCCCCTCCGGGCTCAGTCGCGTCCGGCCAGCCGCGCCAGCTCCTCGCGCTGACTCTCAGACAGACCCTCGATCAGCCGGGCCACTTCGGCCTCGGCCACGTCCACCTCGGCCGGACGCACCAGTTTGAGACGGTCGGCAATCCACAGCAGCACCCGCAGATTGCCGCAGCGGACCTGACGCTCGAGATGGGCATACACCAGACGGCACAGACGCTCATAGGCCTCTCGCGGGCTCGCCCGGCTCTGGACGCGAAAGTGCTCCACCATCTCGCGGAACGACTTCACCCGCCTGAGCCGGGCCGACACCCGCCCGGGCGTGGTGCCCACCAGCTGGGCCACCTCGCTCGGGCTCAGGCCCACGGCCAACAGCCGGGCGGCATCCTCCCAGTCCACGGGAGGGCTCGCCGAACGCCCGCGGGACCTGGACGTCCCACGCGCCTTCTCGGGCGATGCCACCTCCCGCGACTCGTCCTCAACCCGCGCCGAGCCCGTGCCTTCACGGCGTTTACCCATGGAGTCACTCCAATCGGTCCGTCGTTCACGGCACGGCCGGCGGCCGTGCCCGGCGACTGTATAGGATCTTCTTCCTATAGACAAGCACAGGCGTACCGCCCTCCCTCGCGGCGGATCCAGCGACGGGGCGGCCATGGGCTGGTACCAGCAGGCGGCGGGACGGCTGTGGATCACCGACTGGAGCGAGACAGCGGCGCGCGCGGCGCCGGTGTTCGTGCTGCTCCACGGCGCCGGCATGGACCACAGCGTCTGGGCGCTGGTGGGGCGGGCGCTGGCGGCCGCGGGATTCCGGGTATTGGCCCCCGATCTTGCGGGCCATGGGCGATCCGGCGGCACGCCCCCGCAAACCATTGAAGACCATGCGGCGGTGCTGGCGGAGGTGCTCGCCGGCCTCGCGGTGACGCGGCCGCTGCTGGTGGGCCACTCCATGGGCAGTCTCATCGCCCTCGAGCTCGCCCCGCGCACGCACGCGGCCGGCCTCGCGCTGGTGGCCGCGAGCGCGCGCATGGCGGTCCATCCCCGACTGCTGCAGCTGGCCGCGCGGGATGTTGCAGCTGCCGCCGAGCTCATGGTGCGCTGGAGCTTTCCCGCCGAGGTGCGCTTCGGGGGCCAGCCGATTCCCGGCACCTGGCTGCCGGCGGCCACCCGTACCCTCATCGCTCGCAGCGGCCCGCAGGTGTTGGCGGCCGATCTTTCCGCCTGTGATGCCTATCAGGATGCGGCGGCGCGGGCCCGGGCGCTGGATGTCCCGGCGCGGGTGGTGGCGGGTGCGCGCGATCGCATGACCCCGCCGCGGGCCGGGCGCGAACTTGCCGGG
>WFXL01000015.1 GCA_015490605.1 Rhodospirillales bacterium
CCGCCCCCTCGGGGCGGCCGTCGAGGTTGAGGAAAGGGCGGGCCCGATCGGGCCCTTCCGTCACCCCCAGATGAATCTCATAGCCCTGAACGGGCACATTCCGCAGCCGGTCAAAGCCGCGCACCTGCCGCACCGTCTTGCCGGCCACCAGGCGGGTTTCCACCGCCAGCAGCCCCAGTCCCGGGGTGGAGCCGGGCGGTCCCTCGAGCCCGTCGGGATCGTGCACCGCCCGCCCGAGCATCTGATAGCCCCCGCACAGGCCGAGGATGTGGCCGCCGCGGCGGTGGTGGACGTGGAGTTCGTGGTGGAAACCGGCTTCGTGCAGGGCCGCGAGATCGGCGCGGGTGGCCTTGCTGCCGGGAAGGATCACCAGATCGGTGGCAGAATCGAGCGAGGCATCGGGCTCAACCAGCCGCAGTTCCACATCGGGCTCGGCGGCAAGCGGGTCGAGATCGTCGAGATTGGCGATCCGCGGCAGCGCCACCACCGCCACCCGCAGCCGCGCGCCGCGGCGCCGCCGCACCCGCGCCTCAAGCCCCAGCCGGTCCTCCGCCGGCAGCCGGCCGGCCGCCTCCACCCAGGGGACGATGCCGAGACAGGGAAGCCCGGTGTGCGCCTCGACGATGGGCACCGCCGGGCGGAAAAGGTCGGGATCGCCGCGAAAGCCGTTGGCGATCCAGCCCCTCAGCAGCGCCCGGTCGGCCGGCTCCAGCAGCGCCACGGTGCCCACCACCGCCGCCAGAAGCCCGCCGCGGGAAACATCGCCCACCAGCACCACCGGCACACGGGCCGCCCGGGCAAAGCCCATATTGGCCACGTCCACCGCCCGCAGATTGGCCTCCGCCGCCCCACCGGCGCCCTCCACCAGCACCAGCTCAAAGCGCCGGCGCAATTCGGTGAAGGCTTCAAGGATGGTGGGCAAGACCCGCTCGCGCAGCCGGTAGTAGTCGCGCGCCTTAAAGCTGCCCACCCGCCGTCCCCGCAGCACCAGCTGGGCGCCGGTCTCGCCCTCGGGCTTGAGCAGCACCGGGTTCATGGCCACATCCGGCGGCACGCCCGCGGCCCGCGCCTGCAGTGCCTGGGCGCGGCCGATCTCGCCGCCCTCAGCAACAGCAGCATTGTTGGACATGTTCTGGGGTTTGAAGGGAGCCACCTTGAGGCCGCGGCGAGCGAAGGCGCGGCACAGGCCTGCCACCAGCAGCGACTTGCCCACATGCGAGGCGGTTCCCTGGACCATCAGGGCGGGGGCAAGTGCGCCGCGGCTCATGAATGAATCCGTCCCCGACACCACCACCGGCCCGACCGCCGCAGCTTCAGCCGCAGTCGGCATCCTGCGCTGCCGCCTCAGTACTCGATCCCCAGCTGGGCACCGATGCCGGCGCGGAAGGGGTGCTTCACCTCTACCATCTCGGTGACGAGATCGGCGGCTTCCACCAGTCCCGGCGGGGCGTTGCGCCCGGTTACCACCACATGGAGGTCGGGCCGGCGCGCCGCCAGCACTGCCAGCACCTCCTCCAGCGGCAGATAGCCATAGCGCAGTACAATGTTGAGTTCGTCCAGCACCACCAGGTGGAAGTCGGGAGCGGTGAGCATCCGCCGGGCTTCGGCCAGGGCCGCACGAGCAGCGCGGATGTCGCGGTCGCGGTCCTGGGTCTCCCAGGTAAAGCCCTCGCCCATCACCCGCAGTTCCACCAGCTCGGGAAAGCGCGCGAAGAAGGCGCGCTCACCGGTCTGGCGCCGGCCCTTGACGAATTGGACAATACCCACCCGACGGCCGTGGCCAAGGGCACGCACCACCAGCCCCCAGGCGGCGGTGCTCTTGCCCTTGCCCTTGCCGGTATGGACCAGAAGCAGCCCCTTGCGGCCAGTGCGACTGGCGTAGAGCCGATCCTTGGCGGCCTTGATGCGGGCCTTCTTCTCGCGGTGGCGCAGGGCCTCCTCGGTTGCGCTCACGGTCGCGCCCCTCCGCCCGCCTCCACCCTAAGGGGCATGGCAGCGAGCTCACCCAGGAGAGCCGCCAGCGGCTGCGGCTGCTCGCCGCCGATCAGAACGCCCTGTTCGACCCGCAGATCCACACGCACCACCCCGCCTTCGATCCGGCCGAAGCCCATGGCCACCGGCGTCGCCAGGAGCTGCTGCAGATCCTCGTCATCCACCAGCTCCAGCGGCACCTCCATGCGCAGGCGCCCATTCAGCAGCTGGAGCCAATCGCCCACCGTCTCCAGGCGCCGCCCGGGCTCGGGCCAGCCGAGCTCGAACACCAGCTCGCCGCGATTCTGCGCCAGTTCCACCAATAGCCTCAGGTCCAGCCGCCCCTGTCGCCCTAGGACGGCCTGCTTGATGTTGTCGATAATGACCTGCAGCGCCTCCTCGTCCAGCTCATCAGCCTGGAACTTCCCGTCGACGAAAAGGGCTGTCAGGCGCTCTGCGGTGCGTCGATCCGAACCCATGAAGCCGAAGGCCAGATCGAAGCGGCCCGGACCGAATTCTCCCTCGGACGAGATCAACCGCTGGAGAACGAGTCCTGCATCGAGCCCTGCGCGCATCTGACCGCCATCAGTAGGGAGGACCTCGCTTTTGAAGCGAAAGCCGTCGATCATCAGCTCGCCGCCGTCCTGCCCCAGCACTTCGAGCTGCACGCGCCCGCCACGCACCTTGATGCGCCAGAACAGCGGCTGACCACGATAGGTCCCCAGCACGCCGGATTCGCCCTCGATGGGCTCCACTTCCATGATGACGCCGCCGCCTTCACCGTCGCGGACCTCGATCATGCCGAGCTCGAGGCGAAAGCGGCTGCTGTAGGTCCCTCTGGCACCGAAGCTGATGCCGAAGGCGAAGCGACCGGGCGCGACCTTGCCGCTGCTCTCCTCATCCTCAAAGCTCAGCTGCGGCAGCCGAAGCTCACCGCGCCAGCGATCACGCCCCTCCATGAGCACATCCAGCACCAGCTCGTCCGGACGCGGCATCAGCACCGCCAGCACCGCCCGGACGTCCTCCGCGAGGCGCGCCTGATCGAGCCGGGTGAACACCCGCAGCCCGCCGGCCTGACGGCGGACCTCATGCCGCAGCGGGATGGTCAGCTGGTCCACGCCCAGGTCCAGCAACAGCTCGCTGGTGGCGGTGGCGCCTGTAGCCGTGGGCGTCCACTGGATCTGCCGGAAGCCGGTCTGATCCTGCGGAAAGGTGCGCATCATCTGGCCGAGACGATCGAGGAAATGCTCGAACAGTGCCCGCTCATCGCTCCCGGCCCAAGCCCCGCCGAAGGGTACGAGACACAGCAGCAATACGGCCAACACACGTCGCATATTTCCCCCCTCGCCACAGGCCCAATCCGAACGAAGCCTAGGCCCACAGCGGCTTGACGGCAAGCTGGAATGTCTCGGCATCAGCGGACCAGGATGCGCGCCTCAAGCGGCGTGCGCGCCTGCCAGCCAGCCCGCTCCAGCTCCGGGTCGAGATGCTCCTCTTGGGGATGGCCGAGGCAGAGCCAGGCCACAAAGCGCCAAGTGGCCGGCACCTCGAGGAGGCGCCCCACCGCCTCCGGCTCCAGGATCGACACCCAGCCCAGCCCGAGGCCGTGCGCGCGGGCGGCCAGCCACAGCTGGCCGATGGCCAGCACCACCGACCAGCAGAGGGTCTCGGGCATGGTGGGTCGGCCGAGGCCGTGACCCTGGCGGGTGGCCTCGTCGCAGAAGACGGCGATCTGCACCGGCGCGCGGTCCAACCCCTCGAGCTTGAGGCGGGCATAGAGGGCCGCGCGCTCGCCGCGATAGCGCGCGAGCGCCCGGGCATTGACCTCGAGGAAGTGTTCGCGCACACGCCGGCGCCGTTCGCGGTCCTCCACCAGCACGAACCGCCACGGCTGGGCATTGCCCACCGATGGCGCGAGATCGGCCAGCGCCAGAAGCTCACGCACCAGCTCCGGGTCCACCGGATCGGGGCGAAAACGCCGCACATCGCGGCGCCAGCGGAACAGGTCCACAAGCTTTGCGCGGAAGGCGGCATCGAACTGTGGCAAGGACGGTCTCCGCGGATCCCGCCCCTGCAAACCGCCAAGGTCCGTCGGGAGCAAGTCCGCCCGCGCTTGCACCCCCGCCAAGGCCCCGCTAGGCCGGGGCGGCGGTGGCGGAGGCCTGCGGGGTTCCATGCTGGAGATGCCCTTCCATCTGCCCCCGGCGGGGGCGTGCACCCGTCTGGGCGACGGGCTCTGGTGGTTCCGACTACCGCTGCCCTACGTGCTCGACCACATTGACCTCTATCTGCTGGAGGGTGAGGGTGAGCGGGTGCTGGTGGACACCGGCCATGCCGACGATGTCAGCCAGCGCCTTCTGGCCCAGGTGCTGGGCGAGCGCCTCGACCGCATCCTGGTGACCCATTTCCACCCGGACCATGTGGGCAATGCCGGCCATCTCGCCGCCCGCTACGGCAGCACGCTTGCCATGCCGCGGCTCGAATGGGCGATGGCGCGGATGCTGGCGTTCGAGCCCGACGAGGCCTGGCGCGCGGCGCTGGCCGCCTACGACCGGCTGCTCGGGGTGGAGGCCGAGCTTGGCCGTCGGCGACTCGCTCTGGGCAATGTCTTCGCCCGGACGGTGACACCGCCGCCGGGAAGCTTCCAGGAGCTGCGCGACGGCATGGTGGTGCGGCTTGCCGGCCTGCCCTTCCGGGTGATGCTCATGGGCGGCCACGCGCCGGCACATGCGCTGTTCTACCAGCGCGAGCGGCGGCTGCTGATCGCCGGCGATCAGATCCTGCCGGAGATCTCACCGCTGGTGGGCGTATGGGCCGATGAGCCCGAGGGCGACCCGCTGGCCGACTATCTCGCGGCGCTCGAACGGCTCGCCGGCCTGCCGGAGGACGTGCTGGTGCTGCCTGGCCATGGCCGTCCCTTTCGCGGCCTGCGGGCGCGGGTGGCGGCGATTCGGGCGCACCACCAGGAGCGGCTTGCGCGCACCCTCGAGCTCTGCCGCGACTGGGCAAGTGTGTTCGAGGTGGCACTGGCGCTGTTCGACCGGCCGCTGGACGAGACCACCGTGGGCTTCGCGCTGGCGGAGGCGCTGGCCCATCTCAATTACCTGCACCGTCGGGGCGAACTCGTGCGCGAGAGCGGTGCGGATGGCGCCTGGCACTTCAGGCGGAGGTGAGCAGCCGGCGGCGCTTTTCGGCATAGAGACCGGCATCCGCCCGCCGCACCAGCGCCTGCAGTTCGGTGCCCTCTTCCGGGAACAGCGCGGTACCCACGCTCGCCCCCACGCGCACCACCCGGCCCTCGGCCTCCACCGGCGCCTCCACCAGCCGACGCACCTTGGCCGCTACCAGCGCGAGATTGGCGCGGCTTCCCACCTCCTCCACCAACACCGCGAACTCGTCGCCGCCGAGCCGGGCGACGGTATCGCAGCGCCGGAGCCCGCACCGCAGCCGCACCGCCACCGTCTCCAGAACGCAGTCGCCGAAATCGTGGCCGAAGCGGTCGTTGACCGCCTTGAAGCCGTCCAGATCCAGCAGCACGAGGCCGCCGGCGCGGCCGCGGCGCTCGGCCCGGGCCACCGCGTCCCGCAACTTCTCTTCCAGCAGCCAGCGGTTGGCGAGACCGGTGAGGGCATCGTGGGTGGCGCGATGGACCAGCCGGCGCCAGTCGTGGCGCGCCCGCACCAGCGCTTCCAG
>WFXL01000016.1 GCA_015490605.1 Rhodospirillales bacterium
CATCAACGCCTGGCCCAAGAGCCTGCTGCCCACCGAGACCTCGCTCGAGACCCTGGCCTTCTTCTTCTCGGTGCGGGGGGTGTGGAAGGCGGTGGCCAACAGCGTGCTGGTGGCAGCGCTCACCATGGTGCTGGCCATCGCGATCGGTGCGCCCGCGGGCTATGCGCTGGCGCGCTTCGCCTTTCCCGGCAAGGACGCCTTCCGCCTGGTGATCCTCCTGACCCGGGCGTTTCCCATGGTGGTGCTGGCGCTGCCGCTGACCGTGCGCTTCATCCAGCTCGGCATCTACGACACCCCGCTGGCGGTGGCGCTGGTCCACACCGCCCTCGCCCTGCCGTTTGCGGTGCTGGTGAGCGCCTCGCTGTTCATGGGGATCCCGCGGGAGCTGGAGGAGGCCGCCTGGACCCTGGGCTGCACCCGCTTTCAGGCTTTCCGCAAGGTCACCTGGCCGCTGGCCCGCCCCGGCATCGCCGCCACCATGATCTTCGCCTTCGTGGTCTCCTGGAACGAGGTGTTCGCCGCCTCCATCCTCACCCTGAGAGAGCGCACCCTCACCGCCTTCCTGCTCACCTCCCTCAACGAATCGCCGCTGCACTTCCGCTTTGCCGGCGGCCTGTTCCTGGTGGTGCCGGCGCTGGTGTTCATCTTCGCCGTGCGGCGCCACCTGTTCGCCATGTGGGGCATCGCCAGCCGCTAGGAGGATCCCTTGGCCGGCATCCGGTGTGTGGACATCACCAAGCGCTTCGGCGGCTTTCTTGCCCTCGAGCGGGTCGCGCTGGCGGTGGACGACCGGGAGTTCGTGGTGCTGCTGGGCCCCTCGGGCTGCGGCAAGACCACGCTTTTGCGCATCATCGCCGGGCTCGAGCGGCAGGATGCGGGCGAGGTGTGGATTGGCGAGCGCCGGGTGGATGGGCTGGCTCCGCGCGCCCGCGGCATCGCCATGGTGTTCCAGAACTATGCCGTCTTCCCGCACATGACGGTGTTCGAGAACATCGCCTTCGGCCTGCGGATGCGGCGGGTGCCGGAGGAGGAGGTGCGGCGGACGGTGGCCTGGGCGGCCGAGCTCCTGCACATCGAATCGCAGCTCGACAAATACACCGGCCAGCTCTCCGGCGGCCAGCGTCAGCGGGTGGCGGTGGCGCGGGCGCTGGCCGTCCGCCCCGAGGTGCTGCTGATGGACGAGCCCCTCTCCAATCTCGATGCGCTCCTGCGCCTCGAGATGAGGGCCGAACTCAAGCGCATCCTGGCCGAGAGCCGCACCACCACCCTCTATGTTACCCACGACCAGGTGGAGGCCATGAGCCTCGCCGATCGCATTGCGGTGATGGAACAGGGCCGCATCGTCCAGTACGACACGCCGCTCGAGATCTACCGCAATCCCGCCACCGTCTTTGTCGGCAGCTTCATCGGCAGCCCGCCCATGAACTTCCTCGAGGCCGTGCGCGAGGCCCCCGGCCGCTACCGGGTGGACCGGTTGGTGCTGGCGGGCCCGGCCGAGGCGCCGGCACGGCTGTTGTGCGGTATCCGCCCGGAGGACCTGGCGCCGACCGAGGCGACCGCGGCTCTGGTAGGGCGGGTGGTGGTGGTGGAGCCACTGGGCTCGCACCAGCTGGTGAGTGTGGAGGGCGAGGGCTTTCGCCTGCGGGCGGCGCTTGCGAGCGATCGCCCGATCCGCCCGGGCGAGACTCTGCGGCTTGCGCCGCGCCATGATCGGGTGCGCTGGTTCGACCCCGAAAGCGGCCAGCGGCTTACCCCATGAGTCTTCCGCCCGCCACCCTCGAAGCTGCGGCGCGGGTGCTGCGGGCCAATGATCGCGGCGGCTGGACCGTGCCCGCCCGCGACCTCTACCCGTTTCAGTGGAACTGGGACTCGGCGTTGATCGCTCTCGGCTGGCGCCGGCTGGACGAGGCCCGCGCACTTCAGGAACTGGCGAGCCTGCTGGCGGCCCAGTGGCCCTGCGGCATGGTCCCGCAGATCGTCTTTCACCGTCCCGACCCGCGCTACTTCCCGGGCCCCGAGGTCTGGCGCACCGGCCGCACGCCGCCCACCTCAGGCATCACCCAGCCGCCGGTGCTGGCCAGCTGTCTGGCCCGGATGGTGGCCCGGGCGCGCGATCGCGCGCTGGTGGAGGCGGGCGCCCGGCGACTGCTGCCGGCCATCGAGCGCTGGCACCGCTGGTTCCACGAGGTGCGGCGCGATCCCGCCACCGGTCTCGTGGTGACGGTCCATCCCTGGGAGACGGGGATGGACGACAGCCCTCTGTGGGATGAGCCCCTCGCGCACGTGCCCGTGCCCGAAGGCCTGCGGCTCGAACGGCGCGATCTTGTCGCCGTTCCTGCCGACCAGCGCCCCAGGATGGCCCACTATCGCCGCTTTCTCGCCCTGGTGCTGTGCTTTCGCGCCTGGCGCTGGGACCAGCGGCGGATGGCGGCGCAATCCCCCTTCCGGGTGGCCGATCCCACCACCCATCTGCTGCTGCTGGCGGCCGAGCGTGACCTCGAAGCCCTCGCCCGCCGACTGGGTGTCTTGGACCCCGAGGCCATCGCCGCCCGCACAGCGCGCCTCGAAGGGGCCATTCGCCGCCACCTGCAGGATCCCGAAAGCGGCTTTATCCATGCCTTCGACCTCGCGGCCGGGCGCCGCCTTGCGGCACGTGCCGCCTGTGCCTTTCTCGCCTTTCGCGCAGGTCTCGCCACCGACGGCCTCACCCGGGCGCTCATGGCGTGGCTGGCGGCGGTGCCCTTCCCGCTTCCCACCGTCCATCCGGCGGATCCCGGCTTCGAGCGGCGGCGTTACTGGCGCGGGCCGGTGTGGCCGGTGCTGGATCGGCTGGTGGCCTGGGGGCTCGAGGGCGAGCCGGCCGCCCGGCTTGCCGCGGTGGCGGCCGAGCTCATCCGCCGCTTCGGCTTTCGCGAATACCACGATCCGCTGGATGGCCACGGACTCGGCGGGCGCGATTTCTCCTGGACGGCGGCGCTTGCCCTCGACTGGCTGGCAGACGGCTGAGCCGGCGGGTGTGGCGAAAGTCGCCTCAGGCGCTGGGCGGCTTGAGAGCGGCGGCGGTGCGGCGGGCGAGTTCGGCCAGCGCCTCGCTCATGGCCGCCGCCATGGCGCCATAGTCGGACGGGCTGGTGAGGGGGATACGGATGCGCTCACGCCGCTCCAGCGCCAGCGCCTCGCCGCGATGGAGCCGCACCCGCGCATCCAGCACCACCGTGCCGTCACTGCGCGGCTCGAAGGCGAAGATGTCCAGTACCAGTTCGAGTTCGGGCCGCTGCGGCAGATCCTGTTCCGGCAGATAGATGCGGGCGGTGCCGAGAAGCGCCCCCAAATCCTCGGCGAACACCCGGGCGATGGCCGCCTGCAGCGGTTCGATCCAATTGTGGGTCTCGGCCAGGGCGAGCCGTGGCCCGGGGCCACGGGTGACCATCTGCTGGCGGTCGAGATAGGGTGGAATCGTCACCCGCCGGACCGCCAGCACCGGCCCGTCGGCCTTCGCCGGTGGGGCGATGCGAGGCTCGAGGCCATAAAAGCGCACCTGGCCGCCGCCGGGCGGCAGCACGCAGCCGGCCAGCATGGCCACCAGGAGGAGGGGGGCGAACGCCCGCACACCCTGGCCCATCACGGTCCCTTCCCCCGGATCAGCGCCTGCGGGTTGCGCTCGAGATATTCGGCGAACAGGCGGATGGCCCGTGCCGCCGCCCGCAGCTCGCGCACGAGTTCTATCACATCGTCGCGGGTGCGCGAACCGGGCCCCACCAGCCCCTCGAGACCGCGGAAGGCACGTTCGGCCGCCTCCGCTGCCCGTGCGGTGCGGCTCGCCGCCCGCTCGAGGGTGGCGAGCAGCGGGCCGATGTCGCCGCGCACATTACGTGCGGTGGCGGCCACATCCTCCGCCGCCTGGCGGGCGGCCAGCAGTGTCGACTCCAGCGCGGGATGGCGTGCCAGCGCTCCCACGTCACGGGCCGCCTGGCGCACATCCTCCACCATGGCCGCAAGCGGCAGTTCGGCGAGCTTGCGCAGCACCTCCTGCAGCGAGCCGGTGATGGCCTCGAATTCGGTGGGGGCACTCGGGATCACCGGCATGTCGCCTTCAAGCCGGAGCTCCGCCGGCGGGCTGTCGGCCACCAGATCGAACTCCACCAGCGCCTCGCCGGTGAGGAGGTTGGCCGTCCGCAGCCGTGCCCGGAGGCCCTGACGCACCAGCGTGCGCAGCAGCTCCAGGTCCAGCTGTGGTGCCCCGCCATCCTCGCCGGTAGCACCAAAAAAGCGTTGGGGCTGGATCTCGAGAGTCACGGGAATGCGGAAATCCATGCGCTCGGGGTCGAACACCAGCCGCACCTCCGCCACCCGACCGATGCGGATGCCGCGGAACTCCACCGGTGCCCCGGGGCGCAGCCCGCGCACCGAACTCGCGAACTCCACCCTCACCCGTGCCACGTCGGTGTAGCGGCTCTCGCGCGCGGCATCCTCGTCGGCGAACAGCACGAAGCGACTCTCCGCCGTGGCCGGGGCGCCGCTGGTGGGCCCTTGGGGCGTATCGAAGGCGATCCCGCCCAAAAGCAGCGCCTGGATCGACTGGATACGGACGAAGAAGCCCTCGGGCCCGGTGCCGGCGGCGAGCCCGCTGGCGTTCCAGAAACGGGTGGTGGTACGCACCAGCCGATCATAGGGGCTGCGGACGAAGACGTGGATGCGGATGCGGCGGCCCTGCTCATCAAGGCTCCAGCCCAGCACCTGCCCCACTTCGATGCCGCGATAATAGACCGGCGAGCCGCGGTCGATGCCCGCGAGCTCCGAGGCCTCCAGCACATAGCGGGTGCCGGGCACATCCGAGCGAATCAGCGGCGGCTCCTCGAGCCCCTCGAAGCGGAACACCGGCTCGCCGCGGCCCGGATCGACCTCGATATAGGCGCCCGAGACCAGGGCCGTGAGCCCGCTCACACCGCCGATGCCGATGCGCGGGCGCACCACCCAGAAGCGGGTATCGGGCGCCAACAGCCGTTCGGCCCCTGCCACCAGCCGCGCTGTGACCACCACCCGCGAGAGATCGGCGGCGATCTGCACCCGGGTGACGGTGCCCACCTCCACCTCGCGGTACTTCACCTTGGTCTTGCCGGGCTCGATCCCCTCGGCGGTGCGGAAGCTGATGGTGATCTCGGGGCCGCGGCGGGCGAGGCTGTCCCACACCAGCCAGCCGGCCACCAGTGCGGTCACCAGCGGTAGCAGCCACAGCAGCTGCGGCCACCAGCGCCGAGTCTGGACCTCAGGCTCCAGGGGCGGCGGCGATTCGGCGGACGGGGTGGACATGGCGGGCTCCGGCGCGATCCCACAACAGCCGCGCATCGAAATGATGGGCGGCGAACATGGTGAACACCACGGTGGCAGCGAAGGCGGTAATGCCCGGGCCGGGCTCGACGGTGGCGAGGCGGCCGACGCTCACCAGGGCGGTCAGCAGGCCGACCACGAACACATCGATCATGGACCAGCGGCCGACGGCATCCACCGCCCGGTAGAGGCGGGTGAGGAGGTGGGGGTGCTGCGGCCGACCGAAGCGGGCCTCGAACAGGAGACCCGCCAGTACCAGGATCTTGGCGATGGGGATGACAATGCTGGCAAGGAAGATCACCGTGGCCACCGGCCAGAGGCCGCTGGCATAGAGCCGCACCACCCCGCTCAGGATGGTGTCGGCGCTGGCGCGACCGAACCACACCACCGTGAGCACCGGCAGCAGATTGGCGGGCACATAGGCGAACAGGGCGGCCAGCAGCCAGGCGAGGCTGGTGGTCAGGGAATCGGGCTTGCGGGCATAAACGCGCCCGCCGCAACGGGGGCAGGGGCGGCCTTCGGCCTCGGCCGGCAGCACCTGACGGCAGTGGGGACAGGCCACCGGCCGGAAGGTGGCGAGGGTGCCGGGGGCAAGCCGCGTCTGGGGCGCGATCTGTTCCCACACCGCAAGCGGCTCGAGGCGGGCCTCGGCCAACAGCAGCAGCACCAGGGTGGCGATGAAGGCGGGCAGGGCCGGCCCCGGCTCCAGCACCGCAAGATCCCGCAGTTTCGCCCAAGCCACCACCAGCGCCATCAGATAGACGTCGGTCATGGCCCAGGGACGGAAGCGCTCGAGGATGCGGAAGGTGGCGGCCGCCCCCCGGGGCCTGCGTCCGCGTGCGAGCGGGACCAGCAGGTGGAGAGCCGCCAGCAGGCGCACCAGGGGGGCGATGAACATCAGCAGCAGCACCAGCGCCGCGAGCCACCACATGCCCTCGCGCCAGAGGGCGAAGCCAGCCGAGAGCACGGTGGTGCCCTGCTCGCGCCCGCCGATCTCGAGGCGCACGAAGGGGAGCAGGTGAGCGGCGGCGAACAGCGGCACGGCAGCCAGGGTGAGGGCTGCGGCCTGGGCGATGGTGCCGCGGCGGTGGGCGTAGAGGCGGTGGCCGCAGCGGCGACAGCGCGCCACCGCCCCCACCGGCAGCACCCGCAGCCGGTGGGGTGCGTCGCACAGTTCGCACAGGAGAATCGGAACGGCGGTACGCACGGGCCTAGAGCGGGCAGCGGCGGGCAAAGCGCGGCGGGCGCTTTTCGCGCCAAGAGGCGAGGCCCTCGCGCACCTCCTCGGTGGTGAAGCCGAGGATCTCGAGGGCGGTGGAGACGTCAAACAGCGGCCCGGCGCTCCTGAGCCAGTTGTTGAGGGCGTATTTGGTCCAGCGGATGGCGCAGGGGGCGCCATCGCGAAGCCGCCGGGCGATGGTGAGCGCCACCTCCTGCACCCGTTCATCCTCCACACACAGGCTTACAAGGCCGATGCGTTCGGCCTCCTCGCCGCTGAGCGGCTCGCACAGCAGCAGGTGGTACTTGGCCTTGGCGAGACCGCACAAAAGCGGCCACAGCATCACCGCCACATCACCGGCGGCCACCCCAAGGCGGGTGTGGCCGTCGACGATCTTGGCCGAGCGCGCCGCCACCGACACGTCCGCCAAAAGGCCCACCACCAGTCCGGCGCCGGCGGCGGGGCCGTTGATGGCGGAGACAATGGGTTTGTTGCAGTCGAGAATATTGTAGACCAGATCGCGCGCTTCCTTCCAGCCGCGCAGCCGCACCTCGGGATCGTCGGCGATTTCCTCGACGAAGTCGAAGTCGCCGCCGGCGGAGAACACCCGCCCGCGCCCGGTCACCAGTACCACCGACACTTCGGGATCGGCGTCGATGTCGCGCCAGATGTAAGTGAGCTCGCTGTGGGTCTCGCGGTCGATGGCGTTGTGGCGCTCGGGCCGGTCGAAGGTGAGGCGGAGGATGCCCTCCTCCGGCCAGTCCAGGCGCAGGTGGCGGTAGCGGGCGTAGCGGTCCTCCATGGGCGGGCTCCCCTCTCGCGATCGCCCCGGGTGGACACCAGAACGGGCCGGGATGCAAGCGCTGCGCGGGACTGTCCGCCGTACTGGCACCAGCCTGCGGCCGCGGGCGACAGCCGGGCCACCTGCAGCACCGTGCGTGTGGCGGCGCGGGGGCGAAAGGCCGGCGGGTGCGGCGTGGGCATGAATCATGGCGGGGTTTCCGCCGGTGTGGGCCGGTCGAAGCGGCGGCGGGTGATGCGGCCCCAGCCGGTGGCACCGCGCAGCCACTGGAGGTGGCCGATGATCCGGCAGAGATTGATGAACTGGCGATAGCCCAGATTTTCCACCACGCCGGCCAGGGCGAGGCGTAGCAGATCCCGGGCCCGGGGCACGCGGGCGAGTTCCAGCTCTTCCAGCACCAGCGCCCCGCAGGAGAGAGCGATCCCGCCGCCTGCGGCCAGCGCCACCCAGGCCAGCGCCAGCTCCAGCCAGGCGCCGCCGAGGCTCCAGAACAGCGGCAGCAGCAGCCAGCCCAGGAGTTCCACCGCCGGCCCCACCACATCGATCAGCAGCAGGGTGCCGAGACCCAAAAGCGCCGGTGCGCCATAGCGGCGCGGGCGGGCGAGCATGTCGGCGTGGGCGAAGAAGGTCTCGAGCGCCCCCCGGTGCCAGCGGATGCGCTGGCGGGCAAGATCGCGCCAGCGCTCCGGCGCCTGGGTCCAGCAGACCGGCTCCGGCACGAAATGAACCGCATAAGTTCGGCCGCGCTCGCGGGCGTAGCGGTGGATCCGCACCACCAGCTCGAAGTCCTCACCGACGGTGTCATGGCGGTAGCCGCCGAGTGTGAGCAGCACGTCGCGGCGAAACAGGCCGAAGGCACCGGAGACGATGGTGAGCGCGCCGAAATGGGCGAAGGCGAGGCGCGCCATCACGAAGGCACGGATGTATTCCATCGCCTGCAGCCGCGGCAGCCAGCGACGCGGCAGCTCGGCCCGCACCACCCGGCCGGCCTCCACCCGGCAGCCGTTGGCCACCCGCACGGTACCGCCGACGGCAAGGGTGGTCTCATCGCGCACGAAGGGCTCCACCGCCCGCAGCAGGCTGTCGCTCTCCAGCAGGCTGTCGGCGTCCACCGAACACACCAGCTCGCCGGTGGCGAGTTCGAGCCCGGCATTGAGGGCATCGCTCTTGCCGCCATTGGCCTTGGTGATTACGGTGAGGCGCGTGAGGGTGCGGGATTCGAACACCTGCCTTACCGGTGCCCGCACCAGCCGCTGCGGCAGCGGTCCGGCGATAGGCTCGAGCGCGAAGGCTTCCTTGAGGCGTGCGAGGGTACCATCGCGCGAGCCATCGTCCACCACCACCACCTCAAAGCGCGGGTACTGCAGCGCCAGCAGCGCCCGCACCGAATCGACGATGGTGGCCTCCTCGTCGTGGGCGGGCACGATGATGGTGAGGCTCGGTGCCACGTCCACGAGCTCGCTCCAGAGACCGCGGGTGGCCCGCTGGGGCGGCCGGCGCACCAGCGCGAAAAGCGCGGTGCCCAGGAGGGCGGCATAGAACAGCTGCTGGAACAGCAGCAGGCCGAAGAGCGCCAGCGCCACCAGCTGGGCGAGGGCGGTGAGGAGGGTGAGGAGTGCCGCGCTCATGCCGCCTGCTCCCGTGGCACCACCCCGAGTTCGCGGGCGCGTTCGGGATCGAGCCGCACCAGCAGCTCGCGGGCGCGGAAGGCGACCCTTGGGTCGGGATCATCCAGCCGTGCGACGGCGAGGGGTGTGAAGGCAGGGCGCGGCTCCTGGCGCATGAGGGTGAGGGCGGCAAGCCGCAGGGCTGGATCTGCCGCCTCTACCAGCTGCTCAAGGGCCGCGAGGCCGCGCGGATGGTCCATCTCCACGAGCGCGCCCACGGCCGCAAGCCGAAGCGGTAGGTAGGGGTGATCCAGCGCCGCCACCGCCTCGCGGGCGAGCGCCAGAAGACGCCCGCGGCCGGCCGCCTCCAGGATCAGCCGCAGGCGCTCCGGGTCGTCATCACGCGCGAGCTCAGCGAGGGTGGCCGGCTCCAGCTCCCCCAGCCGTTCCCAGAAGCGCAGCGCCAGGCGCCGGGCGAAGGCGGGGTCGTGGCGCGCGCGCTCACAGGCGCGGGTGCGCAGTGCCGCATCCACCTCGACAGCAGCCGTGGCCGCCGCCACCCGCACCTCAGGGACCGGATCCTCCAGCAGGCGGGCCAGGGCAGCGCCCACGCGCCCGGCAGCGACGGTGGCGAACAGGGGCAGGCGGCGAGCGCTGCGGGCGCGCAGTGCGGCCCGGCGCGAGCGGCTGCGCGCTAGCTCATGCTCCAGCACCCCGAGGGCCGTGGCTGCGGCGGCCAGACGCCGGCGCATCTCCCCCCGGACCACGCTTGCGAGCTCACTTACGAGCTCGGCGATCTCGGCGCGATCGAGGCGGGCGAGGGCGGTGGGCGGCGGGCCCCGATCCTGACCCAGGGCCGCGCGCATGAGATATTGATGCACCGCTTTGCGATCCCGCGCCTGGCGCTCGGCCCGAAGCTCCTCCACCATCCGGCGCAGCACCAGCACCAGCACCACCACCAGCGCCATCAACACCAGCAGCAGCGTGGCGGTCCACATGAACCGCAGGAGGGGAGCTGCGGCCACCAGCGGCATCAGCCGGTCCTCCCGAGGGCGAGGCTTACCCCGCAGCCGAGGCCGGTGCGCACCGCACCCCGCCGCACCAGGTCGAGATCGCAGAAAAACCGCACCCCTTCCCGCAGCGGCCAGGAGGCGCCGAGGAACAGGCTCGGCTCGAGGGTGCGCCCGCGCTCGTCATCCAGCAGCAACCCGAAGCCGGCGAACAGGCGGGTGCGCCCGAGGCTGCGATCGAGGCGGAGACTGCCGCCGAGATCGAGCCGGCCGCCGGCATCGCGCGCCCCATCCAGTCGCAGGGTCAGAGCCCACCGGTCGGCGGGCCGGATCCTGAAACCGACCCCGGTGAGAAGGGCGGTGCCGGAGCTGTAGCGGGCGAGCCGCAGCCGCAGCAACAGCGATGGCGGTTCCGCCGGCGAGAGGGCGTGGGTGGGGCCATTTTTCGCAAGCGCCACTTCGCCCGCGAGCTCGCCCGCAAGGCGTGGGGAAAAGCGCGCGCCGGGGCCAAGGGTCAGGGCCAGGCGCCAGAGCCCGCCGTCCGCGCGGCGGGTGAGGGCGAGCTCGCCCAGCCCGTCGGTCCGGCCGAAGCGGCGGCGGACCTCGCCGGCCAGCACCAGGGTGGTGGCCTCATCGGGCCGGAAGCTGAGGGCGATCCGCCCCTCACCCCAAGGTGCCCGCCCATCCGACCAGCGGGCATGACGACCGTAGACCAGAAGCCGGCAGCAGCCAGAAGCGGCCGCACCCCTCCGGTCGCTGGCTCTGGCCTCCTGGGCAGGAGCCTGCGGGGGGTGCCAGGCGGCAATCCGGGCCTCGAGCTGTTCCAGCCGGGATGGTGGGATCCGGCCGGCGGCCCGGGCCTGCGCGAGCCGCTTTCTGGCGCCGTCCACTTCGCCCAGGGCGAGGTCGAGCTGGACCAGAAGCTCCAGGAGCTCACCATCGGTAGCCGCGGTGGCGGCCATGGGGCGCAGCAGGCTTCGCGCCCGGGCCGGATCCCCCTGCCACCAGTGCAGCCGGGCGAGGGCCAGGCGGGCATCGCGATAGTCCGGGGCGGCGCGCATCACCTGGGTGAGGAGCGCGCGTGCCTGCCCATATTCGCCCCGCCTGAGCGCCAGCAGGCCGGCGAGGAAGAGGAGGTCCACATCCTCCGGCCGCAGCCGGCGGGCTTCGGCCAGTTCCCGCGCGAGCCGCCCGAGCTCACCCGCGCGATAGAGGGCAAAGAGGTGGGCCACCTCCGCCGCCTGGGTCACCCGCCCCCAGCCTGCCAGCAGGGCCAGCAGCAGCACCAGCACCCCCGCCCGATGCGGCCAGCACCGGCGACGCATCTCAGCCGGCGGGCTGGCGCGCGAGCACCCGGTCGACGCGAATCGCCAGTTCCTCCGGGATGAAGGGTTTGGTGAGATAGTCATCGGCCCCCATGGAGAGACCGCCCAGCACGTCGCGGTCTTCCTTGCGCGCCGAGAGCATTACCACCGGAATGTGGGCGGTGCGGGCATCGGTGCGCAGCTGCTTGAGCACCTCGAGGCCATCGAGGCCCGGGAGGATGCCATCCAGCACGATGACGTCGGCCGGTTCGCGCTGGAGCAGCTCGAGCCCGCGCACCCCATCGGGCGCCGTCAGCACCTCATGGCCGTGGGCCTCAAGCGTATAGCGCACGAGCTCCACCAGCAGCTCGTCGTCGTCGATCAGCAGGATGCGCGCCATGGCGGATCTCCGGATGCGGCCTGTGCTCGCCCCCGATCCCACCACAGCAAGGTTAAGCGGACGTTAACGGCGCGGGCCGAAAGCCCCGCCATGCTGCCCGCCTTGCCCGAGGCGGTACCGTCCCTAGCTGCCCGCGCGGACGGGACGGAGCACCGAAGGTTGCGGCGGCTTGCGGCGGTGGACCTCGGCACCAACAACTGCCGGCTGCTGGTGGCCGAGGTGGGGGATGGCGACTTCCGCCCGCTCCGGGGTGAACAGCGGCTGGTGCGCCTCGGCGCGGGCGTGGCCACGCGCGGGCGGCTTGCGGCCGATGCCGTCGCCCGCACCTTGGCGGTGCTGCGCGCCTATGATCGCATCGCGCGGCAGCTGGGCGTGGAGGAGCGCTGTGGCATCATCACCGAGGTGGCCCGCAGGGCCCGCGATGGTGAGGCCTTCCTCGCACAGGCACGGGCCTGCGGCTGGCCGCTGGAGCTTGCAAGCCCAGCACGGGAGGCTTGGCTGACCCTGGTGGCCTGCTGGCCGCTGCTGGCCCGGGTGAGGGGCCCGGCGCTGGTGCTGGACATCGGCGGCGGCAGCAGCGAACTCCTGTGGGTGGAGCCGGGGGCGGCGACGGTGCCGGCAGTCTCGCTGCCCTTCGGCGCGGTGGTCCTGCGCGAGCGCCTGGGTGAGGCGTCGGATGCGGCGGTGTTCGCCGCCACCGTGGCATGGGTGCGGCGCGCGCTCGCGCAGGTCCCCTTCACCCCGCCCGCAGACGGCGTGGCGCTGGCGGTGGGCACCTCGGGCACCGCCACGGTGCTGGCAGGGCTCGCCCTCGGGCTCGAACGCCCGGAGCGGGCAGCCATCGATGGCGCGGTGGTGACACCCGCCCGGCTGCGCGAGGTGCGCCGGCAGGTGGCCGGCTGGCCACTTCAGGTGCGCCAGGCCCATCCGCTGATCGGCCCGGGGCGGGCGGATGTGTTGTTGAGCGGGGCGGCGATCCTGGAAGCGGTGCTGGCACACTTCGGCTGCCGCCGGTTCATGGCCGCCGACCGCGGCCCGCTCGAGGGGCTGGTGCGGGAGGCAGCGGGCCAGCAGGCACCGCCGGTGGCGCTGGTGCCAATCGAGGGGGAAAGATCATGAGCCGTCGTCGCCGCAGCGCCTCCTCCACGCGCTGGCTCCAGCGTCAGGCGCGCGATCCCTATGTGCGACGGGCGCGGGCGGAGGGCTATCGCGCCCGTTCGGTCTACAAGCTGGAGGAACTGGACCGCCGCTTCCGGCTGCTGCGGCCGGGCGCGCGGGTGCTGGACCTGGGGGCGGCCCCAGGCAGCTGGAGTCAGTATGCCGCCCGCCGCGGCTGCCGGGTGGTGGCGGTGGACCGGCTGGAGATGGCCCCCATCGAGGGGGTGGTGGTGGTGCGCGGCGACATCCGCGAGGCGGCCACCCAGAGGGCCATGGCCGCCGCCCTGGGGGGACCGGCCGAGGTGGTGCTGAGCGATCTCGCGCCCGATGCCACCGGCGATCGCACCACCGACCGGCTGCGGGCGGAGGCGGTGGCGGAGGAGATCCTGGAGCTTCTGGCGCGGCTGCTGCGGCCGGGGGGATGGCTGGTGCTGAAGCTGGTGGCCGGTGCCGAGGCGGCCATCCGGCCGCTGGCCCAGGCGCGTTTTGCCAAGGTCCGCTTCGTCCGCCCGCGGGCAACCCGGGCCGAGTCCTCGGAACTCTATCTCGTCTGCGAGGCCTACAGGCCACCCGCCGAACTCCCCGCCGAGGCCACCGCCGGCAGCGGGCCGGCATCGGCCGAGGTGATGGCGGGTGGGGGCGAACAGCCGCCTGCCGTTACCACGCCTTCAGCGCCGGCCCCATCCCCGCCCGCAGGGGACGAGCCGGCGCCTGCGCCCGGCGGCCACGGCCGAAGCCGGCCGCGCAGCTGAGCCAGCAGCAGCTCCAGTGCCATCGGCTCGCGCGGGCCTAGGCACAGACAGGCCACTTCGAGCGGCAGCGCCTCGCCGGCCCGGCGCACCAGCTCCTCGCCGGCGCGGGCGTGAATCCGGGTGAGGGCCCGCCGCAGCGCCGCCTCGTCCCGCACCTCCTCCAGCAGCAGCGCATAGTGGCCGGGGGCCACCCGCGCGAGGGCGTCGGTGCGGCGCATGGCGCCATGAAGAGCAGCGGCCAGCGCCCGCTCCAGCATGGCCCCCCAGGCCTCGCCCCAGTCCCGCAGGCGCTGCCAGAAGTCGGCCACCGCCACCAGCGCAAGGCCGAGGCCGTGGCCGTGGCGCAGCGCCCGAAGCCGCGCCCGCTCCAGCCCACAGCGGAAGGCGGCGAGATCCGGAAGCCCCGTCAGCGGATCGCGCCCCTGGGCCGCAAGGCGCTCGCGCTCACCCCGCTTGCGCGCCCGCGCCAGCACCAGCGGCCGTTCCAGATCAAGCCCCTGGAGCCGATCCTTGGCGAGAAAGTCCTGAGCAC
>WFXL01000017.1 GCA_015490605.1 Rhodospirillales bacterium
GCGATGATGACCCTCGCCGATACCGCCATGGCGTTGGCGCTGGCGGCCGGGCGCGGCGCCTTCGTGCCCACCACCACCGTCACCCAGACCACCAGCTTCCTGCGCCCTGCCCGCGGCGAACGGCTGTGGGCCGAAGCGCGGGTGGTGCGCGCCGGCCGCACCCTGGTCTATGGCGAGATCACCCTCCATGCGGGCGATGCCGCCCGACCGGTGGCCCATGCGGTGAGCACCTATATGGTGCTGGAGGGCTGAGACGGCCGCCACCACCGTCCCGCCAGCCGATCCAGCGCCAGCACCACCACCACCGCAACGGCCGCCGCCTCGTGCCAGGCGGTGGCAAGCGGCCACAGCAGCACCACCCCGGCGGCCGCCAGCACCAGCCGGCTGGGCCACAGCAGCGGCCATTCGGCAAAGCCCTCAAAGGCGGCGGCCAGGGCGTAGATGGCGAGCGCGGTGAACAGCGCGATTTCCAGCGCCGTGGCGGGATCGCCCGAGAGGAAGGGGGTGTAGGCGAACAGCACCGGGACGATGTAGAGCCCCTTGGCGATGCGCCAGGCCGTAAAGCCCGTGGCCATGGGCGGGGTGCGGGCGATGGCGGCAGCAGCAAAGGCGGCGAGGCACACGGGCGGAGTCACATTGCTGTCCTGGGATAGCCAGAAGATGATCATGTGGGCCGAGAGCAGGGTGGTAAGCCGCACCTCCGGCGACAGCGCCTGCTCGAACAGCGTGTTGGCGAACTCGGGCGGCACCAACGCATAGAGGGCCACCGCCTCCTCATAGGGCATGGGGGCGGTGAGCCTGGCGGCGGCAGCAGGATCCGCCAGCAGGAAGATGGCCCGGGCCGCCTCCGGCAGGGTGCCGCTGGCGATGAGCTCGATCACCAGATTCTGGTTCATGAGTTGCACCAGCGCCGGTGCCGAGAGGGTGGCCAGCACGATGTAGGAGGCCGTCACCGGCAGCCCCATGCCGAGCACCAGCGAGGCCAGCGCCACCAGCACCAGCGCCACCAGCAGGCTGCCGCCGGCCCAGTCCGCCAGCATCAGCGAGATGGTGTTGCCGAGGCCGGTGGTGGCCACCACCATCACCACAAGACCGATGGCCACCAGCAGCATGGCGGTGGTCACCATGTTGCGGGCGCCGAGCGCCAGCGCCTCCAGCACCGCCCAGAGCCCCATGGGCCTGGGGCCGAGCCAGCTGGCCGCCACCACCGCCAGCATGCCGAAGCCGGCCGCATAGGTGGGGGTGAAGCCCCACACCAGCATGGCCACCAGCACGCCGATGGGCAGCAGGAAGGTGAGGCCGCCGCGGCGGAGGACCTCGCCCAGCCGCGGCACCTCCTCATCCTCGGGCGGCCGCAGGTCGCGCTTCTTGGCCTCGATCCGCACCCACACCGCCACCGAGAAGAAGTAGAGTAGCGCCGGCAGCACCGAGACGGCAGCAATGGTGAGGTAGGGGATCTGGGTGTAATTCGCCATCACGAAGGCGCCGGCCCCCATGATGGGGGGCATCAGCTGGCCGCCGGTGGAGGCGGCGGCCTCGACTCCGGCGGCAAAGCGTCGGGGAAAGCCCGCCCGGATCATCAGCGGAATGGTCACAACCCCGGTGGAGACGGTGTTGGCCACCGCCGAGCCGGAGACGGTGCCCATCAGTGCCGAGCCCATCACCGCCACCAGCCCGGGCCCGCCGATGAAGCGGCCGGCCACCACCCGCGCCAGATCGATGACGAAATCGCCCGCGCCCGAGCGCAGCAGAAAGGCGCCGAAGAGGACGAACATGAAGACATAGGTGGCGCTGATGCGGGCGATGTCGCCGAACATCCCCGAGACCTCGAAATACGCCCGAAACAGGGTGGTCTCGAGGGTGAGCCCGGGGAATTTGAACACCCCCGGCATGTAGGGGCCGAGGAGCGCCACATAGGCGAGGCCGAACAGGGCGAGGGCCGGGATGAACCAGCCGGCGCTGCGGCGGGCGAACTCCAGCGCCAGAACGATGGCGAGGATGGCGAACAGCCAGTCGCTCCAGATGAAGCTGACGCCACGCTCATAGAGCGGATCAAAGGCGAAGACGGCATAGACGCCAGCGGCCAGCGCCAGCAGGCCGAGAATGATATCCAGCACCAGCCATGCGCGCGAATCCCGCCGCCTTGCGGGGAACATGAGCGCACACAGCAGCGCGAAGCCGCCCCAGTGGATGGCCGTGAGTGTGAGCTCGCGCACGAGCCCCACCGTGTTGGCCCAGATGTGGAACAGCGCCAGTGCCACGCCCGCCCAGAACACCACCCGACCGAGCGGCGTATCATCGAGACGACGGCGGACGGCACCGGTGGACGGCTCTTCCGCCACCTCGGAGGTCGGCGCGGAATCGCGGGCGCTCATGCGTGGTGTCGCAGGATGTTCTCGCCGCGAACAGGGCGGGGGCCCACAGGCCCCCGCCCCATGGGATCACTGTGGCGGCAGCAGATGGGCGGGGATCTCCAGCCCCACCTCGCGATAATAGCGCACCGCGCCGGGATGGAGCGGCGCCGGCAGCCCGGCGATGGCCTTCTCCAGCGCCATCGCCTTGGTGGCGGCGTGGATGTTGTGGAGGAAGGGCAGGTTCTCGTAGATGGTCTTGAGGATGAGATAGACCGCCTCCTCGTCCACATCAGCCCGCACGCCGAGGAAGTTGGGCTGGGCGATGGTGGGGATGTCTTCGTTCTGGTTCGGGTAGGTGCCCGCCTTGAGGGTATAGGGCGTCCACAGCTGCATGCCGCCGTCCGCCTTGGCGGCGAGCTCAGGAGTGAACTTGAGGATGGCAAGCTTGTCGCCCACCGCCGCCATCGCCCGGGTGACCGCCGACACCGGCGGGCCGGCGGGCAGGTTGGCGCCCACCACATTGCCGTTCTGGAGCGCATCGGCGGTGGGGCCATAGCCGAGATAGACCAGCTCGAACTTCTCCGGATCGATGCCGAGATTGCCGAGGATGGTGCGGCCCGAGCCCTCGGTGCCGGAGTTCTTCTTGCCAATGGAGAACGGCTTGCCGTAGGCGTTCTCCAGATCCATCACCGTGCCGCTGGTGACATAGTCACGGTAGAGCACGAAGTGCTCCACGTTCTGCCACAGCATGGTCACCGAGCGCAGCCAGGTCTGCGGCCCGACATTGGCAAAGCGGCCGGTACCGGTCCACGCCCACTTGCCGAACAGGCCCTGCAGGATCGCGAACTGCGCCTGGTTCTCACGCAGCAGCTTGACGTTTTCGCCCGAGCCGGCCGAGCTGATGGCCGACATGTCGATCTTCTGCTTGGGCTGGAGCTTGACCTTGATCAGCGTGGCCAGGGCCACGCCCACCGGATAGTAGGTGCCGCCGGTGGTGGCGGTGGCGAGGATGTAGGAACGGTCTTGGGCAGCCCGCAGGCCCCGCGCCCCCGCCACCAGCAGTGCGGCGGCGCCGGCACTGCCGAACAGCAGCTCACGACGACGGACGGTCATCCGTTTGCCTCCTCCGCTGGCCGGGCCGGCCTGCGTGGAGCCGGCCCTCGGCCGCGAGCATGCCCCGCTCCGGGGACGGCGGCAACCCCCGCCTCGACCCTGGGGGGTGCCGTTGCTAGGCTGCGGCTGCCTAGAGGGGAGGCCAAGCCGGCGATGACGCGGCTGATCGACTATGATGCCGCCCCCGCGGAGGTGCGGGCGGTCTATGACGACATCATGCGCACCCGTGGTGTGCGGGACGTCAACAATTTCTGGAAGGCGCTCGCGGTCGACCCGCCACTGCTGCGGGCCACCTGGGAGCGGCTCAAGCAGGTGATGGCGCCAGGGGCACTGGACCCGCTCACCAAGGAGCTGGTCTATCTGGCGGTGAGCATCGCCCACGGTTGCACCTACTGTATTGCCAGCCACACCGCCGCCGCCCGCGCCCGCGGCATGGACGAGCGCATGTACGGAGAGTTCCTGGCGGTGGTGGCGATGGCGGCCCAGACCAATCGCCTCGCCCAGGCGCTGCGGGTGCCGGTGGACCCGGCCTTCGGCTAGCGCCGCTCGGGCGGCGGCGGCTCACCCCGAAGCAGCGCCTCGAGGCCGAGGCGCGCCCATTTCTCGTCCACCCGGCGAATCACCGCCTCATCCATGGCGATGGGGCGCCCCCATTCGCGCCGGGTCTCGGGCGGCCATTTGGTGGTGGCGTCGATGCCGAGCTTGCCGCCGAGACCCGGCTCGGGCGAGGCGAAGTCGAGATAATCGATGGGGGTATGCTCCACCAGCATGAGGTCGCGGGCGGGATCCACCCGGGTGGCGATGGCCCAGACCACGTCCTTCCAATCGCGGCAGTCGATGTCGTCGTCCACCACGATGATGAACTTAGTATAAAGGAACTGCCGCAGGTACGACCACACCGCCATCATGATGCGGCGTGCATGGCCGGGATAGGCCTTGCGGATGGCCACCACCGCCACCCGGTAGGAACAGCCCTCGGGCGGCAGCCAGAAGTCCACGATCTCGGGGAACTGTTGCTGCAGCAGGGGAATGAAGATCTCGTTGAGGGCTTCGCCCAGGACCGAGGGCTCGTCTGGCGGCCGGCCGGTGTAGGTGGTGAGATAGAGCGCATCCCGCCGCATGGTGATGGCTGACAGCCGGAAGACGGGAAAGCGCTCCACCGCATTGTAGTAGCCGGTGTGGTCACCGTAGGGGCCCTCGTCCCCGAACTCGTCCAGCATCACATGGCCCTCGAGCACGATCTCGGCCGAGGCCGGCACCTCCAGGGGCACGGTCACGCAGCGCACCAGCTCCACCCGCTCGCCCCGCAAAAGGCCGGCGAAGCGGTATTCCGACAGATTGTCGGGCACCGGCGTGACCGCCGCCAGCATCACCCCGGGATCGGCGCCGATCACCGCCGCCGCCGGCATGGGCTCGCCGCGCTCGGCCCGCCACTGCCGCCAGTGCTGGGCGCCACCGCGATGGCGCAGCCAGCGCATGAGGGTGCGGTCGCGGTCCACCAGCTGCATGCGATAGATGCCGAGATTGACATCGTCCGGATCATCCCCGGGACCGCGGGTGACCACCAGCGGCCAGGTGATGAGGGGGGCGGGCTCGCCCGGCCAGCAGGTCTGGATGGGCAGCCGGCCGAGGTCGATCTCCTCCCCCCGCAGCACCACCTCCTGGCAGGGGGCGCGGCTTACCCGCCGCGGCCGTGCGGCGAGGGCGGTCCGGAGCACCGGGGTGAGCTCCACCGCCTCGCGCAGGTTCCGCGGCGGCTGGGGCTGGCGCAGAAACGCCAGCAGCCGGCCGAAGTCGCGCAGCTCGTGGGGCTCGCGCCCCATGCCCCAGGCCACCCGCTCGACGGTGCCGAAGAGGTTGGTGAGCACCGGCATCTCATGGCCCACCACCCGTTCGAACAAAAGCGCCGGGCCCCCGCGGGCAAGCACCCGGCGATGGATCTCGGTGATCTCCAGATGAGGATCGACCGGCTCACGGATGCGGGCGAGCCGGCCCTTGGCTTCGAGATGCGCCAGAAACGCCCGCAGGTCGCGGAAGGCCACGGCTCACGCCGCCTCGCGCCATTTGATGGAGCAGCCCATGGACGGCACCTGCTCCTGGGGGCCGCGACCGGTTTGGGCGATCTGCACCATCGCCTCGAACAGCTCGCGGCGGGCATCAGGCGGCGCGGGCTGGCGGCCGGAGGAGTCGAGGCGGCCGCGGTACTGCAGCTCGAGGTCGGCATTGTAGCCGAAGAAATCAGGCGTGCAGACGGCGCCATAGGCGCGTGCCACCTCCTGGGTCTCGTCCCACAGATAGGGGAAGGGGAACTGCTTTTCGGCCGCCCACCGCTGCATGTTCTCGAAGCTGTCCTCGGGATATTGCTTCGGGTCGTTGGGGTTGATGGCGATGGTGTTGACGCCGTATGCCTTGAGCTCGCGGGCGTCGCGGATGAGCCGGTCGATGATGGCCTTCACATAGGGGCAGTGGTTGCACATGAAGACGATCAGCGTGCCGCGCTCGCCCCTGAGCTCCTCCAGCGTGTGCCACTTGCCGTCCACGCCCAGCAGACGGAAGGGCTTGGCCTTCTCACCGAAATTGCACACAGGCGTGCTCACCGCCATGGCGATCCCTCCCGGTCGAGGTCGTTCCCGCTGCGGAAATGGCGGCGAGCGGGGGCGGGCGCAAGGCGGCGGATCAGCGCTCCGCCCGGCTCGGCACCATGATCACCGCCTCGCCGTCCAGCACCACCCGGCCACCCACCAGACATACCGTCTCCATCCGCACCCGCCGGCGCTCACGCTCCACTTCGAGGATGGTCACGCGTGCGGTGACGGTGTCACCTGCCCGTACCGGTGCGCGAAAGCGCAGGCTCTGGCTGACATAGATGCAGCCCGGGCCCGGCAGTTTGGTGCCGATGGCGGTGGAGATGAGACTCGCGGTGAGCAGGCCGTGGGCGATGCGTCCCTTGAACAGGGTGCCGCCGGCGAATTCCTCGTTGAGGTGGACCGGATTGGTGTCCCCCGAAACACCGGCGAACATGAGGATGTCGGCATCGGTGATGGTCTTGCCGAAGGTGGCCGACATGCCGGGCTCGAGGTCCTCGATGAAGTAGCCGTGCTCACTCATCGCCGCTCCGCCTCTCCCCTCGGGACGCGGCGCAGCATGAACCGGCCAGAATGGCCGATCAAGAGGAAAATCCGGCGTGCTGCAGTGCGTTATCGCGGACCCGGGGCGAGACCATCGCCGCGCCGCCAGGGCCAGGCGGGAACGAAATCGCCGAGCCGGTTCAGGGTGCGGCCCAGCACCAGCGCATCCTGCAACCTGCGGTCGAGAAAGGCCCAGCTGACCCGGAAGTCGTCGGACTCATCCTCGAGCCAGTAGAAGAAGGTCGCCACCAGGATGGCCGCCAGCAGCATCCGCCGGCTGTAGTGGGACAGGCCCCGGTCCTCGGCTGGCGGCACGCCGGCGGCCTGCCAGATGCGGTCGACGGTGCGCCAGAGAGCCATGAGCCCGCCTGGCAGGTTCTGCGGCAACCCCCGGGCCACCACCGCCCGCCGCAGCGCCTCGCGATGGGGGGCGAGGGCTTGGAATCGCGCCCGCACCAGCCGGGCGATGCGGCGATGGAGCGGCAGCGCTGCCAGGTCCTCCTCCGCCACCGCCGCGAGCATGCGCCGATCGGCCCAGTCGTCGAGCCATTCCAGCAGGCTGTCGCCGCCACGGGGGAACAGCCGGCGGGCGGTGGCCGGCTCGACCCCGGCATCGCGCGCCGCCTGCTCGAGGGTGCGTTCGGTCCAGCCGTCGAAGGGGACATGTAGCAGCGCCGCCTCGAGGATGCGGTCCCGGAGCGCTACCCGGCGTGTCGTCGCCTCGGACACGGTCTTGTCTCCCACCGCTCACACCCAACATGGCGGCGGCAGGGCCACCGGTGCAAGGGGCATGGCGCCACAGTCCGAGGGAGGATGCCGTGGCGGCACCGCCGCGTCTGTTCGACCGCCGTCGCATTCGCCAGCGCCGCGAGGTGGTGGGCGCGGCCGGCGCCGACTTCTTCCTGGAGGATGAAGCGGCCCGGCGTCTGGCCGAACGGCTGGACGAGGTGCGCCGCCGCTTCCAGCGGGCGCTGGTGGTGGGCGGCGGGCCCGAGCTCGCCCGCCTGGTGCGGGCGCGGCTGGCGGTGGACGGGCTGCTGCTCCATCTGGATCCAGCAAGATCCCGACTCGCACCGTCGGCCGGGCTGGTGGCGGTGGCGGATGAGGCGCTTTTGCCGGTAGGCGAGGGGACCTTCGATCTGGTGGTGGCGGGCCCCGGGCTCGCGCTGGTGGATGATGTGCCGGGGGCGCTGGCCCAGATGGTGCGGGCGCTGGTGCCGGATGGGCTACTGCTGGCGGCCTTCTGGGGCGGCGAGACGCTGGTGGAACTCCGAAGCGTGCTGATGGAGGCGGAACTCCGCGCAACCGGCGGGGCCGCCATGCGGGTGGCGCCCTTTGCCGATCTGGCCGAGGCGGCAGCCCTGCTGCAGCGGCTCGGCCTGGCGCTGCCGGTGGCAGACCTGGACCGCATCCGCGTGCGCTATCGTGACCCCTGGCAGCTGCTCCAGGATCTGCGAGCTGTGGGCCTGAGCGGCGTGCTGCGGGAGCGCCGGCCGCTGCGGCGGGCGGTGCTGGCACAGGCGATCAGGCGCTATGGCGAGGCGTTCGCCGAGCCCGACGGCCGCGTGCCGGCGCGTTTCGATCTGCTCTTTCTCACCGGCTGGAAACCCCATCCCTCCCAGCCGCGCCCGCGCCCGCGCGGCAGTGCCACCGTCGATCTGGCGGCACTGCTCGGGCGCAAGCCAAGCGGCTGATCAGATCTCGGGCGCAGCCGGCGTTCTGGGAGCGGGCGTGTCGAAGCGTGCGCGCATGTCGGCGCAGCCATCAAGCCCCGCACCCGGCCAGGGTGAGCGCAGCTCCCAATAGACCACCTTGGGCTCGGCGAAGGGGCTTTCGGCATAGAGGAAGAGATCGAGGGTGCAGCGCGGGAAGCTGTAGCGCCAGTACTCCGCCGGCGGTTCGCTGCGGCGCAGGGTGGGCTTGCCCAAAAGCGTGCGGAGATAGGGGGCCGGTGCGCCAGTCAGGCGGATGTGCGGCGGCAGCCGCCGCGGCGGGGTGGCCACGGTGCGCACATCCGCAGGCGGTCCCGCAGCCGGCGCCGGGGCGGTGGTCGCGCGTTCGGCGGTGGGACCCGGGCGGGCGGCGGCACAGGCAGCGAGGGTCAGGAGCATTCCGCCGATGGCGATGGTGCGCGCGACCCGTCCCATGGTCCCAGTCCTCGACTGCGCGTCCCTACCCCCTGGCGCTGGCGCGGCCACCCGGCCGGATGGCCGCCGGTGGTCTCACGAGGCCTTCTTGGCCTGGGCCTCCTGGGCGCTACCCTCGGCGGCGGGCTTGGCGCCTGCGGCGGCCGGGGTCTGCTTGTGGGCGCGGCTTGCGTCCAACACCTCCACCTGGCCGGAGATCTGGCCGCCTCGCTCGATCTCGATCTCGCCGTAGCGGATCTTGCCGGTGACCCGGCCGGTGGAGCGGATCAGCAGGCGGTTGCGCACCGTGAGCTCGCCCTCATAGACTCCGCTGATCTCGGCCTCCTCCACCTCGGCCTTGCCGTTCATGAAGCGGCCGGTCTCGGTGATCTCGATGGCGCGGGTCTGGTTGAGGGTAACCTGCACGCTGCCCTCCACCACCAGCCGATCACAGGCGGTGATCTCGCCCGAGAGGCTGATGCCGCGGCCCACGATCAGCCGCTTGCCCTCGGGCGGGACCGGCACGCCCCGCTCGGCGGGACGCACGGGCTCGCTGCGGCGTGGCAGCTCCAGGTCGGTCTCGGCGGCGGCGCTGCGCTCGGGCGCGGCGGTGCGGGGCGCGCTGCTGCTCTTCTCGGCCTCGCGCTTGCGGCTGAACATGGGCGCGGCTCCTCCACGGACGGGTTGAACTGGCTGCCGGCGGCACCGGGATGTGTACGGCCTCCGCGCGTCCGCGTAAAGCGGGAAAATAAGCTTGTACGCGTCGCCGCGCACACACCGGGCCTGCCTCTGGCACGACGTCACAGAACGCCGTTTGTTCCCCCATCGAGGGCCGGATCGTGGGCACCCGCCTCCAGCTCGGCGCGCGCCGGGCTCAGGGTCTGCAGCAGTTCTTCGGCGGTGAAGGGCCGCCCCAGCCGGCGGGCGGCAGCGGCATGAAGCCAGACGGCAGCACAGGCCGCCTCGAAGGCGGGCAGCCCCCGGGCGAGCAGGCCCACAAGAATGCCGGCGAGCACATCGCCGCTGCCGGCGGTGGCCAGCTCCGCCGGTGCCTCCGCCATGATGGCGGCCCGGCCGTCGGGTGCGGCCACCACCGTATCGCCCCCTTTGAGCACCA
>WFXL01000018.1 GCA_015490605.1 Rhodospirillales bacterium
CCCAAGGCCTCCACCTCCTCGATGAGGTGCTGCCAGTCGACGGGAACGTTGGGGCGGGTGCGGGCGAGCGCGCGCAGCGCCTTCGCCTGCCGGCGGGTCCAGGCGTAGAAGTCCTTTTCATAGAGACGGCCGAGCTCATCGGTTGCCGTCGACATCCGTGCTCTCCGGCCAGAAGTCGGGGTCCAGCAGCTGCTTGAGCGTCCAGGGACAGTGCTGCGGCAGCCGTGCTGCCGCCTCCCCCTCGCCATAGGCACGCAGCGTGTCGGCGACCACCTCGCGGGCATCCTCATAGATCCCGGCGAGATGCGTGCGGAGATGACGGCGCAGGCTCGGTGTCAGCCGTCGCCGCAACTGCCGGCGCGTCCGCGAAATGGTGGCGATCCAGCCGGCGCGGGGGGCGACGGCGGGGGAATAGACAAGTTTGAGGAGATGTTCGATGATCGTCTCGAGGAAGCTTTCGACGGCGTGGCGTTCGCTTCGGCCCAAGGCCTCCACCTCCTCGATGAGGTGCTGCCAGTCGACGGGAACGTTGGGGCGGGTGCGGGCGAGCGCGCGCAGCGCCTTCGCCTGCCGGCGAGTCCAGGCGTAGAAGTCCTTTTCATAGAGACGACCGAGCTCATCGGTTGCCGTCGACATCCATACCCTCCGGCCAGAAGTCGGGGTCCAGCAGCTGCTTGAGTGTCCAGGGGCAGTGCTGTGGCAGCCGCGCTGCCGCCTCATTCTCGCCGTAGGCTTCGAGTTCGCTTGCCGCGATCCGCCGGGCCTGGGCGTACAGTCGCGGCAGCGCCGATGTGGCTGCCCGCCGCAGTGTGCGGGTGAGACGGTTCTCGAGTTCCGCCCGCGCGTCCTGGACGGTCGCGCGCCACACCCCCCGCGGCCATGCGGCGGGCGATGCGCTGAGTTTCAGCAAATGGACCAAGAGCCGCCGCAACTGGCTCTCGACGGCGTGCCGTTCGCTTCGGCCCAAGGCCTCCACCTCCTCGATGAGGTGCTGCCAGTCGACGGGAACGTTGGGGCGGGTGCGGGCGAGCGCGCGCAGCGCCTTCGCCTGCTGCCGCGTCCAGGCGTAGAAGTCGCGTTCATAGAGGGCGGGCTCGGACGTGCGGGCCATGGGCCACCTCCTTGCCGCGCCAACATAGCACGGCACCCCGGCGGAGACACGCGCAGGCGGCGTGGAAAGCCCGCTCAGGCGGCGCGGCTGTGGGCGGCCAGGGCGATGTCCACCAGGTCCGCCATGATCTCGTGTAGCCGATAGTCCTTGGGTGTATAGACCGCGGCCACGCCCATGGCCCGCAGCCGCTCGGCATCCGCCGGCGGAATGATGCCGCCCACCACCACCGGCACGTCACCGATCCCCAGCGCCCGCATGCGCGCCAGCACCTCGCCCACCAGCGGCAGGTGCGAGCCCGAGAGGATCGACAGCCCCACCAGATGGACCCCCTCTTCGAGGGCGGTGTTGGCGATGCGCGCCGGCGAGAGGCGGATGCCCTCATACACCACCTCCATGCCGGCATCGCGCGCAGCCACGGCGATCTGTTCGGCGCCGTTGGAGTGGCCGTCGAGGCCGGGCTTGCCCACCAGGATCTTGAGCCGGCGGCGGAGGCGACGCGAGGCCTCCTCCACCTTGCGCCGTACCGGCGCAAACAGCTCATCCGCCACCGCCGCCTGCGCCCCCGCGAGGCCGGTGGGGGCGCGATACTCGCCGAACACCTCGCGCAACACCCCGGCCCACTCGCCGGTGGTAACACCAGCGCGGGCACAGGCGATGGAGGCGGGCATGATGTTCTGCCCCTCCACCGCCGCCCGCCGCAGCCCGGCCAGTGCCTCCTCCACCGCGCGCTGATCGCGCGCCGCCCGAAAAGCCTCAAGCCGTTCAATCTGACGGGCCTCGGCGGCCTCGTCCACGGCGAGGAACGCAGGACCGTCGCCGGCCACAAGCGGCGAGGGTTCGCTCTCGGTATAGCAGTTGACCCCCACCACCCGGATGCGGCCGGCGGCCAGGTTGTTAACACGTTTAGTGTTGGATTCCACCAGCCGGCTCTTCATATAGCCGTTTTCCACCGCCGCCAGTGCGCCGCCCATGGCCTCAATGCGGGCAAGTTCCTCCCGGGCGGCGTCCATGAGCTCCCGCACCTTGGCCTCGATCACGCGCGAGCCGTCGAAGATGTCGTCGTACTCCAGCAGATCGGTCTCGAAGGCGAGGATCTGCTGGGCGCGCAGCGACCACTGCTGGTCCCAGGGGCGCGGCAGGCCGAGGGCCTCGTTCCAGGCCGGCAGCTGGACCGCGCGGGCGCGGGCCCGCCGGGAAAGGGTCACACCCAGCATCTCGATGAGGATGCGGTAGACATTGTTCTCTGGCTGCTGTTCGGTGAGGCCGAGGGAATTCACCTGCACGCCATAGCGGAAGCGGCGCAGCTTCGGATCCGTCACCCCATAGCGTTCGCGGCCGAGCTCGTCCCATAGCTCGACGAAGGCGCGCATCTTGCAGAGTTCGGTGATGAAGCGGATGCCGGCGTTGACGAAGAAGCTCAGGCGGCCGAAGACGCGTGGAAACTCCTCCTCGGGGATCTCGCCGCGGGCGCGGACGGTGTCGAGGATGCAGATGGCGGTGGCAAGGGCGAAGGCGAGCTCCTGCACCGGCGTCGCCCCGGCCTCCTGCAGATGATAGCTGCAGACATTGACCGGGTTCCACTGGGGCATCTCCCGGTGGCAGAAGGCGATCACATCGGCGGTCAGCCTGAGCGACGGCTCCGGCGGGAAGATGTAGGTGCCGCGTGAGAGATATTCCTTGATGATATCATTCTGCACCGTCCCTCGGAGGGCGCGGCGATCGGCCCCCTGCTCCTCCGCCACCGCTACATAGAGGGCCAGGATCCAGGGGGCGGTGGCGTTGATGGTCATGGAGGTGTTCATGCGCGCGAGCGGGATGCCCTCAAACAGCCGGCGCATGTCGTCGATATGGGCGATGGGCACCCCCACCTTGCCCACCTCGCCGCGGGCGAGGGGATGATCGCTGTCATAGCCGGTCTGGGTGGGCAGGTCAAAGGCCACTGACAGGCCCGTCTGGCCACGGGCGAGGTTCCGGCGGAAGAGGGCGTTGCTGGCCTCGGCCGAACTGTGACCGGCGTAGGTGCGGAACAGCCAGGGGCGGTCGCGCCGGGGGCTCTCACCGGACATGGCCCTACACCTCGCGTGGAGCATCCCGCGGCGCACTAACACCTCTTCGGCGGCGCGTCAAACACATTTTTTCATTGACAACATCTGTGGTGATGGTGCAGGGGCAGAGCGCCGCCCGTCGCCAACACGGGAGCCGTTCAATGAGCAGGGAGCAGGTGGAGCGCATCATCCGCAAGTTCGGCTCGCAGCAGCGCGTGGCCGAGCTCCTGGGCATCTGGCAGACCGCCGTCTCCGGCTGGATCCGGCGCGGCGCCATCCCCGCCCGCCGGCAGCAGGAGCTGCTCGCCATCGCCCGGCGCGAGGGCATCGATCTGCGGCCGGAGGACTTCTTCCCGGATTCGCTGGTGCGCGAGCCCACCCCCGAGGTCGCCGCGGCCGGGGCACCTGCACCCGCCACCGCCGGCAACGGGACGGCAGACATCCGCCAACAGGGAGAGCGCGCCGCCATGAACGCCGACACCTCCACTCCCTTGCGGCTGGAACGGGCCCCGGCCGCCGTCCGACCCACCAAGGACCTCTACGAGATCGGCGAGATCCCGCCCTTGGGCCATGTGCCCAAGAACATGTACGCCTGGGTGATCCGAAAGGAGCGCCACGGCGAGCCGCTGCAGGCGATGCAGCAGGAGGTGGTGCCGGTGTGGGACATCGGCGAGGACGAGTGCCTCGTCATGGTGATGGCCGCCGGTGTCAACTACAACGGCGTGTGGGCCTCCCTCGGCAAGCCCATCTCGCCGCTGGATGGTCACGGCCATCCCTACCACATCGCCGGCTCCGATGCCGCCGGCATCGTCTGGGCGGTGGGCTCCAAGGTAAAGCGCTGGAAGGTGGGCGATGAGGTGGTGATCCACTGCAACCAGGACGATGGTGACGATGAGGAGTGCAATGGCGGCGATCCCATGCTGTCGCCGTCCCAGCGCATCTGGGGCTATGAGACGCCCGATGGCAGCTTCGCCCAGTTCTGCCGGGTGCAGTCGCGCCAGCTGATGCCGCGGCCCAAACACCTCACCTGGGAGGAGTCGGGCTGCTATGTGCTCACCCTCGCCACCGCCTATCGCATGCTCTTCGGCCATGCGCCCCACACCCTCAAGCCGGGTGACAATGTGCTGGTGTGGGGCGGTGCCGGCGGTCTCGGCTCGATGGCCATCCAGCTGATCGCCGCAAGCGGTGCCAATGCCATCGCCGTGATTTCGGACGAGAGCAAGCGCGACTATGTGCTCTCGCTGGGGGCCAAGGGCGCCATCAACCGCCGCGCGTTCGACTGCTGGGGCGAGATGCCCGATCCCATGGACCGCGAGGCCTATGGCGCCTGGATCAAGGAGGTGCGCCGCTTCGGCAAGGCCATCTGGGAAATCACCGGCCGGCGGGATGTGGACCTGGTGTTCGAGCACCCCGGGGCTGCCACCTTCCCGGTGTCGGTGTTCGTGGTCAAGCGCGGCGGCATGGTGGTGATCTGCGCCGGCACCACCGGCTACAAGCTCACCCTCGATGCGCGCTATCTCTGGATGCGGCAAAAGCGCGTCCAGGGCAGCCATTTCGCCCATCTCAAACAGGCCTCGGCCGCCAACAGGTTCGTCCTCAACCGCCAGGTAGATCCCTGCATGAGCGAGGTCTTCGCCTGGCACGACATTCCCCTGGCGCACCAGAAGATGCGCGAGAACCGCCACAAGCCCGGCAACATGGCGGTGCTGGTGCAGGCCCGACGGCCCGGCATGCGCACCCTGGAGGAGGCCATCGAGGCGTGAGCACCGGGCCCCTAGGGGAATCACCGGCAAGCGGGGAGGTCGGGGGCATGACCACGGCGGATGCGGCGACGCTCGAGCCTATGGCGGCGGCGCTGGCGGCGGTGGACCGGCTGGTGGCGGAGGCGCGCGCGGCCCTGCGGCACACCCTGGCACCGGCGGGGCGGGTGGATGGTCGCGCACTCGCGGTCCATCAGCACGAGGCCCACGGCCTCGCCTGGTTCGAGGTCTACCGCCAGGCGCTACACCAGACCCACGGCTGGTGTCGGCGGCTGGCGGCCAGCGGCGGCCTCGGCGAGGTGGAGCGACTGCTGGCGGAGCTGCTGTTTGCCGAATATCTCGCACGCCTTCAGGGCGGCGTGCCCATGAGCCAGGTGGAGATCATCCGGCCCGAGGAGCTGGGAGTCGGGGAGGCGAGCCTCGAGGCCTTCCGCCGCGACCCCGCCGTGCGCACGCTCGTGCGGCGGGGTCGCGCGCCGGAGCAGGTGCGCCGCCTGGCCGAATGCCTCGCCGAGGAGGTGGAGCCGGACCCGGCTCTGGGCGATGACGATCTCCTGCTGGTGCGCGATCAGTTCCGCCGCTTTGCACGCGAGCGGGTGGCACCCCACTGCCACCGCTGGCACCTGGAGGACCGGCTGATTCCGGCCGAGCTGATCGCCGAGCTCGCGGAGCTCGGCGTGTTCGGCCTCACCGTGCCGGAATCCTACGGCGGGCTCGGCATGGGTAAGGAGGCCATGTGCGTGGTCACCGAGGAGCTTGCCCGCGGCTATCTCGGGGTCGGCTCCCTCTCCACCCGCTCGGAGATCGCCGCCGAACTCGTGCGCCTGGGCGGCACCGAGGCGCAGAAGGCGGCGTGGCTGCCGCGCATCGCCACCGGCGAGGTGCTGCCGACGGCGGTGTTCACCGAGCCCGACCACGGCTCCGACCTCGCCCACATCCGCACTCGCGCGGTGCGCGAGGGGGATGGCTACCGCATCTACGGCGCCAAGACCTGGATCACCCATGCGGCGCGGGCCGACCTCATGACCCTGCTGGTGCGCACCGACCCGGACGAGCCCGGCCATCGGGGGCTCTCCATCCTGCTCGCCGAGAAGCCGCGCGGCACCGACGAGGATCCCTTCCCGGTGGCGGGGCTCACGGGCTCGGAGATCCCGGTTCTGGGCTATCGCGGCATGAAGGAGTATGCGCTCTCCTTCGACGGCTTCCGCGTGCCGGCCGAGGGGCTTCTGGGCGGGGTCGAGGGCCAGGGCTTCAAGCAGCTCATGGCCACCTTCGAGAGCGCCCGCATCCAGACCGCCGCCCGCAGCGTCGGCGTGGCCGCCCATGCGCTCGAGCTGGGGCTGCGCTATGCCCGCGAGCGTCGCCAGTTCGGTCGGCCCATCTTCGACTTCCCGCGGGTCCACGGCAAGCTCGCGCGCATCGCCGCCGAGACCATGGCCGCCCGTCAGCTCACCCTCTATGCGGCGCGCGAGAAGGACGGCGAGCGCCGCTGCGACCTCGAGGCGGGGCTCGCCAAGCTGCTGGGTGCGGCGGTGGCCTGGGCGGCAGCCGACTGCGTGCTGCAGATCCACGGCGGCAACGGCTACGCGCTCGAATATGAGATCAGCCGGGTGCTGTGCGATGCCCGCATCCTCAACATTTTCGAGGGCGCAGCCGAGATCCAGGCGCAGGTGATCGCCCGCCGACTGCTGGAGGCCTAGGGGCCCGGCGGACCCCGATGCGGCTGCCGGCAGCGCGGCCGTCGGATGGCGCAGCGCTACAGGGCCGCCCAGCCGCCCCGCGGATGCGCCGGCCGTCAGATGGCGAAATAGCGCGCCTCGGGGTGGTGGATGACGATGGCGGCGGTGCTCTGCTCCGGCTCCAGCTGGTCGGCCTCGCTCATGTGCACGCCGATGCGGCCGGCATCCAGCAGCTCCAGCAGGATGCGCTGATCCGCCAGATTGGGGCAGGCGGGATAGCCGAAGCTGTAGCGCGCGCCGCGATAGCCCTGTTTCAGGAGCTCGCGGCGATCGCGCGCATCCAGATGACCGAAGCCGAGTTCGCGCCGGATGCGGGCGTGGACATATTCCGCCAGCGCCTCGGCCAGCTCCACCGACAGCCCGTGCAGGCGCACATAGTCATTGTAGCGGTCCTCGGCGAACCAGCGGCGCGCCACCTCCGAGGCCCGCGCGCCCACCGTCACCACCTGTAGTGCTACCACGTCCCGCTCATCATCGCGCACATCGCGCACGAAATCGGCGATGCACAGGCCCCCGGGCCGGTCCTGGCGCGGTAGGCGGAAGCGGGCGATCTCGCGCTCACCGGACTCATCGAACAGCACCAGATCGTTGCCGTCGCCGGCCGCGCGGAAGTAGCCGTAGACCGCTTGCGGGTGGAAGATGTCCTCCTCCCGCGCCCGCCGCAGCAGCTCTTCCAGCACCGGCCCCAGCTCCTTGCGAGCCCAGGCGAGGAACTCCTCCAGCCGGCGCCCCTGCTTCTCATAGCCCCAGTGGAACTGATAGAGCATCTGCTCATTGAGGAAGGGCAGCAGATTGGCCACCGGCACCCGCTCGATCACCCGCGCGCCCCAGAAGGGCGGGGTGGGCACCGGCACCCTGCGGGTGAGCTCCTCGCGGCGCTTGCGGATCTCCTCATATTCCACCGGCCGCGGCGCTCCGAGCGGTCCCTTCTCGAGCACCTCCAGCGTGCGGTGGCGGCGGGCCGGGCGCTTGCGCCCCGCTTGCGCTTCGGCGCGCTCGCGCACATAGGCTTCGAAGGTGCCTGACACCACCCGGTCCATCAGCGCGAGCCCGTCGAAGGCATCGCGGGCATAGGCCACCGGCCCCTCGCCGTAGGCCTCATAACAGTCCTTTTCCACGAAGGCGCGGGTGAGGGCCGCCCCGCCCAGAAGCACCGGCAGCCGCAGCCCCAGGCGGCGCATTTCCTCGAGGTTCTCCTTCATGATGACGGTGGACTTCACCAACAGCCCCGACATGCCGATGGCATCGGCCCGATGGCGCTCGGCCGCCTCGAGGATCGCCTGCAGCGGCTGCTTGATGCCGAGGTTGATCACGCGATAGCCATTGTTGGTGAGGATGATGTCCACGAGATTCTTGCCGATATCGTGAACATCACCCTTGACGGTGGCCAGCACGATGGTGGCCTTTTGCTGGCCTTCGACCCGCTCCATGAAGCGTTCGAGATAGGCCACCGCCGCCTTCATGGTCTCGGCGCTCTGGAGCACGAAGGGCAGCTGCATCTTCCCCGCGCCGAAGAGATCGCCCACCACCTTCATGCCCGCCAGCAGGTGTTCGTTGATGATGGTGAGCGGATCCATCTCGGCGAGCGCCTCGTCCAGGTCCGCTTCCAGCCCCTCGCGATCGCCCTCGATGATGCGGAGCTTGAGCCGCTCGCGCACATCCTGCGGCCGCTCGCGCTTACGGCTTTCCACCTTGCGGTCGGCGAACAGCGCCAGCAGCGCCTGCAGCGGGTCATAGCCTTCGCGCCGGCGGTCGAAGATCAGGTCTTCGGCCACCCGCCGCTCCTCCTCGGGGATGCTGTGGAAGGGGAGGATCTTGGACGGGTGGACGATGGCGCCGGTGAGGCCGCGCTCCAAGGCGTGCTGGAGGAAGACCGAATTGAGCACGTGCCGTGCTGCTGGCCGCAGGCCGAAGGAGACGTTGGAGATGCCGAGGATGATCTGCACGCGCGGGAATTCGCGCGCGATGGCGGCGACCGCCTCGAGGGTCTCGAGGGCGAGGCGGCGGTCGTCCTCATTGCCGGTGCAGATGGTGAAGGTGAGGGGGTCGATGAGCAGATCATGCTCGGGCAGGCTGAAGCGGCCGCAGGCGAACTCCACCAGCCGCCGGGCGATGGCGAGCTTGCGCTCGGCGGTCTTGGCCATGCCCGCTTCATCGATGGTGAGCGCCACCACCCCGGCGCCGAAGCGGCGCGCAAGCTGCAGGCGGGCGGCGGCCGCCTGCTCGCCGTCCTCGAAATTGATGGAGTTGATCACCGCCTTGCCGCCGTACAGCTCCAGCGCCCGCTCCAGCACCCCGAGCTCGGTCGAGTCGATCACCAGCGGCGCATCCACCTGGCCACGCAGGCGGCTTATCACCTCCGCCATGTCGGCGGCCTCATCCCGGCCCACATAGGCGGTGCACACATCCAGCGCATGGGCGCCCTCGCGCACCTGCTCGCGCGCCATGGCGACGATGCCATCCCAGTTGCCGGCCGCCTGAAGCTCGCGGAATTTCTTGGAGCCGTTGGCATTGCAGCGCTCGCCGATGGCCAGATAGGCGCTCTCCTGGCGGTACGGCACGGCCGAGAACAGCGAGGCCATGGCGGCTGTGGGCGTCACCTCGCGCCGCTTGGGACGCGGCCGATAGCCGTCCTCGGCCAAGCGGCGCAGCATGGCGTCCACCGCGCGGATGTGCTCGGGGGTGGTGCCGCAGCAGCCGCCCACGAGCCCGACACCGTCCTCGGTGACGAAGCGCTCGAGCCAGTCGGCGAGTTCCGCCGGTGTCAGCGGATAGACGGTCTCGCCCTCGATCAGCTCGGGCAGGCCGGCATTGGGCAGGACGGTGAGATGGCCCGGCCATTCCCGCGCCAGCACCCGCAGATGCTCGGCCATCTCGCGGGGGCCGGTGGCGCAGTTGAGGCCCATGCCATCGACCCCGAGGGCGCCGACGATGGTGGCGGCCGCCTGAATGTCGGTGCCCACCAGCATGGTGCCGGTGGTCTCGATGGTGACATGGACGAAGATGGGAAGGCTGCGGCCGGCGGCGGCAAAGGCGCGGCGGGCGCCATTGACGGCCGCCTTGATCTGCAGCGGGTCCTGGCAGGTCTCGATCAGCACCACATC
>WFXL01000019.1 GCA_015490605.1 Rhodospirillales bacterium
GAGCCCGAGGGTGCCCGTCTCCCCCTCCCGCGCAGGATCCACCCGCCCCACCAGCTGAACCGACAGCAAACAGGCTGACGGCACCGCCGTCACCAGCCGCGCCAGCGCCGCCGCCAGCGCTTCCCGCGGCTCGCTGCGGTCCGGCTCGAACGGCAGGCGCGCGAGGGTCACCCGGGCCATGCGGCCATCCCGCAGGGCGAGCGGCAGTTCGCGCCCCAGCACCTGCACCCCATCGACCGCCGCCCGCACCGGTGCGGCGGCACCCAGCGCCAACAGGGCGGCGGCAAGGGCGGGTCGGAAGCGGCCGGACAAAACCATGACGCGAGCAGAATGCCACATGGCCCAACCCCAACGCAAGCCACGGGGCACTCTGCCACGCGATCCCTAATGAATCGTAAACGCTGCCGTGCCTACAGGCCCCACTCGGTATAGTGGCGGCTCTTCTCGCGCTGCCACAGCCAGCGGAAGAAGGCATAGGGAGCCCAGCCGGCGAGGGCGATCACCGCCAGGCCCTCGACGATCCGTCGCGGCCCCAGGGCTCCTGCGGCGAGAGCATCGGCCCAGCCGGGTATGATGAACAGGATGGCCACGGCGATGCCCGCCGCCGCTCCACCTCGCCACAGCCGGCGGTAGCGGCGGCGCACCCGCCAGACCGTCCGCACCCGCTTTTCACGCACGTGTCACCCGCTCGCGGCGTCCACCCTGGATGCCACTCTACCACGGTCGGGGGCGGCGGGTCGAGCCGGCGCGAGCCTGCGCAGGAAGACGAACTTGGCCGCACCGTACCGGCGGATGTCCTCCACCGCAAAACCCGTAAGCTCCGGCAGATCCTCGGTCTTGGCGAGTTCCACCACCACCCGGGCCTCGGGCGCGAGCCAGCCGCCTGCGGCCAGCGCCTCGAGCGCCGGCACGGCGAGGCCCGAGCGGTAGGGTGGGTCGAGGAAGATGATGTCGAAGGGATGGGGCGCCGGCCCCGGCCTGGTGGCATCGGCCACCCGCAGTTCGATGGCGGCCTCCCGCGGCAGATCGCGCAGATTGTGGCGCAGGGCCGCCAGCGCCGTGCGGCCGTTCTCCATCAGCATCACCCGGGCGGCCCCGCGGGACCAAGCCTCGAGGCCGACCGCACCGCTGCCGGCGAACACGTCGAGAAAGCGCGCCCCCACCAGCCGCGGCCGGTCGCAGGCGAGAATGTCGAAGATGGCGCGGCGCGCATGGTCGGTGGTGGGGCGCACCTCGCGCCCGGGCGGCACCAGGATGCGGCGGCCGCGCAGCCGTCCGGTGGTCACCCGCATGGCGCCTCCAGCGCCTCGCGGCGACGGCGGCGGGTCTCCGCCGGCGGCGCCGGCAGCAGCCGGCCCAGCTGTTCGCGCATGACCTTGCCCGGTACCTCCTCAAGCGCCCGCTTGGGCAGGCTGCCCAGCTGGAAGGGCCCATAGGCCACCCGCACCAGCCGGTTGACCCTGAGACCCAGGTGCTCGAACACCCGCCGGATCTCGCGGTTGCGCCCCTCGCGCAGAGTCACGGTGTACCAGCGGTTGGCCTTCCCACCCTCGCCTGTGTCGCACCGCACCTGGATGGGACCGTAGCGGATGCCGTCGATCTCCAGCCCCGCCGCCAGCGCCTCGAGCCGGGCCGGGTCGACCCGGCCGAAGGCGCGCACGCGATAGCGCCGGATCCAGCCGGTCGCCGGCAGTTCCAGCCGCCGCTTGAGCTCGCCGTCGTTGGTCAGCAGCAGCAGCCCCTCCGAGGCGATGTCGAGCCTGCCCACCGGCATCAGCCGCGGCAGCCGCTTCGGCAGGAGGTCGTAGATGGTGGGTCGGCCGTCGGGATCGCGCGCCGCCACCACCACCCCGCGGGGCTTGTGGAAGCGGAACAGCCGGGGCGGCTCCGGCCGCGGCAGCGGCCGGCCGTCCACCTCGATCCGCTGATGCGGCGCCACCCTGATGGCGGGCGAGGCGATGCGCACGCCATCCACCAGCACCCGCCCCTCGGCGATCAGCCGTTCGGCCTCGCGCCGCGAGCACAGGCCGGCATGTGCGATCCGCTTGGCGATGCGCTCACCGCCCGCCGTCATCTCGCAATCCCTGTCCACGGGATGCCGCCATTCCACCCGATCGCACCGGAACATAGGGCGGCCATGGGGGAAACCCCAGCCCCTTCAGGTCTTCCCGCCGTCCTCCCACAGGCGGCCGTCGGCATGGGCGAAGCGGCGCCCCGGCAGGGCGCGCAGATCGACGCCGGGATAGACTACCTCATCCTGCTGGGGACGGCGGGTGCCCACCTCCAGCAGCAGTGCCGGCCGGTCACTGCGATTGACGAGACAATGGGCCTCCGGCCGTCCTTTGGGAAAGCCGGCACACATGCCGGGCCCGAGGCGCTGTTCGTCCGCCTCCGTCACCAGCACCACCTCGCCCTCGAGAATGTAGACGAACTCATCCTCGGCGCTGTGCCAGTGGGGCAGGGCGGTAGCCGCACCCGGCTCGAGGCGGGTGAGATTGACGCCGAAGTCTCGAAGCCCCAGCGCTTCGCCCAGCCGCCGGCGAAACCGGCCGGCCACCACCGGACGATACGGCGGCGGATAGCCGGTGGTGTTGTCCTCCGCGACGGTCGCGGGATCGAGTGCCGGCGGGCGGAGTTCTGCGGGTGCGTGGGTCATGATCGGGCCCTCCCCGGCTTGCGGGCATACGTGCCGGCGGCCGCCACCAGCCCCTCGAACAGGGCCGCATCGGCCGGATCCACATGGTACTCGGGATGCCACTGCACGCCCAGACAGAAGGGATGGTCACCGAGTTCCACCGCCTCGATGACGCCATCAGGCGCCCGCGCGCTCACCGTGAGCCGGCCCGGTCGCGCCACCGCCTGGTGGTGGGCGCTGTTGACCCGAAGCCGGGTGCGGCCCGTGAGGGCATGAAGGCGCGTGCCCGCCACCACCTCCACCTCGTGCCCGGGTTCGTCCCGTGGATGGGGCTGTTCATGCGCGAGCGCCGCCGGGATCTCGTCGGGGATGTGCTGGATCAGCGTGCCGCCCGCCACCACCGCCAAGAGCTGCATGCCGCCGCAGATGCCCAGGAGCGGCAGGCCCGCCGCAAGCGCGCCCGCCACCAGCCGCCGTTCGAACTCGGTGCGCCGCACCTTGAGGGTGACGGTGGGATGGCGGTGGCTGGCACCGAACAGGGCGGGGTCGATGTCGAACGCCCCGCCGGTGATCACGAGCCCGTCCAGAAGGGCAAGATAGCGCCCGGCCAGGTCAGGCTCATGGGGCAGCGGCAGCGGCACGCCGCCGGCCCGGACGACTGCTGCGAGATAGTTCTCCCGCACCGCATAGTAGGGCAGGCGAGCATAGCCGCCGCCTTCCTCATGGTCGAGGGTGATGCCGATCAGCGGGCCGTCCTCACGCATCCGCACGCTCTCCCCACGCAGGTCATGCCAGTGCTTGCGATATGATGGAGGTTCCATGAAAGATCGTTAAGCCCGCATGCTCGGCACACCATCGGTCGGTTGAAGCCGGGCCGCCTGCCGGCATATCTCCACAGGCGACGGTGACGGCACCTTCGCGGATCGCTCGAGAGGACGACCACCATGGACACTCGGCTGGATCCCCGTCTGGCAGCGGCGCGCGCGCGGGCGGATGTGATCGATGAGGGCCTGCGCGCTTACATGCTCTCGGTCTACAACTACATGGCGCTGGCGCTGGCCATCACCGGGCTCACCGCCTGGGTGACCGCCCAGAGCCCGGCGATGATGCAGCTCATCTTCGGTACCCCGCTGGTGTGGGTGGTGATGCTGGCGCCGCTGGGGTTCGTCTTCTTCCTGAGCGCGCGGATCCATGCCATGAGCGTCGGCGCGGCCCAGATCACCTTCTGGCTGTTCGCGGTGGTCATGGGCCTGTCGATGGCGAGTATCTTCCTGGTGTTCACCGGGGCCAGCATCGCGCGGGTGTTCTTCATCACCGCCGCCACCTTCGGTGCCATGAGCCTCTATGGCTATACCACCAAGCGCGACCTCTCCGCCTGGGGCAGCTTCCTGTTCATGGGGCTTATCGGCATCATCATCGCAAGCCTGGTGAACATCTTCCTCGAGAGCTCGGCGCTGCAGTTCGCCATCTCGGTGATCGGCGTGATCGTGTTTACCGGCCTGACCGCCTACGACACCCAGGCCATCAAGGAAGAGTACTACGCCTATGATGAGCCCGAGGTGGCCACCCGCAAGGCCATCATGGGTGCACTGCGGCTCTATCTTGACTTCGTCAATCTGTTCATGATGCTGCTGCAGCTGCTTGGCCAGCGCCGCGACTGAGTTCCCCTCTGACGCCTCTGGCCCTCGACGCACGGCGATCCCTTCAGGGATCGCCGTGTCGTTTGGACAACATAATCACGTGAGA
>WFXL01000020.1 GCA_015490605.1 Rhodospirillales bacterium
CCGCAGCGGCCGGCGATGGCGGTCGGTTCCGGCCAGCGGGATGGAGTCGAACAGCCCGCGGGTATAGGGGTGATGCATGTGCCGGAACACGCGTTCGGTCGGTCCCTCCTCCACCACCTCACCGGCGTACATGACCGCCACGCGGTGGCAGGCTTCCCGCACCAGCCCGAGGTTGTGGCTGATGAACAGCAGCGAGGTGTCGAAGCGTTCCGCGATTTCGCCGATCAGCTCGACGATGCCGGCTTCCACCGTGACATCCAGCGCCGTGGTGGGCTCGTCCAGCAGCAGCAGGCGCGGGCCCGCCAGCAGCGCCATGGCGATCACCACCCGCTGCTGTTGGCCGCCGGAGAGCTGGTGGGGGTAGGAGGCGAAGATGCGCGCCGGGTCGGGCAGGTGCACCGCCGCCAGCATGTCCAACGCCAACTCGCGGGCTTCGCGGCGGGTGGCGCCGCGGTGGTAGACGGGGACCTCCACCAGCTGGGTGCCGACGGTCAGCGAGGGATTGAGGGAAGCCATGGGCTCCTGATAGACCATGGCGATGCCAGCGCCGCGCACCCGGCGCAGCTGGCGCTCGTCCATGGCCAGCAGGTCGCGGCCGAGAAAACGGAGCTCACCCGCCACCACCCGGCCGTTGCGACCGAGATGACGCATGACGGCCAATGCCACGGTCGACTTGCCGCAGCCCGACTCACCCACGAGGCCTACCGACTCGCCGGCGCGGATGGTAAGGTCGAAGTCGCGCACCGCCGGCACCTCACCGGCGCGGGTGGTGTAGGAGACATGCAGTCCGCGGGCCTCGAGGACGGGAACGTCGGTTGCGCTCATGGTGCGCGCTTCACTCCTTCAAGGACATCTCGCGCAGGCCGTCAGCCAGCATGTTGAAGCCCAGCACCAGCGAGGAGATGGCGAGTGCCGGGAAAATCATGGCGTGGCCGGCGAAGGCTCCCATCGGCAGGGTTTCGGCCACCATGGCGCCCCAGTCGGGGTCAGGCGGCGGCAGGCCGAGGCCGAGAAAGCCCAATGTGGCGAGCGCGATGGTGGTGTAGCCCATGCGCAGACACGCATCCACCACGAGCGGTCCGCGGGCGTTGGGCAGGAGCTCCACGAACATGATCCACCAGGGACTCTCGCCGCGCACCTCGGCGGCGGCCACATAGTCGCGGGTCTTCAGATCGAGCACGAGCCCGCGGACGATGCGCATGATGCCCGGCGCCGAGGCGAAGGTGACGGCGAGCACGATGTTGAGGGGGGAGGCGCCGATCCGGGTGATGATGACGATGTAGAGCACCATCACCGGAAAGCTGAGGAGAATGTTGGCGAGGAACGACAGTGCCTCGTCCCAGATGCGGCCGAGATAGCCGGCAGCGAGTCCCATCACGATACCCACCCCATAGGCGCTCGCGGTGGCGAGGGTGGCCCAGATCAGCACCCGCCGTGCGCCCCAGATCAGGCGCGAAAGAATATCGCGGCCCTTGTGGTCGGTGCCGAGCCAGAAGGTGGTGGAACCATCAGCGCTCACCGACAGCGGCGGCCGGAAGGGTTCCAACGGCTGGTTGGGATCGGGCAGTGGCAGCCAGGGGGCGAGGACGGCAACCGCCACCCAGAACAGCACAATGGCCGCACCGCCCACCACCAGCGGGCTCTCGCGCGCCGCCGCCAGCAGAGCCAGGAGGCTGCGCCGCCGGCGGGAGCGGGAGGGAGTGGGACGGGGGATCGTCGCCACGGGTCACCTCAGCGGAAGCGGATACGGGGATTGAGCAGGGTGTAGCCCACGTCCGACAGGAACTGGGTGAAGACGGCGACAAACACCGCCACCATGGTGCAGGCTTCGATCAGATAGATGTCGCCAAAGGTGGCGGCATCATACAGCAGCGAGCCGAAGCCCTTGTAAGCGAAGAACACTTCCACGACGATGACACCGGACAGAAGCCAGTTGAGCTGCAGGACGATGACGGTAAACGGCGTGATGAGGGCATTGCGCAGAGCGTGCACCAGCACCACCCGCCAGCGTGGCAGGCCCTTGAGGATGGCCGTGCGGATGTATTGGGAGGTCATGACCTCGGCCATGGAAGCGCGGGTCATCCGGGCGACATAGCCGAAGTCATACAGCACCAGCACCGCCACCGGCAGCACCAGTTCGCGCCAGGAAAAGCCCTGCGTCATGGCGGCTGTGCCGGGCAGCCAGCCGAGCCAGAAGACGAACACCGCCACCAGCACCGCCGCCGAGGCGAATTCCGGAAAGCTGGTGGTGAGGATCGAGACGAAGGAGACGGTGCGGTCTGTCCAGCTTCCCTCGCGCATGCCGGCGAGGATCCCGAGGGTGAGGGAAAGGGGGATCATCAGCGCGAACACCAGCCCGGCGAGCAGGGCCGTGTTGGCAAGACGATCCCACAGAAGATCCGCCACTGCAACCTTGTAGCGTAGCGACTCACCGAAGTCGCCTTGGAGTGCCTTCCACACCCACTCGACGTAACGTACGAGAAACGGTCGATCGTAGCCGTGTTGCTGGAGCCAGAGTTCGCGCTGCTCCAAGGTCGAATAGGGGCCGAGCACTTTGCCCGCCACCGCGAGCTTGTCGGCCTCGAAAATGAGGAACAGCACGAAAGACACGACCGCCATGATGGCGATCATGGAGAGGAAGCGCCGTAGTGCCAGCCGAAGCACCGTCCGTCGCCTCCTCACGCACCGAGGCGGCCCGGAGCCCTCCGGACCGCCCCGCTGTTTCCTGTCCGGCTACTCACGCCTCAAGCCACACCCGGTGGAACAGGTGGTACTGGGTAGGATGCAGCCGGTAGCCCTTGACCTTCTTCGAGGCGACGTTGAAGATAGGCCGCCACAGTGGCTGCACGATGACGGCATCGTGCTGGAGGAGTTCCTCCACCTTCTTCATCTTCTGACGTCGCTTCTCGACGTCGAGCGTGGATTCCGCCTCGTCCAGCGCCCGGTCGAACTCCGGATTGGCGTAATGGCTCTCATTCCAGGGCACGCCGCTGCGATAGCCCAACGACAGCACCATGGTGCCGAGTGGACGGTGGGTCCAGGCGGTGATGCCGAAGGGCGTCTTGTCCCAGATCTCCCAGTACTGCGACGCGGGCATGAGGTTGATCTTTAAGCGGATGCCCACCGGCTCGAGCTGCTTCTGGAAGATCTCCACCACCTGTTGCTGCCAGGGGCCGTTGGTGTTGCCGCAGTCGATGGTGAGCTCCAGTCCGTCGGCATAACCAGCCTCGGCCAGCAGCCGTCGTGCCTCCTCGAGGTTACGGCGAAAGGCCGGTAGCTGGTAGTATTCGGGGTGAATCGGCGCCACATGGTGGTGCTCGCCCACTGCCCCACGGCCGAAGTAGACCAGCTCAGGATAGACCGAGGCATCACAGCAGAGCTGGATAGCGCGGCGCACCCGCCAGTCGGTGAAGGGTTCCTTGTCCACCTGCATGCGCATGACCGCGGTCTGGGCGGTCATGGCGTCGTAAATCACGGCGTTCTCGATGGACTCGGCGATCGTCAGCGAGTCCTTGCCGATCTCGTAGGTCATGTCCACCTGGCCCGAGGCGAAGGCGGCGAGCTGGGCTGCGGAAGCCGGGCCGTGGTCGTAGTAGTGAATCTCGTCGAGATAGATCGGGCCGCCGATGAGCGGATCGTCGAGCGCCTCACCCCAGTAGGGCTGCTGGCGGCGGCGCAGAATGCACTTCTCACCCACCTTGAAGTCGATGATCTCGTATGGACCGGTGCCCACCGGGAAGGCCAGCACATCGGCGCCGTGCTTCTCAAAGGCACGGTGGACGATGGCGGTGGGATAGTTGAACAGGTTCTCGGGGATCGACAGCACCGGACGGGAGAGGCGGAGCTTCACGGTGTAGTCGTCCACCTTCTCCAGTGCGTCCGAGCGCATGCGCTTGGCCTTCTTCGGCTTACCGCTCTCATCCGTCTCGCCGGTCTCGTACTCCTCCAGCATGGCATCGAACAGGCCGAGGTTGGAGGAGCCGGTCTTGGGATCGAGCCAGCGGGTGAAGTTGAAGATCACATCATCGGCGTTGAATTCATCGCCGTTGCTCCACTTCACGCCGCGGCGCAGGTAGAAGGTCCACTCCCGCAGATCGTCCGACGCCTCCCAGCGCTCGGCGAGATAGGGGCGGGAGACGTTATCGGGGCCCCAGTAGACCAGATATTCAAGCATGTGGCGGGTGCAGTTGGACTTTTCGACCCAGTCGAAGACGGCGGGGTCCTTGATCTCGGGCACCGGCATGGATACCCGCAGAGTGCCGCCGCGACGTGGCGTGCCATCGGTGGCGGCCTGCACCGGATCCACCAGCGCGCGACCGAGGATGCGGCCGGCGAGGGCATAGGCCGCGGGCGCGGTCATGCCCAAAAGACAGGCGGTGCGCACGAATTCGCGACGATCCATGTGACCGCGGGCGAGCTCCCTGGCGCAGTCGTGGACGAGCGGATGCAGCCGACGGCCCATGCTTCCCTCCCTGGTCGAGGCGTACGGATGAGGTGAGGGTATCGCCCGCCGGAAGGGCTGTCAAAGCGGCGGACGTCCGCGTCCAAGCCGAACGGACCGCGAGTTGCGCCACCTTGACGCGAGGGGGGGTATGCGCGCAAAAAGCGGATCGGTACGCGGCCGCCTGCGGGATGGGTGCAGCGGCCGTCGAGGCACCGAGGCCATAGCTCGTCCGGACGTCTGAGCGGAGCTCCTGAAGCATTATGAGCGACAACGCATCTCCCGAGCGGTCCTCCCGCGAGGCCCAGGCCCCGCGCGAGAATCCCTATTATCCCTATGGTGAACCGCCGCTGGCCTATGGCGAGCCCGAGGGGCTCGATCTCAAGCAACTGTTCGGCATCCTCCGCCGGCGGCGGGCCGTGATCCTGTCCACCGTGGTTCTCATCACTACCCTGGCGGTGCTGGTGGGGCTGCTGATGACCCCCAAATACACCGCCACGGCGCTGGTGATGATCGACCCGCGCAAGGAAAAGATCATCAATGTCGAGGAGGTGCTCCAGGGGCTCAATCCCGACACCTACGTGGTGGAAACCCAGATCAAGCTCATCGCCTCGCGCGCCCACGCCGAACAGGTGATGGAACGGCTCAGGCTGTTCGATGATCCCGAATTCAATGTGGCCGCGCGGGAAGGCAGCCGCGAGCTGCAGCTGCGCTTCGGCGGCATCTGGGAGAAGCTCGCCAACTATCTGCCCGAGGGGCTGCTGGTGGCGGTGGGGATCGCCGAGGAGCCCACCCGCGAGGAGCTGGCGCTGCAGCCGATCCTGGCGCGGGAGGCGGCGATTGCCGCATTCCTCAACAATCTGCGGGTGCGCCAGGAAGGGCGCTCCTATGTGATCGCCATCAGTTTCACCTCGGTGGATCCGGCCAAGGCCGCGCGCGTCGCCAATACGGTGGCGCAGCTTTACGTGGAGAGCCAGCGCCAGGCCAAGGTGGAGGCCACCCAGGAGGCCTCCAGCTGGCTTGCCGAGCGGCTCGAGACCCTGCGTCAGGAGGTGGTGGCCAAGGAGAGGGCGGTGGAGGAGTTTCGCGCCCGCTTTGGTCTGGTGGCGGCCAAGGGGCGCACCCTCACCGAGCAGGAGCTGGCTGATCTCAACCGCGAACTCGCCCAGGCGCGCGCCGATCTCGCCGCCAAGCGGGCCAAACTGGAACAGATCCGGGCCATGCGCGGCCAGGGGCTGGATGCGGTGGCCGATGTCATCGCCTCGCCGGTGATCATCAATCTCCGCCAGCAGGAGGCCATGCTCCTCAAGACCGAGGCGGAGATGCGCACCCTCTACGGCGAGAAGCACCCCAAGATGCAGCAGCTGCTCAATGAGAAGGAGAGCCTCAGGCGCAAGATCCAGGACGAGGTCAACCGCATCATCCGCAACCTCCAGAACGAGGTGAACGTCGCCGCCGCGCGGGTGCGCTCGCTCGAACGCGACCTCGACAAGCTCACCAACCTCACCGAAGAGCAGCGCAAGAAGCTGGTGCGGTTGCGCCAGCTGGAGCGCGAGGCGCAGGCGAGCCGTCAGCTCTACGAGGCCTTCCTGCAGCGCTTCAAGGAGACCCGCGAACAGGCCGAGGTGGTGAAATCCGATGCCCGGGTGATCTCCGAGGCGGCTCCGCCGGAATCCCCCAGCACCCCCGGGCCCACCCTGTTCGCCGCGGTGGGCTTTGTCGGCTCCAGCATGCTCGGGGTGCTGCTGGCGCTGCTGCTGGAGCGGCTTGACTCGGGCCTGCGCAGCGGCCGGCAGATCGAGGCGGAGCTGGGGCTGCCCTTCTTCGGCCTCGTGCCCAAACTCGAGCGGCTCAAGCGCAACCAGAAGCCGCACCAGTATCTGATGGAGAAGCCGCTGTCGGCCTACGCCGAAGCGATCCGCTCCATCTTCACCTCGCTGCAGCTTTCGGATGTGGACGAGCCGCCCAAACTGGTGCTGGTGACCTCCTCGATCCCCCAGGAGGGCAAGACCACCCTGGCGGTGAGTCTTGCGGTGTTCGCCGCCCGCTCCTCCCAGCGCACCCTGCTGATGGATCTGGACCTGCGCCATCCCAGCATCCAGCGCGAGCTCGGCTTCGAGCCCGAGACCGGCTTCGTGGAATACATGGCCGGCGAGCGCGAGCTGGAGGAGGTGATCCGCCACCATCGTGAGACCGGGGTCGACTATCTGCCCATCCGCAAGCAGACCCCCAATCCCACCGATCTGCTCGGCAGCCGCAAGATGAAGCAGCTGCTGGCCGAGCTGAAGGAGAAGTACGACTTCGTGGTGATCGACTCGGCCCCGCTTTTGGGCGTGACCGACTCGCGCATCCTCGCGCGGCTGGCGGACAAGGTCCTGTTCGCCGTGCGCTGGGACAAGACCGACGCCGAGACCGCCCGCAATGCCCTCGATACGCTGCGGGACGTGCGGGCTGACATCGCTGGCGCGGTGCTGACGCTGGTGGACGTGAAGAAGCACGCCCAGTACGGTTACGGCGACGTGGGCCAGTACTACGGCAAGTACCAGAAGTATTATCATAACTGAGCTGCGATCGGGGCGCTTCCGCCACCGCCGCGAGGACGCTATATCGCCTTTGAGGAACATCACGGGAGGGAAGCATGGGCACCACCAGGCGCGGCCTCATGGCCTCGACGCTGGCGCTGGCGGCGTGGGCGGGACTTGCCGGGACGGCCATGGCGGCCGAGACCATCCGCATTGGCGCGGTCATTCCCACCACCGGGCCACTGCAGGTCTATGGTGAGGCCATCATCAAGGCGTTGCAACTGGCCGTCGAGGAGATCAACGACGGCGGTGGGGTCCTCGGGCGCGAGCTCGAACTGGTGGTGGCGGATACCGCCACCAATCCCCAGGTGGGGGTGGAGGCGGCCAAGCGGCTGGTGAGCGTGGATGGCGCCGTCGCCCTGGTGGGCGCGCTGTCGTCCGGCGTCACCATCCCCATCGCCACCACCGTGGCGGCGGTGGAGGGGGTGCCACAGATCTCGCCGGCCTCCACTTCGCCGGTGATCACCACCCTGGAGGACAAGGGCTTTCTCTTCCGCACCACCCCCAGCGATGCCCTGCAGGGGCAGATCCTGGGCAAGCTGGTGGCGGAGCAGGGGCTCAAGCGGGTGGCGGTGATCTATGTGAACAACGACTACGGCAAGGGGCTCGCGGAGGCCTTCCGGGCCGCCTATGGCGGCGAGGTGACGGCGATGGTGGCCTATGAGGAGAAGCAGGCCTCCTATCGCGCCGAGCTGCAGCAGGCCGCCCGCGGCGAGCCCGAGGCGCTGGTGATGATCGCCTATCCCGGCGATGGCATTCCCATGCTGCGCCAGGCGCTGGAAGAGGGCTTCTTCACCCGCTTCGTCTTCACCGACGGCATGAAGGCGCGGGAGGTGGTGGACGCCATCGGCGCACCGCTCGAGGGCGCCTTCGGCACCGCCCCCACCGGCGATCCCGAGGCCGAGGCGGCTAAGCGCTTCCGCAGCGCCTACGAGGCCAAGTTCGGCGAGCTGCCGCCCCAGCCCTTCATGGATTCCGCCTATGACGCCCTCTACCTCCTGGCCCTGGCCATCGAGAAGGCGGGGTCGACCGAGGGGGCGCGCATCCGCAATGCCCTTCACCAGGTGGCCAACCCGCCGGGTGAGAAGATCCTGCCGGGCATGTGGGCCAGAGCCCGGGAGGTGCTGGCGGGTGGCGGCCAGGTGGACTATGAGGGGGCGGCCGGCCCGCAGGACTTCGACCAGGCCGGCGACGTGCCGGGCCTCTACGAACACTGGGCCATCCGCGACGGCAAGATCGTCACCGTCGGCGTCATCCGCCCCTGACGCCAAGCCATCTCTCATCGGCCGGGCCCGCCGCGTGCGGGCCCGCTGTCGTTCAGGACCGGAGCTCTTCGGGCGGGATCGGGTCCACCCGCGGGATCGCTGTCCACACCACCGCCGCCTGGATGCGCCGGCCGGGATAGATCCCCCGCAGAATGGCGGCATAGCGCCGCATCTGGGTGAGGATGTCGCCGGGGAGGGACGCCGGCGGGTCGGGGTGGGTCTTGAAGTCCACCAGCAACACCCGCTCCCGGTCCACCAGGAAGCGGTCCACCCGGCCCATCACCGGCCGTCCCTCCACCCATCCGGCAAGCGGCTGCTCCGCCCGCGCTGTAGGGTCGAAAACGGCGGCGATGGCGGGGTGGTCCACCACCCGGGCCACCTCGGCCACGAGTTGGGCCACATCGGGCCTGGCCCCATCCACACCCCGGATCGCGCGTGCGCTGGCGGGGTCGCTGGCCAGCAGGCGTGCCGCCACCTCCTGCCAGCGCGCCCGCGGCACGCCCGGCAGGTGCTGCAACAGCAGATGGAGAGCGCGGCCGCGCCAGAGCCGCCCCTCGAGCTCGCGCCGCCCCAGCGGTCCGGGAAGCACCCGGGCCTCGTCCTCGTCCTCCTCCGCCACCGCCCGCGATGCCGGCAGGGGGATGTCTTCGGCCGGCTCTGCCGGTGCCGGCTGGTGCACCCAGGACGGCAGGGCCACCACCGCCTTAGCACCCTTGCGGGCGGCAGCCGGGGACTCCCGGCGCCGATCTTGTGCCTGCGGGCGGAAGAGCCACATCGCCTGCTCCTCCTCCCCCTGGGCGAAGGGAAAGGGCTGGCGTTCGGCGCCGAGAGCCTCGAGGGTGCGGGCGATGAGCCCGTGCCAGCAGCTGGTCTTGGCATCCTCGCTGGTCTGCGCGCCGCCCCAGCCGGCAATGATCAGCCGTTCGCCCGCGCGGGTGAGGGCCACATAGAGCAGCCGGTTCTCCTCCTCCTCGCGGGCGCGGGCCTCGGCTTCCAGCAGCGCTGTCAACTGTGGGGGGCAGGTGGCTCTGGGTCGGCGGGCGAAGGGCAGAGGCAGGCCTTCCCCTTGATTGCGCGCCCATATCAGCGGGTCCCGCTCCGGCGGCGGCTGCCTGGGGCCAGCATCCAGCAGGAACACCACCGGCGCCTCGAGGCCCTTGGCACCGTGGACGGTGGTCACCCGCACCGTGCCGCCGCCGTTCTCGGGATCGCGCGAAAGCTCCCCCGCGCCCAGCTCGAACCAGTGGAGGAAGCCCTGGAGGCTGGAGGCGTGGCCCTCCTCGAACTGGAGCGTCTTGGCCAGGAAGGCCTCGATGGGCTCGGCCGCATCCACCCCGAGCCGCTCCAGCAGCTGCCGGCGGCCGCCCTCGGCGCCCAGGATCCAGGCATACCACTCATAGGGCGGTACATAGTCGGCGCGCGCCCGCCAGCGCTCGAAACGGGCCAGCGCCTGCCGCAACCGCGTGCGGCGCGGTTCGTCCGCCGTCTCGGCGAGATGGCGCAGCCGCTCATGCAGCGACAGCCCCTCACGGCCAGAGGCAAGGGCGAAGAGGTCGTCATGGTCGAGGCCGAAAAGGGGGCTCAGCAGCACACAGGCGAGGCTGTAGTCGTCCTCCGGCAGCAGCACCGCATGGCCCAGCGCCAGCAGGTCGCGCACCGCCAGGTGATCCTCGAGCCGCATGCGATCGACCCCGGCCACCGGCACCCCCTGCCGCTGCAGCGCCCGCACCACCAGCTCCTGGATCACGCCGCGGCGGCGGACCAGGATCAGCACATCGCCGGGCGTCAGCAGATCGCCATTTTCCAGCCGTTCGCCCCGCTCGAGCCAGCGGCGGATGGTGCGGGCGACGGCATCCGCCAGCCGTGGCTCGGGATCGGCGGGGGGCGTGGGTTTCGGCAGCGGCCAGGGCTCTTCCTGGTGTGGCCGGGGCGTGTGGAGCAGCGGCCACAGCACCACCTGGCCACAGCCGTCCTGCCGATGGGGCTCGTGGTGCAGCCGTTCGCCCTCGTCGAGCACGCCCGCGCGCGCCTCGGGCTGGTGGTTGAACAGATGGTCCACCACCGTGAGGATCGCCGGCAACGAGCGGAAGGAGCGGGTGAGGGCGGTGGTGCGGAAGGGATGGCGGGCCTTGCGGGCGCGCTCCTCGATACGCCTGCGTACCTCGCGGAAGCCCTTAAGGTCGGCGCCCTGGAAACTGTAGATGCTCTGCTTTTCGTCCCCCACCACGAACAGGGTCCGGCTGCTGTCCTCGTGCTGGCCCGCGCCGGCGAAGATCTCCGCCAGCAGCGCCTCGATCACCCGCCACTGTTCGGGGCTGGTGTCCTGGGCCTCGTCCACCAGGATGTGGTGGATGCGGGCATCGAGCTTGTAGAGCACCCAGTCGATACCGCGCTCGGACAGGCGCACCGTGTGGCGGATGAGGTCATCGAAATCCAAAAGCCCCTCGCGTTTCTTGAGGGTCTCATAGCGCTCGAGGATGGCCTCGCCCAACCGCAGCCAGGCGGCGGTCTCCTCCAGCAGCACGCGCGGATAATAGGCGGCCAGGAATGCCTGCCAGCGTTGCAGCTCGCGGTCATAGACCGCGGCCAGATCCGGATGCTGTCGCCGGAAGCGGTTGCTGACCACCGAGGATTTGGCCTGCCACTCCTTGGTGAAGACGGTACCCGCCAGCGACCGCCAGCGGATCGCCCGCTCGGCCGGCGATGCCGCAAGCCATGCCCCGAGGGCGTCGGCGGCCTTTTGCTGGTTGACGCCGCCCTTGCGCCACACCGCCACCAGCCGTGCCAGCGCCGGGCGGTCGATGGCACCCTCGCAGCAGGTGGCCTCCAGCAGGGCTTCGGATGAGGCGTCCGGCTCGAGGCTCAGCGCCTGGGCGACGGCGGTGATGAGGCCCGCGAGCGAGCCATGGTGGGCGCGCGCCTGCTGCAGCCGGCCCCGCTGGGCCAGCAGGGCGTGGAGCGAGTCATAGAGATGGCGGTCGCCGCGCTGGCTTACGAGCGTGCGCAGGGCCTCCGCCAGCTGCGGATCGCGCCCCTTGGCCGCCTCCCGCAACACCTGCTCGCGGGCTTCGGCGAACAGTTCCCGCTGGGTGGCCTCATCGGCGGTCTCGAAATGGGGCGGGATTCCCGCTTCCAGCGGAAAGCGCCGCAGCACCGCCGCGCAGAAGGCGTGGATGGTCTGGATCTGCAGCCCCTGGGGCAGCTCCAGCACCTCGGCAAAGAGCCGCCGTGCCCGCACCACCATCGCCGCCGGCGGCGGGCCGCCCAAAAGCTCCTCGAGCTCCTGCCACACCTGATCCTCGTGCGCGATGGCCCAGGCGGCGAGGCGGCGCTCGATGCGGGCGGTCATTTCAGCGGCGGCCGCGCGGGTGAAGGTGATGCAGAGGATTCCCTGGGGCTCGGCCCCCGCCAGCAGCAGCCGCAGCAGCCGGTCGGTGAGCACCCGGGTCTTGCCGGTGCCGGCATTGGCGGTGACCCACACGGAGCGGCGGGGATCGGCGGCCGCCTGTTGTTCCGGCGTAGGCGCACTCATGAGGCGTCCTCCGCCATTCGGCCCTCATGGCCCCACCATTCCTGCACCCGCGCGAGATGGTGGTAGGGGTTGAAGCGCTGCTCGGCCACATCGGGCCTCGGGATGGCGGCATAGGGCGCCTCATCCCGCAGGAAGTAGGCAAGCAGGCGGCGCAGCCCCTGATCTACCCCGGCAATCCAGCGCTTGAGAGTATCTCCGCTGTAGACCTTCGTCTCCATGCCCCGGCTCGTGCCGGTAAGCTGCCAATATTCCACCGCCTCCACCTCGCCCGGGCCCACTTCAGCAAAGCCGCCGGCGGTGGCAATCCAGGCCTCCACCGGAAGCTGGGGTGCAAGACCGAGCTGGATCTCCCGCGCGTTCGGTACGCTGCCGGTCTTGTAGTCGATGATGCGGATCCGCCCGCGCGCCTTCTCGATGCGATCGGCGCGGGCGCGGATGGTGACGGTGAGGGGTGTGCCGTCCACATCCTCGAGGGTGATCTCGCGCCATCCCGCCACTTCGGCGTGGACCCGGATGTCGGGGGTGCGGCGGCGGCACTCCTCCGCCACCAGATGGCGCACCATGAGTTCAAAGCGCGTCTTCCACACCAGCCGCAGATGGGGATGGGCGTCGAGGTCCCTGAAGCGGCGTTCGCCAAATTCCACCAGCTGCTGCACCAGCACCTCGGCATCGCCGTCCGGCAGGGCTGCGGGGTGATGTCGGCAGAAGTCCCGCAGGATGAGGTGGATGATGCGGCCGCGGTCGGCGGCCGTGGGGTCGGCATCGAGCGGCTCCAGCGGCTCGAGGCCGAGGATGCGGTGGGCGTAGATGCGAAACGGATCCCGCAGCAGATGGCCGATCTCGGTGGCGTGGTAGGCGCGTGGTCGGACGTGCCGCGGCGGGCAGGGTCGCGGGCGCGGGCGCGGGCGGTGGGTTTCAGGCGAATCCAGCTGCCGCGCCCAGTGCCGCACGCGGGCATCGTCCAGCCGTTCAAGGTCGAAGCCGCGGGCCTGCAGCACCGCCTCCAGCCGCTGCAGCCAGCGCGAGGCCACCGTGGGATTGCCGCCCTCATCGCGGCGGCTGGTGCTCAGCACCACCGCCTGTGCGCCGGCGGCCTGGACGAAGTCGTGGGCGGCAAAGCCGATGCGTTGGTCCACCGGCGGCAGTCCGGCATCCTCCCGCATCGAGCGCGACAGCCACGGGCCACCCATGGCCGGCCTTGGCCAGCTGCCCTCCTCGAGCCCGGCGAGGATCACCAGATCGGCTGATACCAGGCGTGATTCCAGCTGGCCGACGATGGCAAGGCGCGGATGGCCGCCATGGGGCGGGCGCACCGTCACCTGGGCCATGAGATGGGCCAGCACCGCCGGCCAGGCGGCCGGCTCCAGCGACCCGAGCACCGCCAGTGCCGGCTCCAGCTCGCTGAGGAAAAGCGCGAGCTTCTGTCCCATCCAGCCCTTCCAGAGCTCCTTCGAGCTCCCCTTGGGGTCGCGGGCGAGGTTCTCGGCCGCTTGGATGTGGGCCTGCAGGAGTTCCTCTGCTCTCACCTCGGACTTGTCGGCGAGACAAAGCAACGGTTTCAGGTCCTGCGTGAGCGCCTCGAACCAGGCGAGCAGTTGCGCAAGGGTCTCGCTGCGGGCCGGATCCCCATCGGCACGGGCCTGTTCGTGCCGTTTCTTGAGCAGCCGGCCGAGGCCCGCGAGATCGCCCGCGGGCCGCGGCCCGCGCAACAGCTCCCGCTCCAGTTGGCGGGCGAGACGGCGGAACTCGCCGGCCTCGCGGCCGCCACGGGCAAGCGGGTGCTGCAGGGCGGCCAGCAGCGCCGGTGGCGAGAAGGGCTCGAGGCAGGCATGGGCCAGATGGAGCAGAAAGCGCCCGGGCGGGGTCTGGTCCAGCGGCAGGCCGCCGGTGTCATCCACCTCGAGCTGCCAGCGCCGCAGTTCGGCCGCCACCCGGCGGGCCAGGTGGCGGTCGGGGGTTATCAGGATCGCCCGCCGCCCCGGCGTCTCGAGCACTTCCCGAAGCCGCAGGGCCAGCTCCAGCGCCTGTTCGGCACGATCGCTGGCGGTGCTCACCACCAGCCCCGACAGCGCCTCTTCCAGCGGCAGCGAGGCGTCGGCCTCAAGGCCGCTTACGGCGGGGCGCATCACCTCCGACCACAGGCGGCCGCGAGCGTGCATCCAGCCGGTCTCGGCCTCGGGTGCGAAGGGCCGCACCGCCTGCCGCTCCACCCGCAGGTGGTCTGCCAGCAGCCGCGCCAGCGCCCATTGCGGGTGGGTCGGGGTGTGCCGCACCTGCGCCCAGGCCTTCTCGTCGAGGCAGCGGTCGAGCCCCGGCAGGATCACATAGCCCCGGGGCAGGCGCGCGATCACCCCGAGCAGGCGTGCCACCGCCGGCACCGTGCCGGTCACCCCTGCGGCGATCACCGGCTCCGGCGGCGGTTGCTGCTGCCAGCGGGCTGCCAGCGCATCCAGAAGCCGCCGGCGACGCTCGGCCGGATCCACCATGCCATACTGGCGCAGGATCGCCGGCCAATGGTCCCGCAGGATTTCGAGGAACTGCAGGATCGTCTGCCAGTGCTCGGCATATTCGTCCGGCGCCAGCCTGGTGACCGCCTCGAGCCCCACCTCCTCGGTGGCGAGCTCGTCCAGGAGCGCGGCGAGTTCGCCCGCAAGCCGCACCGCCTGTTCCACCGGCAGCCCCTGGGCCGGGGCCACGAGCCGGGCCAGCAGCAGAATGCGCAACAGCGGCGGCATGGCCGGCGGGATGGTGGCCGCCACCTCCGGATCCAGCACCAGCTCGGCCGGATCCACCTCGCCCACCGGCTCCAGCCGTGGCAGCAGCAGGGCGCGCTCGCCCGCCCGCCGGACCAGGTGGCGCTGGAGCTCCTGACAGGCGCGGCGCGAGGGCAGCAGGATGCGGGTTCGGGCGAGGGTGTCGCCATCGAGCGCCAGCAGGCGCTCGGCCAGCAGGTCAAGGAACGGAGCCCCCGCCGGAATGTCATAGACGCCCGGCGGCGGCAGTCCGCCGGCCGCCACGGCTCAGCCCTCCACCAGCGCCGCCAGCCGGTCGGCGAAGCCGCACCCGGCCTCGATGACAAGCCGCCGCACCTCCGGGCCTCCCGCCGCTTCGAAGGCGAAGCGTAGCGTCAGCGTCGCCGGCGGCAAGAGCGGGCCCGCGCGCTCGGGCCATTCCACCAGCACCGCCGCGTCCTCCAGCGCCTCCTCGAGGCCGAGCTCTTCCACCTCGGCAGGATCGGCCAGGCGGTAGAGGTCGGCGTGCACCACCACCAGCCCCGGCAGCTCGTAACGCTGCACCAGGGTGAAGGTGGGGCTCGGGACCTCGATGGCCTGGCCGGCGCGGGCGCGGATCAGGGCGCGGGCGAAGGCGGTCTTGCCGCTGCCGAGATCGCCCTCGAGCCGGACGAGATCGCCCGGCCGCAGCAGCCGGGCGAGACGGGCGGCGAGGGTGCGGGTGGCGGCCTCCGACGGCAGCCGGAGAACCGCCCGCCCGGGTTCAGTAGCGATAGTGATCGGGCTTGTAGGGTCCGTCGACATCGACGCCGATATAGGCCGCCTGTTCGGGCGTCAGCCGGGTGAGCTTGACGCCGAGCTTGGGCAGGTGCAGCCGTGCCACCATCTCGTCGAGCTTCTTGGGCAGCATGTAGACCTTGTTCTCATATTTGCCCGGGTTGGTCCAGAGCTCGATCTGGGCCAGCACCTGATTGGTGAAGGAGGCGCTCATGACGAAGCTGGGATGCCCCTTGGCGCAGCCGAGGTTGACCAGCCGCCCCTTGGCGAGGACGATGATCTTCTTGCCGTCGGGGAACTCCACCTCGTCCACCTGGGGCTTGATCTCGCGCCAGCGGAAGTTGCGCAGGGCTGAGACCTGGATTTCCGAATCGAAGTGGCCGATGTTGCAGACGATCGCCCCGTCCTTCATCGCCCGCATGTGGTCGAGGGTGATGACGTCGATGTTGCCGGTGGCGGTGATGAAGATGTCGCCCACCGGCGCAATCTCGTCCATGGTGGTGACCTCATAGCCATCCATGGCTGCCTGCAGCGCGCAGATGGGGTCGATCTCGGTGATCACCACCCGCGCCCCCTGGCCGCGCAGCGCCTGGGCACAGCCCTTGCCGACATCGCCATAGCCGCACACCACCGCCACCTTGCCGGCGATCATGGTGCTGGTGGCGCGCATCAGGCCGTCCAGCAGGCTCTGGCGGCAGCCGTAGAGATTGTCGAACTTGGACTTGGTGACGCTGTCATTGACATTGATGGCCGGGATCAGCAGCCGCCCCTGCTTCTCCATTTCATAGAGGCGGTGGACGCCGGTGGTGGTCTCTTCCGACACGCCCCGCACGTCCGCCAGGAGCTCGGGGTATTTTTCATGCATCAGCCAGGTGAGGTCGCCACCATCGTCCAGCAGCAGATTGGGGCGCCAGCCATCGGGGCCGAAGATGGTCTGCTCGACGCACCACCAGTACTCCTCTTCGGTCTCGCCCTTCCAGGCGAACACCGGCACCCCCTCGGCCGCCATGGCGGCGGCAGCATGGTCCTGGGTGGAGAAGATGTTGCAGGAGGACCAGCGGACCTCGGCGCCCAGATGGCGCAGGGTGCGGATCAGCACGGCCGTCTCCACCGTCATGTGGAGACAGCCGGCAATCCGGGCCCCGGCCAGCGGCCTGCGCTCGCCATATTCCTCGCGGATCGCCATGAGGCCGGGCATCTCCCGCTCGGCGATGGCGATCTCCCTGCGTCCCCACTCCGCGAGCGAGATGTCGGCGACGCGGTAGTCCTGGAACTCGGCAACCTCGGTCATCGCGGGCAAAACCTCCTGACAGGGGTGGATGGGGATGGCCGCCGCCGGGTCTATTCGTCGAACCCGCGGCGGACAAGGTCGGCCAGCGCCTCGAGGGCGGCATCGGCCTCACTGCCGCGGGCCTCGAGGTGGAGTTCGGTGCCGGGGGCGGCGGCCAGCATCATTAGCCCGAGAATCGAGGTGGCCGGCACCGCGAGATCATCCCGCCGAACCGTGACCTCGGCGTCAAAGCTCTCGGCCAGGCGGGCGAAGCGGGCAGCGGCGCGGGCATGAAGCCCGCGGCTGTTGACCACGGTCACGCGGATGCGGCGCGGTGGGCGCTCTCCGGCTGCGGTCATTGGTCCTTGCGTGGCGGTTCGGCGAGATAGCGGCTTGCCAGCTTGATATAGCGCCGCCCGGCCTCGGCCGCGGCCGCGACCGCCTCGGCCAGCGGCAGCTGGGAGCGCACGCTGGCGAGCTTGATCAGCATCGGCAGATTGACCCCGGCGATCACCTCCACGCCGGGGCGGTCCAGCACGGTGAGGGCGAGGTTGGAGGGGGTGCCGCCGAACATGTCGGTGAGCACCGCCACCCCCTGGCCGCGGTCCACCTCCTCGATGGCGGCAAGAATCTCGGCACGACGGGCCTCGATGTCATCATCTGGGCCGATGGCCACCGCCCGCACCGCCTCCTGCGGCCCCACCACATGTTCGAGGGCGGTGACGAACTCGCGGGCGAGATCGCCGTGGGTCACCAGCACGATGCCGATCATGGCGCCGCTTCCGCCATTGGGGAATCTCCCGCAAGGTCGCGATGGATCAGGTGGGGGCTGAGGCCGCGGTCGCGCAGATGCTGGGCCAGGCGCTCGGCCACCGCCACCGAGCGGTGGCGCCCGCCGGTACAGCCAACGGCCACGGTGAGATAGCGCCGCCCCTCGGCGCGATAGCGCGGCAGCAGGAAATCCACCAGCGCAAACAGCCGCCGTTCGAACTCGGCATAGGCGGGATCGCCGCGCACATGGGCGGCCACCCGGGGATCGCGCCCGCTCAGCGGCCGCAGCTCGTCCACATAGTGGGGATTGGCAAGAAAGCGCACATCGAACACCAGGTCGGCCTCGCGCGGCAGGCCGTGGCGGAAGGCGAAGGAGACCACGGTGATCTGGAGCTCACGCCGGCCGAGGGCGCCGAAGTGGCCCTCGAGGATGCGGCGCAACCCCGCCACCGAAAGCCGGCTGGTGTCCACCACCAGGTCCGCCGCCGCCTTGAGGGGAGCCATCATCTGCCGCTCGCGCACGATCCCATCCACCACCGGCCGGCGTTGCGCCAGGGGATGGCGCCGGCGGGTTTCGGTGAAGCGGCGGAGCAGCACCTCATCGTCCGCATCGAGGAACACCAGCCGCACCCGCTCTGAGCGACCGCGCCCGAGCCGCGCCAGCTGGTCCAGCAGCCGCTGGGGATCGAAGGCGCGCGAGCGGCTGTCGATGCCCAGTGCCAGCGGGGTGGTCTCGTCGCTGCCGGCATCCGCCGCAAGCCGCGGCAGCAACGCCAGCGGCAGATTGTCCACCGCCTCGAAGCCCAGGTCCTCGAGGATCTTCAGCGCGCTGCTGCGGCCGGCCCCGGCCATGCCGGTGACCACCACCATGGGGCTCATGGATCGACCCGCTGGGCCAGCAGACGGAGACCGAGAAAGGCTACGGCCGCCGGAAAGTCGGGGTCGAGCGCGATCTCGGCCAGCTCGACGCCGCATATGGCGGTGCGGCCGGCCGGCGGCAAGCGCTCCGCGCCGGGGCCGGGGGCCAGCCGCACGGCGAGATGAAGCGGTGTGCGGGCAAGACGGGCGGTGCGGTAGATGCCGAGGCCGCGCAGTTCCACCAATCCACCCCGAGCGGGTGCGTGGGCCCAGAGCCGCCCGGCTTGCACCCGCAGCTCCACCACATCGTCGGCCACCAGCCAGGCGCCGGCACCCAGCAGGCGCGCCACCAGCGCCGACTTGCCGCTGCCGGAGGGGCCGCGGATGAGGATCCCGCGCTCGAGCCAGCGCACGCAGCTTGCGTGCAGACGACAGCCGGAGAGGGTGCCGTCGTCCTCAGGCGGCACGGCTCTCGCGGCCGCTGCCCAGAAGCCGCAGCACCCGCCCCACGTCCTTCTCCTCGCGCAGGCGCCGGCGCACCTCGGGATCGCGCAACAGCCGCGCGAGGCGGGCGAGGATGCGCAGATGTTCGGCGCTGCTGGTGGCCGCAGGAGCCAGCAGCAGGAAGATCAGATCCACCGGCTCCTCATCGAGGGCATCGAAATCCACGGCTTCAGCCAGGCGCACGAAGGCCCCCACCAGCTCCTCGAGCTCGGGCACACGCGCATGCGGAATGGCGATGCCCTGGCCGATGGCCGTCGAGCCCAGCTTCTCGCGCTCCAAAAGCGCCTGCAGGATGGTGTCGGCATCCAGTCCCAGGTCTTTGGCCACCAGATCTGCCAGTTCGCGGAGGATCTGCCGCTTGCTGCGCGCCGGGACGTCGAGGGCGATGCGATCGGGCGTGAGCAAGTCGCCGAGTTCGGGCATCAGGTACGGCTCCCGCTGTGTCCGCGCATCCCTGCGACGCGGACCTCCGGGTCGGGTCGCCTCGCGGGCGAGGCAGCCGCAGGCCCGGCTCTTCGAGGCGCGAGCATCTAGGCGCGTGCTGAGGTGTCGTCAAGCGACCCGGCCCACGCCCCGTGGCGCCAAGGGTAGCAGAAGGTGCTCTGGGAACAAGCACAGCCCCGGCCCTCAGGGGCGGGGGTGGTCGCGGCCGAAGGCGGTGGTGAGCACCAGCTTGCCGATGTGGACATCCGCCTCCATCAGCCGATGGGCCTCGGCCGCCTGCTCCAGCGGCAGGGTGCGGAAGATCACCGGCCGCACCTCGCCCCGTTCGATCCGGGGCCACACCCGCTTCTCGAGTGCCTGGGCGATGCGGCCCTTGTCCGCCACCGACCGGGCCCGCAGGGTGCTGCCGGTCCACCACAGCCGCTTGAACATCAGCCGGGCGAAGTCGGCGGCAATCCGCGAGCCCCCGAGCCAGGCGATCTGCACCAGCCGCCCCTCCACCGCCAACGCCTCGAGATTGCGCGGCACATAGTCGCCGCCCACCATGTCGAGGATCACATCGACGCCGCGGCCCTGGGTGGCCTCCTTCACCACCCGCACGAAATCCTCCTCGCGGTAAAGGATCACCCGCTCGGCCCCGAGCCGTTCGCACGCCTCCTTCTTGGCGGCGGTGCCGACGGTGGCGAACACCCGGGCACCGAAGGCGCGGGCCAGCTGGATGGCGGTGGTGCCGATGCCACTCGCACCGCCATGGACCAGGAAGCTCTCGCCGGCGGCCAGCCGCCCGCGTTCGAACACATTGTGCCAGACGGTGAAGAAGGTCTCCGGCAGGGCCGCCCCTTCCACGAAGGAAAGACCGCGGGGCAGCGGCAGCACCTGGGGTTCGGGTGCACAGGCGTAGTCCGCATAGCCGCCGCCGGCGAGGAGCGCGCACACCGCATCGCCCGGGCGAAAACGCGCCACATCCGGCCCCACCGCCGCCACCACGCCCGCCACCTCGAGCCCCGGCAGCTCGCTCGCGCCCGGCGGCGGTGGATAGCGCCCGAGGCGCTGGAGCACGTCCGGCCGGTTGACACCAGCGGCCGCCACCCGGATCAGCACCTCTCCCGGCCCCGGCTCGGGCCGCGGGACCATCACCGGCACCAACACCTCGGGCCCGCCGGGCTCGCGGATGGCGATGGCGGTCATGCGCTCGGGCAGGGTAGCGCTCATGGGATTCCTCATGTGGCCGGCGCCGTCCGCTTAGCCCCGGTGCCGGCGGGGCCGCAAGCGGGCGGGCGTTAACCGCTTGTTGGGATTTGTGGGGTAGAGCGGTGACGGGGTGTTCGGGAAGTCTCTCCGGTGCTGCGGATCCTGCTGGTGCATCCCTCGGCCGAGCTGGTCGGGCGCCTCGAGGGGCTGTTCGGCCCGCGGGCGGCCACCCGGCTCGAGATCCTCCATGCCGCCGATCTGGCAAGCGGGGTGATGCGGGCCGAGAAGGCGCGGCCGATGGTGGTGCTGCTGGCGGCGGACTTCCTCCCGGAGGAGGCGGGGGAGGCCCAGGCGGAAGTCCTGGGGCGGTTTGCGCCGGTGCCGGTGATCGTGCTGGCGGCACCGGACCATGGGCGGCGGGCGGCGCGCGCGCTGCGCGCCGGGGCGGAGGACTGGTTGCCGCTGGATTCGCCGCTCATGGCGGCGCTGCCACGCATCATCGGTTATGTGGTGGAACGGGCGGAGCTGTTGCGGCGGGCGGCGGCGGCCGAGGCCGAGGCCCGGCGCCGCGAGGTGCTGATGGACACCCTGCTGCAGGCGGCGCCGCTGCCGCTGCTGGAGCTGGATGCGCGCGGGCGCATCCGGCGGGCCGGGCTCGAGGCCGCGCGCCTGTTCGATGCGCCGGTGGTCCACCTGGAGGGCCATCCGCTGGCCGATCTGCTCCACGGCGAGGAGCGGCCCGCCTTCGAGGCGGCGCTGGCGGAGGCCCGGGGGCAGCCGGGGCTGCCCGTGATGGTGGAGGTCCATTTGGGCGCGGGCGTGGGCCAACCGCGCGAGCTGGCGCTGGTGGCCGCCGGGGGCGAGGAGGGTGTGGGTGGGCTCTGGGCCTGGCTCGATCCGGGAGAGGCCAATGCCAAGCGCACTCGCAGCGAGCTCGAGGCGATCCTGCGGGAGGTGCTGGAGCGGGGCGAGGGCGAAGTGCCCATGGCCCAGGTCCATCTTCTGGGGCTTGAGCGCATCCGGGCAGCCTTGGGAGATCGCTGGAGCGTGCTCCAGCGGGAGGTGACGGCGCTGGTGGAGCGGGTGCTGCGGCGCGAGCTCGGCCCGAGGGAGCGCTACTGCCGGGTGGATCAGGGCTTTCTCGTGATCTTCCCGGGGCTGGCGCCGGCGGAGGTGCCGCAGCGGCTGGCGGCGCTGGTGGAGGCGGTAGAACTGGCGGTGCTGGGGTCGGGCGATCTGCTGGAACGGGTGCGGCGCGAGGGGCTGCCGCTCGATGGTGAGGCGCTCTCGCGTGCGGCCCGGCTGGAGACCCGTTCGGGTGCGGTGCCGGTCTCGGGGGAGGATCTCGTGACGGGCGAGGACCCGTGGAAACTTCTGGAGCGGCGCTTTCGCACCACCGCCCGGCCGGTGCCCGAGGCTGAGCTGCTGCTCCACCGGCTCTACCGCCAGGCCGAGACGGAACACGTGCCGGTGCTGGACCAGCACGGCAATCCCTCCTCGATGGTGCTGCTGGGGCTGGATCCGGGCAGCCGGCGCCATCTCGAGCGGCTTGAGGAGCTCGGGCGCAACGACATCGAGGCGCTGCTCAAGCTCGATCTGTTCATCCTCGGGCGCCATCTGCTGCTGCTGGACGACGATCCGCTGGACGATACGGTGCCGCTGGTGGAGGTGCACTATCAGACGCTGGTCAACCGTGCCGCCTGCCAGGCCTATGTGGACCATCTGCGGGCGCTCGGGGTGGATGGTGAGCGGCGGCTCGGCTTTCTGGTGCGGGGGGTGCTCGCCGGCACCTATGCGCCGCGGCTGGAGCAGGCGGTGGGAATGCTGCGGGATCATTCACGCCTGCAGGCAATCCAGCTGGAGGAGGTCAAGGGCGAGGTGCCGGATCTGCGGATGATGCGGGTGCCGCTGGTGGCGATTCCCTTCGGCGAGGCCCAGACGCTGCCCTCGCGCACCTCCGAGGCGCTGGTCCAGACCATCCGCCGGATCCGCCGGATGCAGGCGGAGGTGCTGCTGCGCCAGGTGCCCCGCGGCTGGGCGACGGTGCTGCGCCAGCGCTATGAGATCGACTATACCTGCATGGTCTAGGGCGCCGGCAGGTGCGGATCCCACGGAGGGGCGCGCGGCGGCCCGGGGGCCTGCGGGGTCCGACGGTTGGACACCCCATGCTGAAACGGGTGCCCCCACGGGCATGGGCGGCGGGCCAGAAGCGAAGATATGGCCGTGGACGAAGGGGGTCGCTCCACGGGCGTGAGTGGCGGGAGGTGCGGTGCGCCTCGCTCGCCGCGCGCAGGGTCGGCTCTCACGGGTGTGGGTGGTGGACCGACGTGGCGTTCCTAGGCGAGAGTCATGGTGGTCGGCCCTCACGGGCGTGGGTGGTGGGCCGGTGGGCGTGTGGCCTCGAAGGGCGGTCGGATCGATGGGCGTGGGCAGTGGCCCGTCAGGATCGCGCGCTTGATGAGCGGGGTGGGGCTGCGCCACCCTCGCGGGCGGACCCGGCCGCTGTCCCGACATGGGCCCCCGTCTCCAGGCGCGGCGGTCCGGGTGCTCGTGGGTGTGGCCGCGATCGGCCGGCTGCCGGCGGCCGCGAGACGCTATGGCACGGCGGTGAGCATTGAGGGAGCCTGTGCGGCGCCATCAGATGCCCCAGAGGGTCCAGAGGGCGCGGGCGGAAAGCTCCAGCCCCACGGCGATGGCCGCGAGGCCCGTCGCGGTGCGCACCAGCCGTGCGAGGCGGGTGGTGTTGTGCGCCGACCAGCCCAGCGGCCACGCCAGCACCAGGCTCAACAGCCCCATGCCGGCAATGGAGCCGAGCCCGAAGATGAGCACATAGGCGAGCGCCAGCGGCAGCGAACCGGTGGCTCCCGCCACCAGCACCACCAGCGGTCCCGAGCCCGCAAGCCCGTGCAGGAGCCCCACGGCGAACGCCCGCCAGGGTGGCCCCGGCGGATGGTCGTGGTGGTGATGAGCAGGATCATGCGGCCCCTGTTCGCCCGCATGGCTGTGGAAGTGGAGGTGCCAGCGCCCGTCGCCATGATGGTGGAGATGGGCGTGGATGCGCTCAGCGCGAAGTCGCCGCAGCACCCCCACGCCGAGCCAGGCCACCACCAGCCCCACCGCCAGATCCACCCACAGGCCGAAGCGCTCACCCAGCGCCCAGCCGAAGGCTACGGCGCCGCCGCTCACCAGAAACAGGACGGTGGTATGGCCGCTGCCCCAAAGCACCCCGTACTGCACAATGCGCCCGCGCCGCCGCTCGCCACTGGCCATGGCCGCCACCGCCGCCACATGGTCGGCCTCAAGCGCATGCCGCAGCCCCGTGAGAAACCCCAGGACCAGAAGACTCCAGGTCACGTGCCATCTCCCCGACGACCACCGCCCACGCGCCCACGGCGGTTCGAGCGCGAGGCCTTTGAGAGAGGGTCGGACCTCCGCTGGCGGCAGGAGGTTTGATCCCCCCTCACCCGCACGACGGCATCAACTGCCCATGCCCGCCACCACCGGCGGGATCATGCCGGCATCCCAACAGCCGGCTCGTACCCGCGATCCGGGGCGTTTGCGCGACACGGCTCTTGGAGGCTTGCCCCGCGGGGGTCAAGTCTGGGGCCCGGCGCCGTGCCGCGCTTGGGCCAGGGCACTTGTGCGCCTTCCGGCACCGTAGGCCCGCACACCATGGCCTGGTGAATGAGGTGCAGCCCGCACCACGCGCGAGGCAGCCAGACAGGACCATGGTCCCAGCAGCAGCGATCGGGGCGTGGAGCTGGTGCCCCTGGCCGGACTCGAACCAGCACGGGCCGAAGCCCAGCAGATTTTGAGTCTGCCGCGTCTACCAGTTCCGCCACAGGGGCCCGCACAAGACATGCGTCCTCCCGCCGCCGCCGTCAACGGCCCGGCGACACCGAAAGGGTGGGCGCGGGGTCTTGGGGAGTGGACAGTCCGACCGGAACCGGCAACCACGCCAAGCTTCGCGGTGTGAAGCTGCCTCAAGGCGCCTCCTTGGTATTCCCGCGATTTGCCAACCGTCCGTGCCTGGCACCAAACGTCACTGGTCCGAACCGCAAGGTGCAACCCGCCCTATTCGGCCAGTTCATCCGAGGGCGGCTGACGAAGGACCTGCGAATGCAGCGCCGGAGTTCCCTCCAGCACCCAGCCGGGCCAGGACTCGCACCAGGTAGTCGCCCATACCTGCAGGAATGCCTGGTGGCTTGGTGGC